>JACRKF010000017.1 GCA_016219865.1 Candidatus Woesearchaeota archaeon | reverse complement strand
TTGTATCATCTTTAATCACCGTATTTTTTAGTCTGGTGCGCGCTTTTCCTACCAGTAACCTGAAATTACTGGTGGCACACCAGCTATTTTTTGCTAAGATGAACAAAGAATTAAATCTTACTCAATTAACTTGACATTGCCAGATTTAAGTAAGTTTTATATAGTAGTCTTATACAAATATTAATAAGGGATTCGCTTCGCTCACCCTTACTGATAAAAAACAACGAACGAAGTGAGGTGTTTTTTAATGATGAAAAAAGGAGATTTATCAATAAATATAATTGTTATAACAGTCATAGCATTAGTTATATTAATTCTGATTACTTTTATTTTTACAGGAAGAATTACATTGTTTAACAAAGGTTTAAGTGATTGTTTAAAGATTCAAGGCAATCGATGTAACATGGGTTCAAACTG
Source organism: Candidatus Woesearchaeota archaeon (assembly GCA_016219865.1). Classification (GTDB taxonomy): domain Archaea; phylum Nanobdellota; class Nanobdellia; order Woesearchaeales; family DSVV01; genus JACRKF01. Next base: position 17,356 of record JACRKF010000017.1, on the reverse strand, counting down.
TGATGAGAATTACATTAAAGACACAACACGTGTTTGTTTAAACGACGATGCTACTCCTGATACAGTAAATGCATGTTGTTCGCCATTGCCAACCTTTGGACAATAAAAAATGGCAAAATCAACACAATTTTATAAAAAAGCAGACCTTTCAATAAATGTAATAATCATTACTATTATAGCGATAGTTGTTCTTATAGTAATAACTTACATATTCACAGGAAGATTAGCAATATTTAATAAAAAAATAAGTGAATGTCAGGCAGTTCAAGGCGCTTTTTGTATTGATGAAAAAACAGGCGATATTATATCGGGCAGTTCTCTTGCTGTAAAATCATCTATTACAGGTAATTTTGGTTGTGATAACAACAAAGGCTATATCGAGGACCCATCGCGTGTCTGCTTCAATGATAAGAAAGAAGTAAATCCGGCAGGTATTTGTTGCATGCCTATCTTAAATTAGATTTAATAAATTTTATATATATCTATTTCTCTCTCCTTATTCATGCATCGCAAGATTATCAAGATTGCTGATAAAACCTATGTAATGACGCTTCCATTAGCATGGCTTTCTAAATATAATCTTCAAAAAGGAGATGAACTCAATCTTCAAGAAAACAATAATGAATTAACAATTACAGCTGATGTAAACAACAACAAGCAATTTATTTCTATCTCTATTGGAGAGCTTGATGATAGAGTTATACGCTGGTTATTATCTGCATTGCATAAATCCGGCTATGATGAGATAGAACTATTCTACAACAACACTCAACAGCTTCAATTAGTGGGTGAATTGCTTAAGGATTTATTCACAGGATTCACAATCACAGGAAAAACAGATAAAAAGCTAGTGATCTCAGCAATTGCTGAAGAACAGCAGCAGCAGTTTGATAATTCTTTAAGAAGAGCTTTTCGTGTTACTTTAGAAATGGCAGCTGATGTTGCAGCAAAACTAAAACAACAAAACTATGACTTCCAACAAACAACAAAACTAGAGCTTCTTAACAATCAATTGACAAACTTTTGTCAGCGTATTCTAAACAAGCATAGGATTGTAGAATACAAAAAAGCAAACTTTTTGTACGTTATTCTCTGGAACTTAGAAAAGATTTGCGATAATTATAAGTACATCTGCAATCATTTTGAAAACCAAGAAATAAATAATAAACTAATCTCGCCAGAAATCATCTCTCTGTTTGATAAAGTAAATTCATTCTTTTTATTATATTATGATCTTTATTATAATTTTTCACTGCAGAAATTAACCAGCATTAGCAAACAGCATAAAGTAATAAAGACAGAAATAACAAGTTTTCAAGCAGAAAATATTTCAGAATTATTTATGTTAAACATCTGCAGCCAGATTCTCACACAAACAGCAGATTTTTCTTCATCAATCATAGCATTGAATCAATTATCTCATTGAACTATCAGAATTAATTAATTCAGCTAATCTTTTTGGAGAATTTTGCAAAAATGCAAAATTCTCTCTGCATTAAACTGTTTATCTTGAATCTTCTGAATCTTTTCGATTGCATCAACTGCATTATGTAATATTATCGGAACTCTGCTGTTATATCCTGCTTTTCTGGGATGTTTCCATGCGCAGAACAGAGAAAACATTCTATAAACAACAGCAGCATAATAACCTTCAACAAATTGTTGGTAATTAATATTCTTAAAATCATTACTTTTATTTGATCTCTGTTGATAATATTCTCTTAAAACAGCAAGTTCATCTTTATCCTTAATATAATCGCCGTATCTTAATAGATTAGCAATATCAAACACGCAAGGTACTGCTTCTTTTCTCTGAAAATCCAATGCAGTAATAATATATCCTGTTCGAGAACCATGAAGTCTTTCAACAATCCAGTTCTCAGGATGGCTGTCTTTATTATAAACAACAGGAAGAAAAAGAAAACTTCTGCAAATTTCAGCAATTGAATTCTTATCATTCTCAGATAATTTTAGATCATTTTCATCAAATCTTGCAGATAATCGCATTGCAAGACTATCGCATTCTTTTTCGCTGCAGATTGTTGCTTTATCCATATTAAACTGTAATAATTGTAAAAATGAACTAGTATCTAATAACACAGACAATTGTTTATCACTATTACACTTATCTTCAAGAAAAGAAAGCAGCAAATCTCCGCTCTTTCTTCTAAGTATGTGATAATAGCTGCCATCAATGCATTCTGTATGCACAGATTCAACTATCTTATAGCAATCATAGTTTTGTACAATCTCTTTTGCTTTACTAATTGCGCTTTGTTCATAACTAATTTCATCCTTGCTTTTTGTTCTAATACTGATCAATGTTTTATTCACAGCAGGAGCAGCTTCATTATTTAGTTCATAAACACTTCGCATAGCATTGCTGATGCGTTCAAATTGCGTATTATTATCATGCAATGCCCATGATGAGAATATTGATCTTTTTTCTTCAGCTTCTTTTTTATAATTGCTTGCCTCTAATCTGCGTGCATATAGATTATACGCAAAAATAGCTTCAGGATGAATCTTTTCAATAGCTCTAAAACAAGAAAGTGCTGTATTATTATCACGCATTAAAACAGCAGCATAACTTTTTATTAATAAATCATATAAACTCTGAGAGTCACTTTTTAAAATTTGCAATCTTTTAATATCAAGATAATGTCTTGCAATTCGTAACTCTGCCTCATCTAAGTTATTATCACGCAATTTATCAACAAAGCTTTCTTCATTATTCAATTTAGATAATAGTTGAGAATCCATAGCAATTGCTTCTTCAATCTCTCGCAATACAAGCAATCCTAAATGCTTAAGATTCTTGTCATCAAAATAAGCAATTACTGCAGAAAGTTTAACACAGAGATTATCAGGATAATGGCATAACATCTTTTCAAGCAAACTCTTTTTTTCTTCGTTATCATCTATTAAATAATATTTACGTGAAACAATTCTTTCTTTTCTTCTTTGTTGAATCTCATATAAAACAGCAGTAAACTCATTTTCAGCAAAAGCTTCTCTGCTTTTATTACTCAACAAACCATCAATAACTTGCAAGAACCCGCCGCCTTTGCTTTTCTGAGTCATAAATAAAGAAATAATTTGAAGTTTAAAAATATATCACTCATCTTTGATCATCTTCTCAAACATTTCCTTCAGCGCTTTCGCATCTGCTTTTCCTTTCATTTGTCGCATGACTTGACCTATCAAAAAATGCAAAGCTTCTTGCTTTCCATTCTTGTAATCCTGCGCAACCTGCGCATTTTTTGAAATTATCTCTTTACACAGAGATTCTAATTGCGCTATGTCTTGCACTGTCTTAAGATTATTCTTTTCAACATATTCTTTTGGTGAAAATTGCTTTATGATCAATTGATTCATTATATCTTGACCAACAGTCTCTGTTATTTCTTTTTTCTCAATCATAGAGAATAATTCAATCAGATGTTTTACATCTATTTTTAATTGTGAGAAATTCATTTTATTATAATTTACAACTCTTATTAATTCTCTGCGAAGCCATTTTGCAGCTAATTGTGGAGAAACCTCTACTGCAATCTGTTCAAATAATTCTGCTAATATATATTCTGCCGCTAGAATCTTTGCATCTTGTTCATTGATTTTATGTGTATGTATAAATTTGTGAATCTTTTGTTCAGGAAGCTCAGGCATTTCTTTTTGAATATCTTTAACAAACTTCTCAGTAATATCAATCTTTACTAGATCTGGATCAATAATATAACCGTAATCAGCTTCTGTTTCTTTTGTGCGAAGACGTATTGTTGTTTTATTATCTGGATTCCACCCCCGTGTATCTTGAATTAATTTTTCATTATCTTTTATTGCTTTTTTCTGTCGTTGTATTTCATAAAGCAGCGCATCTTCAATCTCCTTAAAACCTGTTATATTTTTTATTTCGCTTCTTATATAACCTGATTCTTTAATGGATATGTTTGCATCTGCTTTGATAACACAAACATTTTCATCGAAAATTTTTAAATATTGCAGGATTATTTTTAATTTATTCATAAATTCCCTAGCTTCTTCAGGAGAATGCATTTCTGGAGCAGTTACAATTTCACATAACGGAATTCCTGATCTGTTGTAGTCAATTAATGTATACTGAGACTTTTCCATTCCTGCAGGATGAATTAGTGATGCAGGATCTTCTTCAAGATGGATTCTTTCAATCTTCACTTTTCTTCCTGAGTCGAGAATAATGCAGCCATTTTCTCCAAGTGGAACTTCAAATTGTGTGATTTGATAGTTTTTTGCTAAGTCTGGATAGAAATATACTTTTCTGGAGAATATGACATCAGGGTTGATCTTGCAGTGTAATGCTAATGCTAATTTTAGAGCATATTCGATTGCTTTTTGATTGACTAAAGGCTTTGAACCAGGCATTCCTAAACAAATTTCACAGCATCTGCTATTTGGAATATCTTCTCCTTTCGTTGCGCAGCTGCAGAATAGTTTTGTATTTGTATTTAATTGGACGTGAACTTCTGTTCCGATGATAATGTCTGCGGTGAATTTCATTTTCATTTTTTTCTCACTGATTATCTTATAGCGCTTCCAATCTGTATCAACTTTCCTTCTTCAAAATGGTTTGTTGTCAGCATCAATCCAAGAGCTTGGTCATTGTGCATGCCTATCGGTACATTGATGTGTGGTAATCCTGCTAAATTAGGAGGAGCTGTCATGATGTCTGCCATATAATGCTGCGCAGGAGTTAGTTTTTCTAATTCTGAGAATTTTGGAGCAAGCATCGGCATTACTGGCGAAATTAATGCATCATACTTTTTGAATAAATGCTGGTATTCTTCGATTATTTTTGTACGCACTTTCATTGCTTTTGTGTAATATGCATCTCTATAACCTGCCATTCTTGTAAAAGTTCCTAGCATAATTCTGCGTTTTGCTTCTTTACTAAAATTCGCTTCACGAAATTTAGTGAAATATTCGTTATAATTGCTTTTCAGGTCATCTGCAGCGCCGTAACGGATGCCGCAGTATTTTGCCAAATTTGTTGAAGCTTCTGCTGTTGCAATGATATAGTATGCAGGAATCCCATATTTGTTTGTAATTGGCATGGAAACTTCTTCACAGATCACTTCTTCAGATTCTAGTTGTTCAATCTTTTTATAAATTGCTTTTGTGATATTTTCATCGACTCCGTCTCCGAAAACGTCTCCGAAAAGATCTTTTATGATTCCGATTTTCATTTTTCTTACAGGTCTGTTAAGATATTTTGTGTAATCTTCTGTTTTTTGTGTTGCAGATGTTGCTTCTTTATCATCGTGTCCTGCAATAATATTAAGTAATGATGCAATATCTTCGATTGTTTTTGCCATTGGACCAATTTTGTCTAAACTACTTCCGTAATCTAATAATCCATAGCGAGAAACTCTGCCATATGTTGGACATAAACCATAGACACCACAGAAAAGAGCTGGATTTACAATGCTGCCTCCTGTTGATTCTCCTAATGCAAGATGGGCAAAATCTGCTTTTTGTGTGATGCCAGCAGAACCTCCTGAGCTTCCTCCTGTTACACGATCCTTATTGAAAGGATTCTTTGGAACAATTTCAGTATTGACTGCAAATCCTCCAAATCCAAATTCATCCTGCGAAGTTTTGCCAAGAATAATTGCGCCTTCATTGATGCAGCGTTGTATGACTGTTGCATTGAACAATGGTTTGTAGCCTTTGAGAATTTTGGAGCCAGCTGTTGATTCTACGCCTTGCACGCAGATTGCGTCTTTGACTGACAAAAAAACGCCAGCGAGTCTGCCTGTTGGCGTTTTTTTGAGATTTTGTGCTTGACTGAGAGCTAATTCTTCGGAGATAGTTGTGAAATAATTGTATTCTTTGTTGATTGCTTTTGCTTGTTCGAGAGCTTTTGCAGTGTATTCAACAATATCAATTGATTGATTATGCACTGCCTGGATGTGGTTGTGAAGGTTGGTTATCATTTTTATTTCCTGATAATTATTGTTATCAATTGATAATTTTAGTTTATAATATCTTTGGCCCTTTAAAATAGCCATCTTCTTTGTGTTTTGTCAAGCTTAAGGCTTGCTCTTGTGTCAAGGATGGTTTTATTTTATCTTCTCGTGTAACATTCTCTAAAAGAATTGGATGGAAGCTTGGCAAAGTGTTTTTGACATCAATTTGATCTAACTGTGAGAACATATCGAGAATTTCTTTTAATTGTGGAATGAATTCGTTGATTTCCTGCTCTGATAATTGCAAGCGAGCAGTGGATGCGATGTGTTGGACGAGTTGTTTGTCGATTTGCATTTGTTAAGAATTATGTTTGAGGTTTATATATTTTGTTGAGAAAATTATATCTTTAACGCTTTTATCTCTTTCAAGAAGAATAAATATGCTGGGATTATCTCAATTCTTTTATTATCTTCTTTTATTGTGTCTTTTTTCTCTTTTGAAATGATGTATCCTTGTTTGCAATTAAACTTGGTCATGAAAGAAAGTAGATTGTTTATCTCAATCTTGCCGTATTTTATCTCTATAGGAATTATTTTCTCATTTGCAAGCACAGCATCAACTTCTTTTTTATAAGGGTCTCGCCAAAAGAATTCTGCTTTGAGTTGATTGATAACAAACCATTCAAATATCTTTGATTGCATATAATCTTCTTCTTTGAATAACATTTCTGGTGAAATTAAGGTTGGATAATATTTCTTCAGTTTTCTTTCTATTTTCCTTCTATTTCCTGAGTAGTTGTACAGTTTTCTTAATAAGAATGAATCTTCTAAATAAGATATGTAATTTGCAACAGTCTGCCGTGATATCTTTAGCTCTTTTGCAATGTCATTAAGCTCCATAATTTCACCTGGGTTATTCATAAGTATATTCATTAAGGATTGCAACGATGCTGTTTCTTTCAATCCAAAGATCTGCTGCAGATCACTATAAATTACTTTTTCAATAATACCTTCACTTATGTATTTATTGATAAATTCCTTATCAATGATGTTTACAAGTTCTGGAAATCCCATTGTTTGCATATATTCCTTGAATAAAGTTGAGAATTGTTTTTCATAAATGGGTATTACTGGATAATTAATGCCCTTAAAAACAAGAAATTCTTCAAATGTCAACGGCTCAACTTTAAATTCAAATATTCTTCCTGCTAGTGATTCTTTTATTCTTCTCTTAATAAACAATGATTCTGAGCCTGTGATAATTATTTTAACATTTTTACTATAAAGATCATAGACTGTTTTTAATTGTTCTTGCCAATTGTCAAGCTTCTGTATTTCATCGAGAAGCAGCAAGAATTTTTCTTTTCTGAACTCTTTTTGCATCAACCTCTGGTATTCTGCTAGTATTTGAAGAAGTTCAATTTGCTTAAAATTATCAAATGAAAAATAGATTATGTTCTTTTGCGGTATTTCTTTTGTTATGTATTCCTGTACAATTCTGAGCATCAGCGTTGTTTTTCCAACCCTTCGCAAACCTGTAAATGAAATTATTTGCGGAACAAAAAGAAATTTCTCTATTTTTGTGTAGATTGCTCTTTCTTTATACTGAAAACTAAATGATTCTTCCCACCATGGGTTGTTAAGTTGCAGCATTTCTTTTATTTGTGGCATTTTGATTAACCTATATTCGTATTCTATGTTAGGTGTAATTAACATAGATTTATAAATGTTTTGTATTTTTCGAATTCACTTTGTTCACTCAGAAAAATACAAACTGAGGCATGGTCTTGGTAAATTACGAATTTAGTTATGAAAAATCATCTTTGATTAAATCTTGAGTTATTCTTGGCATTGATAGTTAACTTAGATTCGTATTTTAGGTTGATAGTAGTTAACGTAGAATATGTGTTGCCAACCATATCTTTAACGCTTTTTTTATCAAATCAACCAACTCATGATGCACTTCTGCAACCATCACACCAGCTTCTCTAAGAGCTTTTACTTTGCTTTCTCTGCTGCCTTTGCCACCCTCAATAATAGCGCCAGCATGTCCGAGAGTAACATTTGGCAAAGCTTCTGCAAATTTGCCAGAAATAAATGCTGCGCATGGTTTAGTAAATTCTTTTGCTTTGATAAATGCAGCAGCTTCTTCTTCGTAAGTTCCGCCTATTTCACCAAAGATAACAACAGCTTTTGTTTCTGGATCTTTTTCAAACATTTCTAAAGCATCTTTGAATGAAAATCCATTAACAACATCGCCGCCTATGCTAACAACTGTGCTTTGACCAATTCCTGCTAGTTTAAAAATATATGCAGTCTCTGAGGACATTCCTCCAGATTTTGAGATGATTCCAATATTTCCTTGCATATATGCTTTGTTTGTATCTCCGCCAATTACTCCAATCTTGCATTTTCCAGGGGAGATAATGCCAACAGATGTTGGACCAATAATTATGCATCCAGCTAATTTTGCTTTTGCAATGCATTCTGCAACATCATGTATTGGAATAAATTCAGTTATAATATTGATTAATTTGATTTTATTTTCAATTGCTTCAAGCATTGCTGCTTTTGCAAATTTAGGTGGAACAAGAATAACAGAGCAATTGATTTCAGGATGTTTAACTAGAGCTTCTTTGATTGAATTATACACAGGGACACTTTCTACACTTTGTCCACCTTTTCCTGGCGTAACTCCAGCAACTACTTTGCTTCCATAGGCAAGCATAAACTTTGTTGCTCGTGTGCCTTCATTTCCTGTAATTCCTTGCACTAAAATTCTAGTATTTTCATTTATTAATATACTCATAAAAAACTCACTCCGTCCGCCTATTATTATTTTTTTAGCCTTGCTTCTTTTTCTAACAAGACTTGAATTTCAGTTAACGATTTAATAATAAAATCAGGTTTGTATTCTTCAAGTAAAGCTTGATTCTGCTGCGCATATCTTCCATCTTCTCGCTGCAGCAAAGCTGTCTTAAGATTATGCTTTTTTGCATGGATGATATCTTTATCAATTCTGTCTCCAATTACCAAAACTTCTTCAGGTGTAAAATTTGTTTTTTGTTTTAGTTTATTTATGCAATCAACTAAAACAGCATCAGTAAACTTATTTTTGCCAACTTCTTCAGAGATGGAGATTGCATCAAAATATTGTCTAAGATTATGAGTATCAAGAATCTTATTCTCTCTTTGTTTTGTGCCATCAATTGTTAATCCTGTCTTAATATTATTATTTCTGCAATAATTCAATAAAAATAATGCATCTTGGAACGTTTTTACTCGTGTAATAAATATATCTTCTAATATGGGATACAGTTTCTTTTTTTGTTCTTCAGAGAAATTATAATTATTATTCTTGAACAATGTTTCAAATACTAAACTATCCCAATCAGATATTGTATTATTTGCAGTATGCTCTTCAATTACTTTATTTCTAGCATCTTGCAATTTCTGATTAAATATGCTCTCAACTTTGCAATAATTAATGCAGTAGTTCCATAAGTAATTATTTCTATTTAAGTAACTGAATTTAACATTTGTTATTGTATCGCGAAAATCAAAAATAATCACTTTTATCATTTTCTGCACCTTTCTTTATAATTTCTTACTTTGTCTGCCAAAATCTTTGCGCTTACTGTCATTGGTGTGGTATCATCATAGCAACTAATATCTAATCCATAATCTTTTGCTGCTTGATTGAGCATTGCAAATGCTTCTTTTTCTCCTTGTCCTCCTCTTCTGACAACAATTGGAAATTTTGGTTTTATCTCCTTTAATGCTTTGATTATTCCGCCAATAGTAATATCTATTCTAGTAAAATTTGCAGTTCCGCCTATAATCCATAAACCATTCAATTCTTTCTTTGATAGCACAACTCGCGCTAATTTTTCAACTTTCTCAGCAGAAGGATTGCCTGAGTATTCAGTATAATTTGCAGGTTTTCCGCCATAACTGATTAATGCATCTACGCAAGTAATGCTTGCTCCTCCGCCAGATGCCAATACACCTATATCTCCGTCTAAATCAATATATGTTCTGCCAGCAACTCCGCGATAATCTTCTTCATCAATTTTTTTTGCAGCTATTTCAATTGGTGTCAATTCTCTGCCAATGCCCATCCTTTGGGGGAATTTTATTTTGTATCGGTATTCTGCTGCTTCATCTAAAACAATAACAGCATCTGCTGCAATAAATTTATTTTCTTTTGTTTTGATTAATGGATTTATTTCTGCCATTTTCATATCAAAATCAGAAAATGCTTTGTAAAATTTAACCAATATTCTAGCAAGCTCATTAATCTCATTTTCTTGAAATTGCGCTGTTTTAGAAAATTGTTTTGCTATTTTCTCATCAATTCCTTCAAGAATATTTATTGGAAACTTATGAACAATTTCAGGATGTAATTTCTCTGTCTCTTCAATGTCAATTCCTCCTTTTGTGCTAAGTATCAATACAGGAGAGCGCAGTTCTTGTGAAAAGATTAATCCCAGATAATATTCTTTTTTCACTGTTAGTTTCTCGGCAACAATTAATTTAGTTGCAGTTTCATTAAGAATTGCTTTATTCAGCATCTGTTTTATTGCATTCTTTGTTGCTGATTTTGTGTCGCAGAATTTTATTGCGCCAGCCTTTCCTCTTTTGCCGGCAAGAGTTTGCGCTTTAACAACAACAGAACCTTTGCGCAGCAAGTCATATGTTTTTTCTAATTCTTCAATTGATTGGATTACAACCTGCTGTGGTATTGCTATTCCAGTTTGCGCAAATATCTGCATTCCTTCAAACTCATACAATTTCATTTTTTCCACCTGTGATAAAAAATTGAGCTACGCAAGATTTTTTATAATTCAGTATACTTTTTATTTACTCCCTTTGCTTTTTCAATAGGATATTTTTTTGCTGATAGTTTTAGTTTTTCATCAAATGCTGCTGCTAGGTCAATATCCATGTCAATTGCTAGATACAATAATCCCCATAAAACATCTGACATTTCATGACTAATCTGCTGTTTTTTCTGAGGATCTTTAAGAAATTGCATAATCTCTTCATTTGTGCGAAAACGAAAATGTTCAAGAATCTCTCCTGCTTCTACCGCTACATCTATTGCCATATCTTTTGGTGTATGAAACTGTTTCCAATCACGTTCTTCTCTAAACTTTTCTGCCAATTGTTTTAATTCGTTGATTGCTGTTGTTGCGTCATGCATAGGTTGTAAGAAATAGCATTATGTTTTTAAAGCTTGTTAAAAAATACAAAACTATATAAAATCTATAACCAAAAAGTAATAAATATTCAAAAAATTGCGCAAAACGCAATTTTTAAAGAGGTATACTATGCACTCTAGGAAGAAAGCGCAGGTTACTGTGTTTATTATATTAGGGTTACTTTTAGTTGTTACAATAGGGTTAACTCTAACAATAAAGGAGATTGCTAACCAAAAAGCTGAGAGATATATTCCAATAACAGATTCAATTACTCCATTAGAAACCTATGTCAAATCCTGTTTGCAGGATATTGCAAAGAAAGAAGTTCAAACAATTGCTTTACAAGGTTTAAGTTTTGAGCCGGATGTTTTTATTTATTATAATAATACAAAAGTAAACTATCTGTGTTTGCAACAGGATAATGAGTGTATTAATAGATATATCACAAAACAGGAGATTGGGCAGAGAATAGCAAAAATCATCTCTAACAAGATTCAGGATTGTGTTGATTTAAACATTTTTAAGAATCAAGGATTTGTTGTTTCAACAGGCGAGATTAGCGCAAAGATAACAATCACTCCTTCAAAAGTTATTGCTAATTTAGCATATCCAATTCAACTCAAGAAAGAAACAAAACAATTGGATGCTGAAGATTATGGCGCAGAAATAAATCTTCCATTTGGTCAGTTATTTGCACTTGCAACATCAATTACTAACAAAGAGATTGAAGACAATTATTTTGATAGCATAGATTTTATGAAAAGTTCTTCAGATATGCAGATACAGAAGATTAAAGTGTATCCTGATACAATCTATATTCTTTCTAAAAATAATTTCCAACTGCAGTTTGCTATACAGGGAAAAGAAACTGTAAAAGACGCTGTATTTTCGCAATTTGGCAATCCAACTTTAACAAATGGCTGTTGCTATAATGCTTATGATAATAGCTGCAATAAAAATACTGAAAAGAATATTTGTGAGCAAAAGCAAGGTATTTATGATTCTTCTCCAACATGTAGTTGTGAGAATCCAGCGCCAACAAACATAGAACTTTGTAATGGAAAACCTTGTAAAAACTGCGCTGTATATGCTGCAATCAATGGCAAGAAAACAGCTGGTGTTAAGAAGCACTTAGAATCATGGTGTGTCTATGATGAAAATAATCTAAACCTAAATAACATTGATATGGTCGGTAGCAGAAGCAGTGTGCATTATTGTTTTAATGGAAAAGAACAGATTGAAGAATGCAGAGATTATAGAGAAGAGTTTTGTGTGGAAAAACCTGAAATTAATAATAAACAAAAAACAACAGCTGCTCAATGTAAAGTTAATAGATGGCAGGATTGTAATAGTTGTGCAACAGAAGAATGCTGCGAAAATGCTGAAAAAAGAGATTGCCAATGGCTTGAAAGCATAGCAACTGAGCAGAAATGCATCCCATTAGTCAAGCCAGGATTCAAATTTTGGGAAGGAAATGGCATAAGCACTTGTTTGCAGGCAAATGAAAAAAAGGAATGCAATGGTCTTAGCTGTGATCAACAATGGATAGATGACAGCAGCAAACTTTGCGCATCAGTTGGAGATTGTGGTAATTATTATAATATGAAAAAACAATATACTTTAGCTGGTTATTACAATACTGATTTTCTTAAGAAAGCAAAGATTATTGATAATAGTGGTAGTGCAACTATAAATGTTAAACAAAAAAAGATACTATCTGGAGAACTATACAAAAAAAGAATTATGTCTGAATTGCAGCAATTCTCTGTGCAATCTAATATTGATAAGCAATCGCAAATAATTACTGCATTACTTACTTATTTTGAAAAGATTAACAGCATTTCATTAAGTGATTTTTTAAATCCATTCAGAGAAAAACCAGTGCTGCATGTATTAGATGTTAGTTTTTGCAGTGTATGGGATGCGCCTTTGATTAATAATTGTGAATTATGCCAGAAGGATGCTCTCTATTCATGTTCAGAATATCGATGTAAAAGTTTAGGCAAATCTTGTTTGTATGATTATAATAAAGGCAATCCAGTTTGTTTCAAAGCAGAAACTGGTAATTTACAACCTTTTATAACAAATGTTGCTATTTCTCCTAGTGCATATAACTTATTATCTGATGAGATAAAACTAAATGATTCATCAATTTTCGGGTATGCAATACAGCCAAGATTAAAACCATATCAATTAATTACTTTAACAATAGAAACAAATAAAGAAACAACTTGTAAACTTGATTTTACTCCAATTAAGAAATATAGTGATGCTTCATCATTTTATTTAGGTGATATGACATATGGTAAAGTTCATAACATTACTCTAAGAGTTCCACAACAAATGCAAATACCAGAGAAGATCTTAACTTTATTTAATGTATCAACGATTGATGAACTTAATATTTTTCTAGAAGCGCCAAAAGATGCAGTTAATAATTATAAACAAAAATATTCTAGAGCTCTTGAATTATACAAGGCATATAGGGGAGATGATTTAACAGAGCAGATTGATCCAATTACAGAGAAATTGCAGCAGTATCTTATGCAATTTGACAAACAAGCGCCAATAGCAAAGCAATTAATAAAAACTGCTCTGCATAAGTGGAACAATAATGAATATCTTTTATACATCAAATGTTCAGACAAAGCAGGAAATGAGCTTGCAGATCAAAGATTTATTGATTTTAGCATTGATGCTGTGCAAGATGATAAAGAATCACCATTGATTCTTGGATTACAGCCAGAAAACAATAGTTTTATTGCCAGTGGCAAAGAAAAACAAGATATAATAATTTATACAGATGAACCTAGTGAATGTAAGTTTGATTCCGAAGATAAAGAATATATCAATATGAGTTATTCTTTTAATTGCCAGCAATCACGTTATGCAACTGCATCATTCTCATCAGGCAGTTATCCTTGTGCAACAACATTATCAATTGCAAAAGATCCTGAAACTATTTTCATAAGGTGTCGAGATAATCCTGAGAAAAAAGAGGTTTACAGTTTTACTTTAAAGACAAGCGCAGTAGCAGAAATTAATGGAATTAAACAAAATACTTATATTAATATTACTCCAAATAATATTCTAACATTTTCTTTGAATATGTTATTAAACAAGAATATTATCTTCTCAGTTAATAATGAAAGTCTTGGTAATGAGGGTAATGAAATAAACAATGAGATCACAGTGCAAATTTACAAAGATGATAATAAAAACTGCAATATAACTGATTATTATGAACATTCAGTTAAAATACAGCATTGTGAGAAAACGCAGCAGCCTGAACTTGGTTTGTATAAATGCAGTGAGAAGTTTAACTTAAATGAATTTTTTCATAATTCATTTAATGAAAACAGCAGCGATAATGTATACAATTTATTGATCGCTTGTAGTGATGATGCAGTACAACAGAATATTAATGAAAACTCTTATTTATACATATTAAAACAATCAGCACCATTGAATATTATTGATTATGAACCTAAAGAAGAATTATCTCAGAATACAGCAAACATTATTATTACTACAACAAAAAGTAAGGATATTAAATGCAACATCAGAAGAGAATTGGCATTATCTGGAGAACAGATGAAAATGCAGTCATCAGATAAGTTCTCATACGCAGCAAAATTAAGCAAAGGATATACGGTATTTGCAGTTTCTTGTAAAGATGCATTTGGCAATATAGCTGAGAAAGATATTGGAATACTATTTGCGAATTCACTTCGTTCATTCAGCAAATAGTAAAAAAGGTATCCACATACAAAAAAAGAGAACATTTTTAAGAAAGTCTGTTGTTCCATTCTTTGGTGGTTTTAATGAATAACAAAATTGCAATTATTGGTGGATCTGGCGTGCATGATAATCCAGGGTTTAAAGATCTTGAATGGAAAGTATTTGAGACTAAATATTTTACAGCTGTCGGTAATGGTGTTATTGAATACCAAGAAAGAAATGATGGTATTATGTTCATTCCTCGGCATGGACATTCAGTAAAATATGGTCCTTCTTGCACGCAATATGGCGCAAATCTTATTGCTGCAAAAATTCTTGGCGCAGATGTTGTTATTGCAACAAGCGCAGTTGGAAGTTTAGATGGAGCTATAATTCCAGTTAAATCATTGGTTGTGCCAGCTGATTATATCGATAAATCAAGAAGAGATGATAATCTCTTTGGAAAAGGATTTGTTGTGCATGCTAACCCAATACCTGCTTTTTCTGAGGGATTGCGGAAGATACTTTATCACGTATCAGATGGATTTAACAGTAATTGTTTTCAAGGAGGAAGATATAAACAAGGCACGTATGTTTGTATTCCTGGCGATAGGTTTGGCACAAAAGCAGAAGGAAAGATACGAGCAAAATACGCAGATATAGTTGGCATGACAATTTGTCCTGAAGCTTCTATGGCAATGCAATTAGGAATGCATTATGCAGTTGCTGCGTTTGTTGTTGATGTTAATCTTGATGCAAACCATGAAGGAGGAACACTTGCAATAATGAGGGAATTATCTTCACCAGAGAAAGTTCCTGCATATATTGAACGAGTTATTGCAAAGACAAAAGAATTTGTTCAACATATTGAACCAATTCCAAATTTAAGGGGAAATATTATTCCACATGCAACAGAATATATTCAGAATAGACATCTTAGGGATATTGCTGAAGGATTGATTCAAACATATTGCAAGTGAGTTTTTGAATGTAGTTTACGCTTGTCCGGATTGCAGAGTTATAGTCGTAATTAACTTAGTCCAAATCCACAAAATATGTATTTTCCTGAATGAGCGAAGCGAATTCGGAAAATACTAAGCGAAAAGTATATTAAATGAAAACAATATCATAGAAGGAGATTAAAAAAATTATCAAAAAAGAGATTAAAGAGCGTGATTATCATAGAAGATGATATAAAATATCAAATTGAATCAATACTGTTTGCTTGTGGCAGAAAGATAAGTATTGATGAACTTTCTCAATTGCTTGGCATACGAGTAAAAGAAGTAATCAAAGATAAATTGCTTGAATTGCAGAAAGAGTATCTTGATAAAAACAGTTCTTTAATGATTGTTGATGAAGGAGATGAATGGAAAGTCACTGTCAAAGAGAAATACCTATCTCTTGTCAGAAAGATTAATCCTCACACTGAATTAAGCAAGACAATAATGGAAACATTAGCTGTTGTTGCCTGGAAACAACCTACACGGCAAAGTGATGTTATTAGAATACGAACAAATAAAGCGTATGACCATATTGCTGAATTAGAACGCATGGGCTTTCTTGTCAAAGAGAAGTATGGCAGAAGTTTTCTGCTGAAATTGACTCAGAAATTCTATGATTATTTTGATCTCAAAGATGCGCAAGCAGCAAGAGAGATGTTTAAAGGAGTCTCTGTGCCAGCGCTTGAGGAGATAGAGCAGACAAAAGTGGATGAGTTTGAAGATGCTGCTGAGGATGTGAAGGAGAATACTTCTGATGTTGATGGTAAAGAAGAGAAAACAACAGAAGATACTGAAGAAGATGTCTATCAGAAAGAAGATCGGGAAAAAGAAGTTGCAGATGATGAAGTAAAACCAAATGAAGCAGCATTTGTTGAAGGTTATGAAAAAGATGAAGAGAAGAGCATGGAAGGAAAAAAAGAAGAAACTGCGAAAAAGGAATAATCAGCAAAGTGATATTGATATTATTCATAGGACTATTATTAGAACTAACATATCTCTATACATTAGCGTGTTTTTCTGTATATTTTTATTTGAAATTTTATAAGTTATTAATCTAATCAATGTAATCATTTTTCTCTCAATTACCAGAATATTTATATATTAAATAATACTTATCTATATTATTATGAGAAAATTACAATTTGCTATTAATTTCAAGCATTTGCAAAGGATAGAGAAAGAGATAGTGCCAGCACTTTTTACACAACATCAATTTCACCTCTTACGAAGAAAATGTTTACAACAGCAAATGAGTGCTAGTGAAAAGAATGAATTCTCTCGTTCAATCTCCAGAAAGATGAGAGCAATTAACGCATTAACACATGAAGACACTCTTTTTCTGTATAATGCAGAGAAAATGATTCTAGAGAGGATGAAAGCTGCAAAAAGATATGTTAGACAATTATCGCGAAGGTTTAAGAATAAACATATTCTTATTTCTGGCAGTTTTTTGTATAAAGATAATTATAATGATATTGATGTA
>JACRKF010000016.1 GCA_016219865.1 Candidatus Woesearchaeota archaeon | reverse complement strand
TCTTGTTTTAAATCCGATAGATATCACCTCACTAATATCTAGTTATATAACTAGATACTAATATATAAAGTTTTCGCTTTTCTATCGTTAAATAACTAGCAGAATTACTAGAAGTTACCTAAAAGAACTAGTCGCACCCAGCAAATTCTCTTAAATTAACTTTCTTTTAGTGTCAACATAACTTTAAATATCCAAAAATACTTCTTTTTTATATGGAAGATGAAAAATTAACATTATTGGACTGGGCATATTATTATGCAAAGAACAAAGATGTTTTGACAAGAACAATTGCAAATATTGAGAAAAAGCAAAATGAACTCTTTATTACTCATAAGAATAAAACACAAAAGTATTTTGTTGTTGAACATCTTTTAACTGAAAATAAAGAGAATAAAGCGATGATGGATGCAATAATCAAGGAATTACAACATAATAAGCAGGATACTACAAAGTTCTATGTAATTGTTTTCTATAATACGAAAGAAAATTTTCAGTATCTTATAAAAAACTGGAATTTATTCATAGATTTTCCAAGCCTTGCAATTATATTCACAAATCCTGATTCAAAGACAGATAAAAGATGGGTAGTTCAACCATATACTCATAATAAGATAACTGAAAAATCAGCATTAGAATCTGGCTTAAAATCTCTTTTTGAAACAGTTGAAGTATGTTAAGAGAATTTTGCAAAAATATTTTCTATAAAATTTTCTTAATGCCGCATTTTCGTCACTACTTTGAAGGAAAAATCAGAAAGGTTTATATACTCAGAAGTATTACATACTTCTAATGGAACAGTATCTGCTAGAATTGGAAACTGCACGGAAATCCATCAAATCAGCAGAGCATATGGTGACAATGACTTATGATGTTATCAATGATCCTAAGTTATTTGTGACATTAGCGCAGCGGATGTATTCAGCAGCTGTGTCTATTATGCGCGCAATCTTGTTTTTTGAAAGATATCAAAGAAAGATTCCAGCATTTGATGAAGATGTTTTGGCAATGTTGGAATTGTTTAAAATAAGAACAACAAGAAGATATTCATTATCGATGGATTATGCAAAACTTATTGAAGAATTGCGCGCTATTGTCGATGGATATAAAAAAAGTCCTGTTGCATTTAAAAGAAAAGAGAATTATGTCATTTGCGATGATAAATATAATTTGAATGTTTTAACAAAAGAGAAATCAAAGCTTTATTTGGATAGAACAAAGAAATTTTTATCTGATGCAGAGCAAATGATAGCAAAGCAAATAGCAAAACAAATCATTTGATTATATCAATAAAACAATATCATTATATAATCTAAAGACATAATATCAGATAAATTTAGTGGATTGCGGCGGATTGGAGTTTAATGAAACAATATTTTCAGGATTCAAAAGAAGAATTGAAACGAGTGGATCATTTAATTTATGTTAGTTTGAAATATACCAGGACTGTAGATGTTCTTAAAAATGTATTAGAACGAATGATTAATTTCTACGAAATTATGATCAATGGGAAATTAGAGGAATTTAAAGAGGAGAGAAAAATTGATGAAGTGCCAGCGCAGCCTGTAAAGAAATGCGAACAATTGCTGACTCTTACTCAAAATGATGTTCAAAGAAATGCGCAATTTAAAGAAGTAATTAAAAATTATCTACGATTCAGAAAATTGTTGAGAAGTGATTTTGATTCAATAAATGAATATAGAAGACATGTTGCGTTTATCGCGCATACAGATGATGAAGGAGATGTTGAAATACATATTGATTTTGTAACTGATCATTATAAGTTTATGCAAACATTATTGGAAGAACTTGTTAAAGTTGATGAACAAGAGTGATTCAGGAAATATATCATATAAATAATTATATTGATGAGATGAAAATTAATGACAAAATTTATTTCAGTTATATCAGCGAAAGGCGGCGTTGGAAAAACTACTTCTGTCATTAATCTTGCTTCAGCATTGCAATATTTAGGCGTCAACACTCTAATTATTGATTGTGATTTAAGCAGTCCAAATACAACAATGTATCTTGGGCTTCCTTATAAAACAAAAACAATCAATGATGCTCTGCTTGGAAGATCTCATATCAATGAAACAATACATACTCATCCCTGCGGGATCAAAGTAATTCCTGCAAGCATATCTCATGATGATATTGAAGAGTACCATTATGGAAGATTTGATAAAGTATTAGCTGATCTTGCTGATTTTGATGTTGTTATTCTTGATACGCCTCCAGGATTAGATAAACCATTGGTTTCAATTGTTAAATTAAGCCATTATGTTATTACAGTTTCAACTCCTGATATGATTGCATTGACAGATACATTAAAAACATTGAAACTTGTCAAAAGTCTTAATAAAAAAATATTAGGTACTATTCTTAACAGATATGATTATCATAATAATATTGACACAAAACCTCATGATGTTGAGAAATTTCTTGATGCGCGAGTTATTGGTGTTATCCCTGAGGATTCTGCTGTGAAAAAATCTCATTATTTGAGAAATCCAGTTGTTTATGCATTTCCTGATTCAGAGTCAGCGCAAGGTTATAAACAAATAGCAGCAGGATTGCTTGGAAAGAAATATGAGCATTCATTGCCTAGCAATAAAAAACCAGAGGAGAAATCAGCAATATATTATATCTTTAAGAATCTGGGTTTGGCGAAATGAATTGAGACTCTAGAAGGCTACTATAAATCTCTTGGATTCTTTTTTTCGCTGTTTCAAGAGTTTCGTAAAATCTTTCTCCGTTATGTTTTTGAGTTATTTCATTCGTAATCTTAGTTAAGTTATACTTTCCATTTGCAAGCACTA
Organism: Candidatus Woesearchaeota archaeon; assembly: GCA_016219865.1. GTDB lineage: Archaea > Nanobdellota > Nanobdellia > Woesearchaeales > DSVV01 > JACRKF01. Next base: position 18,468 of record JACRKF010000016.1, on the reverse strand, counting down.
AGAAATCAAAAAAATCATTACTTGATTGCATAATACATTGCCCTATTTTCACTGCATTATCAGTTGGAACATACAAGTATCTTTGATTTTTTGCATCAAGTAAGATAATGTCTTCTCTCCGAGTAATACCACCTTCAATTAATAAATCATTATTATTATATATCTTAATATCTCTACTTAGAATTTCTTCTTGCAATCCATTATTACCATTTCTGTAGAATTCTGTTGATGGCCATCCTAAGATTAACAATAAGTAATTAACAATATCTTGTGTTGTGTTTAAACCATATTTTCTTCCATCAATACGGAAATCCAGTTGATGTAAATTACCTCTTGCAAGGTGACCTAAATCAATCTTTTGTATTAATTTATCTCCAATTATGTCTCTTTTTAATGATGGTTGTATTAGCAACTGCTGATTTATGTCGTTTGCTTCATAAAGAAAATGAAACAAATCATTACTGTTTTCTCCTTCTAATCCTAGCATTATGAATAAACGAACAGGTAATTCATACTTTGATGTTAGTATAATGGCATCAAGATTTTGTTTTGTCGTGGTCTTTTTATTTATCTTATCAAGAATTTCTGTTGAATTTGATTCAATTCCAAAGCCAATTTCATAGCATCCAGCATTCTTAAGAGCAGATATAAATTCTTCGTCAATAATATCAACTCTTGTAATTATTCTGAACTTAAATTGCTGGTATTTCTTCCTAAGATCTTTGAATGCTTTAAGTAATTGTATTGATTTCTTTTTGTTAAGTCCAAATGTTAAGTCAGTAAGATAGAAGTTATTAATTCCCCTCTTCAGCAAATATTCAGCCTCTGAAATAGTAGCACTAATATCCCTTTCTTGCACTATTCGTGGAACAGCACAAAAGTTACATTGAAATGTACAGCCTGCTTGATTTTGTAAATAACCAAAAACAGTAACTCCTCTCATATTATAGAATTGAATAAAATCATCTATAGGAAACAAATTATAACTCTTTGCAGGAATATAATTTAATGTTTTGCTTTTTCTTTTTTGATTCAAATATATTTTTCTTTTATGAACTAATGGACTCTTAATTATCTTGGCTAATAATTCAGGATCATCACAAATGATATCTGTATTAGGGATTAATTTCAACAAATATGACTGCAAATGATCAATTGCCTGCCCGCCAACAATTGTTATTATCTTTTCATTCTCTTCTTTCACTGTTGTTGTGATTTGATCTATTGTGCTGCAGAGCGATTGTGCATAAAGCGATGTCAAAACTATATTCGGACTGAAATTCCTAATTTCATCAGCTATAATTTGTTTATAACTTTTATCTGGGTATTTATCCAGCTCCCATTCTAGATCAACAATTCTTTTTTTCAATTTATTATCTCTATTATCTAAATAAGAAAATATCTCAAAAGGTATGCGTGATAATCCTACTTCTAACGGTTTCTCATGTAAACTCTTTTTTCCTATAATACTCATAGCAGGAGCTGATATAAAAAGAACTTTCATAATTCACATATCCTTAGATTGTTATCTTGTAATTATTCTGCACGTGAACTAGTTACTATAGGTATATATGTAGGAAATCCTTCAATCTCTCTCTGATTATATTTATCTTTTCTAAGTTGATATAATATTGCATCTTTGTTATATTCTGTCTGATTCTCAGTAAGATCTAATGTCCTGTCCTTTAGTTCTGTGTCTATCAGTTTTAAGGCTTCTTCTAATAGTTCAACCATTGTTATCACCTTTGTAAGCTATAAGCAATAGGAATTAATAAATTACTATGGTTAATATTTTTGTGAAAGAGTAATATTTAAATAATAAATAACAAATCTACAAGAATATGGTTAGTCTTGACAAATTTGATGTTAAATTAATTCAAGAGCTTGAATATGATTCCTCACAAAGCTTTTCGAAGATAGCTAAGAAATTAAAAACTTCACAACAAGTTGTCAGTTATAGGATTCGTTCTTTATATGAACGAGACATTGTCTATGGTTTCTATACAATAATTAATTTTAGTTTATTAGGGTATACAAGTTATAGGGTAATGCTTCGACTTACTAACATCACTCCAAAAAAGCAAAAGCAGATAATTAATTATTTGATGAAGCATTCTAATGTATTATGGTTGGTTGAATGTGGTGGTAGATGGGATATGATTATTGATTTTATTGCAAAAAATATTGTTCAGTTTAATCATTTTTTGAGATGTTTTAAGAATAAGTTTCCAAAACAAATCCAGAATTATGATATACTTACGATGATTGAAATTGTTTATTTTGGTAGAGATTATTTCACAAAAATAGTTAGGGAAGTTAAAAAACTGCCTTATTTTGCTGGAGAACTTAAATTGATAGATGTGGATAGAAATGACTTAGAAATATTATTGCTTATATCTCAAAAAGCTATGATGAGTTCTTTAGCAATTGGAAGAGAGATAGGAATAAGTCCGAATACAGTTATTCTAAAGAAGAAGCATATGCAAGAAGAAGGGCTAATACAGGGATTTAAGCCGATGATTCATTTGGAGAGAATATCTTATTCAGCGTATAAAGCATTAATTAAATTTCAGAACATTACAGAACAAAAGGAAAAAGAATTAATTAACTATCTCAGAAATGAAGTTAATGTTATTGGAATAATCAGATTAATTGGAGGATGGGACTTTGAAATAGAGTTTGAATTTCAGTTTCAATCTGAACTCCTGCAATTTACGAGATTGCTGAGAGACAAATTTAGAGAAATCATCAAAGAATTTGAAGTTATTCCTTTGTTTCATGAGTATAAATATAATTTCTTTCCAGGAGATTTATTGCAGAATAATTCTGATTGCAATAGTTAACTATATATACGGATTCATTCTAAAGCAAGATATGCATCTTGAAATTACAAATAACAAAGAATATCGTGAATTATTATCAGAAATTAAAAATAAAATCAAATCAGCACAAATAAAAGCAATTCTGTCAGTTAATAAAAAACTTATTAGGCTATATTGGGAGATTGGAAAAAGTATTGTTAAAAAACAAACCAAAAGCAAATGGGGTGATTCAGTAGTAGATGCTCTTGCGAAAGATTTGAAAAGAGAATTCCCTGATATGGCTGGTTTCTCAAGAACTAATTTATTTAGCATACGCCAATGGTATTTATTTTATTCTAATACTGGTGAGAAAGTCCAACAGCTTGTCGGACAATTGCCTTGGGGGCATAATATTCTTCTTATCAATAAAATAAAGACTGTTGATGAGGTTATCTTTTACTTAAGTGAAGCAATTAAGAATAATTGGTCAAGGAATGTTTTGCTTCATCATATTGAAATTAATCTTTATAAAAGAAAAGGTACTCTTATAAACAACTTTCCAGAAACATTACCGCTACCGCAGTCTGATTTAGCAGTACAAACCCTTAAAGATCCATATATCTTTGATTTTCTCTCATTAAGTGAGGATGCTCAAGAAAAAGATATTGAAGAACAGCTTATGAAGCATATCACTAAATTCTTATTAGAATTAGGTTCAGGTTTTTCTTTTGTAGGGCGTCAATATAATTTAGAGATAGCAGGTAAAGATTTCTTTATTGATATGTTATTTTATCACCTTAAACTACGTTGTTATGTTGTTATTGAACTGAAGACCGGAGATTTTAAGCCGGAGTATGCAGAAAAACTTAATTTTTATCTTTCAGCGGTAGATAATCAGCTTAAATCTGAAGAAGATAATTCTTCAATAGGAATTATATTGTGTAAAACTAAGAATAAGATAATTGTAGAATATGCTCTTCGTGATATGAGTAAGCCAATGGGTGTGTCTGAATATAGGTTAGTACGTTCGATTCCTAAGAATCTAACAACAAGTCTTCCTACGGTTGATCAGTTAAAAAGTGAGCTTTCAATAATTAAGAATGAAGAAAGAGAAAGGAAGTGAATTTTCTATGCATCCAAAACAACAAAAGCGTCTGTCAAAAAAAGGCTGGTCAAAAAAAGAAATACAGCATTCAGTAAATTTACTAAGAAACACTTCTAATAAACAAAAACATAAATCAATGCAAAGAGGTCTGCATCATCTTGGTTTCTATATACTTTTAATTGTTATAATATTTGGAAGTTTTATTCTTTCAATGTACAGCATTCCTATTTTGGTATTGTTTAATTCTTACTATATCCATTGGGTTGTGGTTGTTCTTGGATTATTAGCAGGATTGTTTTTTACATCTATAATTAATGAGATGAATTACTTGGAAAAAAAACACCATTTTATTCTTTTGCTTGCGCTTATTATAGTTATTCTGCTAAATGCAATTATTATGCTTGGTATTTCTCATGATATCTCTGCGCAGTTTTCTTTGGTTTATGATTTAGATGTTGTTATATTACTATTCGGTATGGCATTCTTAGCGCCATATCTTTATACACTGATTAAGATAAAGTAATTTGAAGAAGATTTTGTAAAGCAAAATTTTCTAAGCCAGGCAATTCGGACTTTGGAGATTTATTAAGAAGATTGCAATAAATAAATTTTACAAAGTTCCTTAACTAATATAATTTCATGAAGAAATAACTGAATATAATCAAACTGACGATAAATATGAGAATCTTGATGATAATTAAATATCTCCAAAATCTATTTTTCCCCCCCATTTTATTGCTATCCATTTACTCTCTATAACCTCTCTTTTAATGCAGCATATAACAAAGGCAATGCGATTGTTGCATCACAAAATACTTCTATGTTCTGCGCTTTGTATTCCATCTTTCCCCAAGAGATTCCTTCTCGCAAAGGCGCGCCTGAGCTTCCGCCAAATTCTTCTCTATCAGTTGTTATCTGCACGCCATAATTTGCGCCTTTTGGAGATAATTGCATTGCTTGTTGAATATAATTCTTTGGAACTCCGCCGCCTATATAGATAACTCCAACTTTTTTGCAGTCCCAAGCAATATCAAGAATATCTTTCAGATCATCAAAAGCATCAACGTTAATCTTTTTTCCTTTTGCAATTTGCCCCCATATCATTAAACCAATGCCTGAGTCTGCGATAGCAGGGCAGAATATAGGAATGTTGTTTTCATAAGCTGCTTTCAGAATTGATTTATTTTTATTAGGCAATAATTCTCCAATCTTTTTAATAAATTCTTTAACATTCATTTTTTCTTTTTCAAAAACTGCAAGATTCTTTTCAAAAAAATCTTCCATACCTTCGTATACTTCATTGGGCATGAAACTGTCGTAGATCCTGTCAATCTTCTTTTTGTTTAACTCAACGTCATCAACCTTGGCTGTACCTTGAAAATGATGGTAGCCAAGAGCTTCTGCCATGTCATGTGTTAATGTTGCGCCTGTTGTGACAAGCACATCAATCAGCTTGTTTTCGATCATATCAATGATGATATTTTTCATCCCGCCTGGCACAAGAGGACCAGCGCAGCCGAGAAAAACAGCGCAATCTTTGTCTTTGATCATTGATTCCATTATATTGCAAGCTGCAGCTATTCGTTTGCTTCCAAGAACGCCTACAGATTCCATTGCTTTGACTAGTTCGTTGACAGTCATTGTTTTTTTAATTGTGAGATGATTGACTGCTGTGTATTTATTTTTGTGAGTTTTTGTCATAATTAATATCTTTTTTATTTAAGTATATAAACCTTTTTGAGAATTTTACACAATGTGTAAAATTCTCAATTAATATATATGCATTCGAATGCACTTTTTTAAACTGAAATCTTTTACTGCAATTAATGGTTGGGGAAAAGCAGTCTGAAGAAAAAAAGCAAAAGATATATTCATCAATTTATCCACTATTCTTAACTTATCTTTCAAAGAATCAAGATCATTTGGATAAAGAGAGCAGAGAAGCTCTTAAGAGGGATTCATTTCTTATGTTATCTCCTGATGAATATAGGCCAATCTTTTTTGAACAATATGGTAAATATAATAGAAAGGAACAGTATCAGAGAATTGCAGCAACAGCTATGATAACAGCAGAGTCACCTGTTATGAAATCTAAAACAGGGAATGAATTGCAATTTTATGCAGTTAATCGTTTTACACTGCCAGGACAAGCATCTGCTTATGAAGGATTATTATTGCCTGCTCGAAACAGAGAAGTTACGTTTGATTATCATAAGAACTTCTTCGATAAAAGAGCATATGAAGCAGCTTGTTATTTACCAAAAGAAGGTTATCCTGGATTTGAAGTAAGCAGGTTAGAATTGCTTTGTTTGAATAATCAAGATGGACAAATGCTGTTAAGACATATTATGGATCATGGCGCAAAAACTGCATTTCGAAGATTGAAGGCAATAGCAGCATATGTTTCACCTGATACGAAAAATAAAGATCAGCCAGAAGTTTTTCTATGGAATATAGCTGTTTGTAATAATTTCTCTGGCGAGTGGAAATTTGATGCAAGTGGAAATCAGCAATCATTTAATTATGAGTGGTGTATTCAATCAGCAGTTTCAGCTACACAACCGCAGCTAAGGATACTTGAGAAACTGTTGGCTGGCTGGAAAGAGATAATTAATTCAAGCGGAAAGAATTATCCAATTACTCAACAAGAAGTTGTGAAAGATTTGTTTACTCTTTTCAAAGGAAAGAAGATAGAGATAAGATAATATTTGTTGAATGAACGAAGTGAATTTACAAATATTAAAGAATAACTTTAAAAACACTTCTTCATTCTCCTAAAATAATGCGCTAAGATTGTGTGAAATTGATATAATCAATCAATTAAAATGAGAGGCGCATTATTTTAATGGGTGAAACATATGACAATAGTTGGATTTAATTATTCAAAAATGGTTGCTGATAAATCATTGACTGCAACAGGAAAGTTTTCTATAACTAGCAATCTTTCAATAAAAGATGTTGAAGAAGCATCATTTGTAATGGGCAAGGATAAACAAGATTCACTTAAATTTAATTTTATGTTTGAAACAATCTATGCGCCTGATTTAGGAAAAATTATTCTTGAAGGAAGCGTTATCTATCTTGAAGCAAAAGAAAAAGTGCAAGAAACATTGAAAACATGGAAGAAAACAAAAAAGCTTCCAAAAGATGTTATGCAAGAAGTATTAACATCACTGTTAAACAGATGCAATGTGCAGGCATTGATTGTTGCAAGAGATATGAATCTGCCTTCACCAATACCATTGCCTAAAGTGCAGATTGATGGGTAGAGAATTTTACAAAGTTTTTGTTGTTAATGCTTGAACTTCTCTTTCAATCTTGTGTATTGTAATTGCGATTCTAATGCAAATATATATTTCAATGGTTGCATGAGATTAGCATTTATTGTGCCATCTGCATGGTAGCCACCAATAAAGTATTTTCTTGCATTGTCATAATCATTTTCGGTTTTGAATGCATTGCTAAACTCTTTTGTATGCTGCAATGCTATTTGCGCGTCGCTGCAGCATTCAAATGCAAGTATCTGCTTAATCCAACTGCTCCTCCTGCATTGCAATTATTGCTTGGACTGCGTCTTTGTAAATTTTATCAATAATAGGAGTTATTGGCGATTCTTTTGCAATATACTTTCTAAGAAATCCAATGCTGTTTCTTATATATCTCATTTCAGTTAATTCATAATCTATTACTGAGTCTGTTATATCAAATTTTCTGGCTTCTTTCAGAAAAACAGCATAAGAACATGGTATGAATCCAGCTCTTTCTATTAATCCCATATTCTTATCTAGTGTTGTTATAATTTCATCTAATGATATTGTCCCAAACATCTTGGAATGGAATAATTGCAGATTTATAAATCTTATTATGATCTAATGCTGGACATAAATAAGTCATACAATTCTTCTGATGTCCGAATTACTATGGTTGGAGAATTTTGCAAAAATAGTGATTTTTGCAAAATTCTCTTACATAAACTATATAAATAAATCCACTATCCCAGCACCATGGATGAAGCTGTTCCAGATAAAGAATTAAAACTAAAAGTAGCAGAAGCTATGCAGGACGATGTCAATAAAGGCATTGTTAGAATTGATTCTTCGTATATGCATGAAATCGGAATTAGGCCAGGTGATATTGTTGAAATTAATGGCGAACGTTCAACAGTTGGCATTGCTGATAGAGCATATCCTGGAGATATTGGATTAAATATTATTCGCATGGATGGCATTCTCAGAAGAAATTCAAAAACAGGTATTGGTGAAGTTGTTAGAATCAAGAAAATACTCATAAAAGAAGCAAAAAGAGTAGTTATTGCGCCTGCGCAAAAAGGTGTTGTTGTTCGCGCATCTCCTGTTATCTTTAAACAAGGATTGCTTGGGAGAGCTGTAAAAAAAGGCGATATTGTTTCTCTTGGCGGAACTAATAGAAGAAGAACAACAATGTCAGATAGTCCTTTTTTTAATGATATCTTTTCAATGCTTGATGAAAATATTGCTGGTTTTGGTTTTGCTGATCTTAAGTTTATAGTTGCAGAAACAGATCCAAAGCAAGCTGTTATTATTACAGATTTAACAGAAGTAAAATTTAATCCTGAAGCAGTTGAATTAAAAGAAGAAAAAGTGCTTGAGGTTACTTATGAAGATATTGGCGGATTAGGTGAAGAAATTAAAAAAGTGCGGGAGATGGTTGAACTTCCATTAAAACATCCAGAAATATTTGAACGTTTAGGCATTGAAGCGCCAAAAGGAGTTTTGCTGCATGGTCCTCCTGGAACAGGAAAAACATTGCTTGCAAAAGCAGTTGCAAATGAGACAAATTCATATTTTATATTGATTAATGGTCCTGAAGTGATGTGTGTTGATGGCGCTACTGAATTGTTAACAAATCCAAAGGGCAGAAAGAAAGTGAGTGAGTTATTTGAGCATGCGAAACAAAATGGAAAGTTAATTCATACTGATATGCATAAAGAGATAATTCAGCCAGAAAAACCAATAAAACTTTTTTCATTAAATGATGCTATGGAGATTGTGCCAAATGAAGTAGAATATATTACAAAAATACATAGTGATAAGACTTATTCTATATCCACAAAAAGAAATGCTCATTTTATCACTAGTAAAAATCAGCCATTTGGAACACTTTCTCCTGAGGGAGATTTTATCTGGAAAAAAGCTGAAGAACTTTCTAAAGGCGATCAAATTGCAATTGCAGGAAAAATAGATGGACCAAAAGAAAATCCGGTTTTGCACTACTGGGATTCTTTTGATAAGAAAAATACATCGTTTATAAAACCAATCACTGAGATTACTCCATTATTTGCGGAGTTTGTTGGCGCAATGGTTAGTGAAGGATGTATTTCTGAAGATGAAATTACTCTAGCTGGCATTGATAAGACTTTACAAGAACTTTATGTTTCTTATTTCAAACAATTATTTGGTATAAGCCATGTAAAAAAAACAAGCGATAAAATAACTGTATATTCTGCAGCTTTATCTCAATTGCTTGTAAAAGGATTTGGGTTATATCTTCATAGAAAACCAGATAATTATACAATTCCTTCATGGCTATTTGCATGCAATGAAGAAACAATTGAAGCATTTATTAGAGGGTATTATCAAGGTGATGGCATGCAAGGGCAAAGCAGCGCAGAATATCCAACTCCACGAATTTACTCTAAAAGCAAGCAATTATTGTTAGATATGCAGATCCTTTTGTTACGGTTAGGGGTTGTTTCAACTGTTAAAGATTGGAAAACAAAATTGTCTTTCATGTATGCTCTTGAAGTAACTGATAGTGGCTGTATTGAACAATTTTATAAGAAAGTGAAACCAATTGTCAAAAATGAAGTTTATGAACGATGGAAAGAACAACGAATAAAATCAGATTCTAATGAACGGCTTCCGTCAGTAAGTCCTCTGTTATATAAATTAAAAAAATCTTTGCAGCTGCAGTATAACAACCATCTTTCAGAAGCAAAGTATGAACCAATTATCTCTGGAAGAGTACCATTAACACGAAGGAAAGCAAAAGAATTGCTTGCTATTTTTGAAAAATATCAACAACAAAATGGCAATAAGATAATTGTTAATCAAGAACTAGAGAAACTAAGAAATATTACAAAGGAAACTATTTGTTGGGATACAATTACTGATATTTCTCTTGGAGAACAAAAAACACTCTATGATATCAGTATGAAAAAATATGAAAATTTCTTAGCTGGTTCGCCATTAACATTATTGCATAATAGTAAGTTTTACGGTCAATCTGAACAGAATATTCGCAAAAAATTTGAAGAAGCAGAAAAGAATGCACCAAGCATTATTTTTATTGATGAGATTGATGCAATTGCTTCAAAAAGGGAAGAATCACATGGTGAAGTTGAAAGAAGAGTTGTTGCGCAATTGCTTGCAATGATGGATGGTTTGCAAAGCAGAGGAAAAGTTGTTGTAATTGCAGCAACAAATATTCCTGAGTCAATTGATCCAGCACTGCGAAGACCAGGAAGATTTGACAGAGAAATTGAAATAGGCGTGCCTGGCAAAGATTCTCGATTAAATATCTTGAAAATTCATACTAGAAATATGCCATTAACAAAAGAAGTTAATCTTAAAGAGATTGCAGATATCACACATGGTTTTGTCGGCGCGGATTTATCATCTCTTGCAAAAGAAGCAGCAATGGTTGTATTGCGTAATCTGTTGCCAGAATTAAAGCTTAAAGAAGATGAGCCAATTCCTAAATCTTTGTTGGAAAAATTAAAAATAAGCCAGCCTGATTTTTATGAAGCATTAAAAGTTGTGCGGCCAAGCGCAATGCGAGAAGTATTAGTTGAAGTGCCAAATATCAAATGGGAAGATATTGGCGGCTTAAGTAAAATCAAACAGGAATTAAAAGAAGCTGTTGAATGGCCATTAAAACATCCAGAAGCATTTAAAAGACTTGGTGTAAAACCTCCAAAAGGCATTTTATTGTATGGTCCACCTGGAACTGGAAAAACATTGCTTGCAAAAGCAGTTGCAAATGAAAGTGAAGCAAATTTTATTCTTGTAAAAGGTCCTGAGCTTCTCTCAAAGTGGGTTGGAGAAAGCGAGAAAGCTGTAAGAAAGATATTCAAAAAAGCCCAACAAACATCGCCAACAATTATTTTTTTCGATGAGATTGACAGCATTGCCCCTAAAAGAGGAGGGACTGATAATTTTGTAACAGAACGTGTTGTTAATCAATTGTTAACAGAAATGGATGGTTTAGTTGAATTGCATGATGTTGTGATTATTGCTGCAACAAATAGGCCAGATATTCTTGATACAGCGCTGCTTAGACCAGGAAGGTTTGATAGGATTATACTTGCATCTGCTCCTGATGTATTAGCAAGAGAAGATATCTTTAAAGTTCATACAAAAGGAATGCCTCTCAAAGGTGTTGATCTCCATCAACTTGCGCAACGCACAGAAGGATATGTTGGCGCTGATATTGAAGCTGTTTGCAGAGAAGCGGCAATTTTAGCTTTACGAGATAATATGGGCGCTACAGAAATCACTGCGGATTATTTTGAAAAAGCGCTTCAGAAAGTTCCTCAATCAGTGACAAAAGAGATTGAAACAGCATATATTGAATTAGAGAAATATTTTAGATCAGCACGCGGCAGAGAAATGAAAGAGAATAAACCTGTGTACTACGGATAAATATAAATAATAGTTAATTGTTTCAATCTTTTTTAATGACTAACACAATTGAAAAAGAATATAATCTAGAAGGCAGATGTTTTGTAATAGGCAGTGAGCCAAATGTTATTGGATTAAAAGGTTATATTGGCACATTTAGTCCAGTTATAAGTCAATTGGTTGCTGAAATGAGAACTAAGGAGATTAGGCCTTATAATTTCAGAAAAAATGCTGAGAAAGTAGGAGAATATTTAGCATTTGAAGCAGAAAAAACTGATGGATTGAAATTGAGTGGTGTAAGAGTAAAAACCCCTTTAGGTTTTGCTGAACATGAGGTTAGAACTGAAGAACCAATTCTTTTAAATGTTTTAAGAGCTGCTGACCCAATGATTCATGGTGTTCAAGAAATATATAGAAATTCAAATGTAGTATTTGCAGATACAGCAAGAAGAGAAGGAGAATTAGATGAAAATAATGAAATGGTTGTTGATTTAAACTATATTAAATATTCTGGAGTAACTTCTTTAGATGGTAAAAAATTAATAATCCCTGATATAATGCTTGCAACTGGTTCAAGTATCTGTAAAATAATGGAGCGTCTTGTTGAACAATTAGGTCAGCCTTCAAGTGTTGACTTATATTCTATAATCTCTGCGCCGCCTGGAATATTAAAGGTTTTAACATCAATCCCTAATTCAAGAGTGTTTACAGCAGCTATTGATCCAAAACTAAATAAAAAAGGATATATCTTTCCAGGATTAGGGGATGCTGGAGACAAATGTTATAATGGATTAAATGGCAATGGAGATCAGATTTATCTTGGAATGTATAAAAGCATCAAATTCTTAAGATAAATTCTAGTTGATTATTATTGCTTGATGTAATGGCAACAAGAAACTTACTTTAAATATTTTTTTCTAAACATTTCTGCTTTATCAAATCCATAAAGTAATGCTTCACAAATATCATCTTTATTCTGCTCAATAAATAATCTTAACTCTTCAGGAGAAATCCACTTAAAATCAATAACTTCATTATCTTTGAACTTTACTTTTGTATCTGAAACAAGAATAAATACAAAGCCAATAAATTCATTATTATCTTATCTTAATAATAATAAAATTTATAACTGATAAGTAATCCCAAACTGCTATGCAATACCAATCACTTCAGTTTGCAAAGAAAGAAGATGAACTAGAAGTAACTCTCTATAATCTGTATACATTTTCTATCCCATTGGATGATGTAAAAAGAATTTGCCCTGTGTATAAGATTGAAAAAAACAGCGTTGATTTTGAAATGAAGAATAAAGAAAAAGCAGAGGGAAGATTTAATCTTTTAATTACTAAATATATCAGAAATCTAAAAAATAAGATGAGTGGTTTTTTAGCAGTGTATGTCCATAAGAATGCTGGCATCCCATTGTTTGGATTACAATTTCTTGGCATTGTTGATAAGGGCAGTGAGATGTTAGAAATAAAACCAATAACAAATTGCAATATGAATTGCACTTTTTGCAGTGTTGATGAAGGTCCAGATTCAAGCAAACAAGTTGATTTTATAGTCGAAGAAGATTATTTAGTTGAGGAACTTGGAAAATTGCTTGAGTTCAAGAAGAAAAGTAATCCAGCTGCGCAATTTAATATTTGGATTAATCCTCATGGAGAACCTTTGTTGTATGCGCCAATTCTTTCACTTTGTGAAAGAATCGGTTGGTTTAAAAATGTTGGGCAGATATATATCATTACAAATGGGGTTCTTCTGAATAAACCATTGATTGATGCATTTGCTAAAAATAAAAAAGTGCAGTTAAATGTTTCTATTTCTGGTTTTGATGATGCAAAAGCAAAAGAGATGATGGGAAGCACTGCTTATTCTATCAGCAGAATATTGGAGATGGTTGAATATGCAGCGCAGAAAATGCTTGTAACAGTAACTCCTGTTTATGTTGCAGGACACAATGATGATCAGTTAGGAAAGATTATTGAGTTCGTTAAAAAAGTTGGCTGCAAAATTGCTATCCAAAAGTTCTGCTATAATAAACTTGGAAGAAATCCTATCAAAGAAAAATCATGGGATGAGTTTTTTGCGCAGTTGAAAGAACTTGAGAAGAAGCATTGTTTGGTATTGCTTGGCGAACTTGGAAAATTGCAGCAGACTGAACAATTACCAAAAGCATTTAAGAAGGATGATGTTATACTTGCACAAATAGTATCTCCTGGCAGGATGAGAAAAGATAAAATATGTTCTGCAAAAGGATATTCAATTCTTGTTCCAGGATGCGAAAAAGAAAGCGGCAAGATTAAAGTAAAGATTATTCAAGATAAATATAATCTTTATATTGGAAAACTTTAAATAGCGCAAATTCACAATCATTATTATGGCGGTAAAATATCAAATAGGTGAAGATGTTGAGATTATAACTTCTGAAAGTAATTATATTGGCGCAGTTATGCCGTCGACAACAAAAGAAACACTTTTTTTAAGATTATCATCAGGTTATCAAGTTGGAATAAATACAAAGCAGATTAAAAATGCAAAAATAATCTCTGATGGTGTATCTGGTTGTAAAAAAGAAAATAAACAAAATCTAGAAAAAAATAAGAACGAAAGTAAACATGAAGTTGCATTTAATTCTAAATTACCTATTATTTCAATTCTTCATACAGGTGGAACAATTGCAAGCAAAGTAGATTATAAGACTGGAGCTGTTATTGCAAGATTTAGTCCTGAAGAGTTGGTTGGAATGTTTCCAGAATTAGGGCAGATTGCAAATATCAAATCAAGATTAGTAAGAAATATGTGGAGCCAAGATATGCGTTTTGCTCATTATAATATTCTTGCAAAAGAAATAAAAAAAGAGATTGATGCAGGAGTAGACGGTATTATCATTACACATGGCACTGATACTCTGCATTATTCAGCAGCTGCATTGAGTTTTGCATTGCGCAATCTTCCAATTCCTGTGCTTCTTGTTGGTTCTCAACGAAGTTCTGACAGAGGAAGCAGTGATGCATCATTGAATCTCATTAATGCTGCTTATTTTGCAGCAACAACTGATTTTGGAGGTATTGCGATTTGCATGCATCATTCTTCAAGCGATGATTATGCGGCGATTTTACCAGCAACTAAAACAAGAAAAATGCATACTTCACGCAGAGATGCGTTTAAAGCAATCAATGCTGCGCCTTATTCTTTAGTTGATTATCATAAAAAAGAAATTAATTTTCTAACAAAGAATTATCCTAAGAAAGATAAAACAAGAAAAATAGAATTGCAGATGTTTAATGATAAATTAAAAGTAGGAATGCTTTATCAACATACAAATATGTATGCAGAACAGTATAAATTCTATGAGAAATATGATGGTGTTGTTATCATAGCAACAGGCTTAGGGAATTTGCCGACTAGTGAAATTGATGAGTTTACAAAAGAACATACAAAGATTCTAAAAGCAATTGAAGCTCTTGTCAAAAAGAATGTTGTTGTTGCTGTTGCTCCTGAAACAATCAATGGTAGAATCATGTTAACTGTGTATGAAAACCAGCGAGCTTTGCTTGATCTTGGAGTTCTTGGAAATGAATCAGATATGACGCCAGAAACAAGTTTTATTAAATTAGCTTGGTTGTTAAGCAATTATAAGAAAGAAGATGTTTGTAAACTTTATGGCCAGAATTTACGTGGAGAAATTTCTGAGAGAATTAGTATGGAGATGTATGAGGAATGAAAAGATTAATCAAAATTAAATTCATTAATACTCTCTTTTTTTTATCTCAATAATTTATTCAATTATCTATTTCCACCATTAAGTCTAACTAATTCTTGTTTTCCGTACATAGTTGTGATTACAGGGAGTTCATACATTATTCTTCTCATTGGAGCAATTATATCTTCAATTTTCCATGCTTTTATCTCCAGTACATAGAAATTTCTATCTGATAACACGTTATCAACTGTTACAGCTACATCTTTATTTCTTGCATACATTCTATCAAATTTCACTGAAGTAGTATCACAATCTCCAGAATCATCTTTTTTCAATAATTGTGAACAAAATTCTCTAACTCTTTCGTCTTCAATCTCATCTATGCTATTAGGCATATTTCCATCATTTGGTAATAAATGATATAATTTATTTTTTATTTGCGGGAAATAATTAAATTGACTCAACCCATTTTCTTCTCTAGATTGCACTGCTCTTGTAAATACAACTTGCATTGATCTTACTTCTTGTTTTTCTCCTTTGTATTTTCTTTTTCTTAATCTCATTTTAGAAGTTCTTCCAGAAAAATCAGGTATATTTTGTGAGAAATATAAATCTTGATATGTTCCAATATCTCTTTGGTCTAATCCTAATTGAACAGCAATTCGGTCTAACGCTTCTTGAGGTGAAACTTTTTTATCTATGTAAAATCTTGATTCAACATAGTTCTCTGGTTCAAATCCAATCTTTTTTATCTTTCGTTTAAAATTCCAATATCCAAATTCTCTAACACCATATTCTCCCAAAGAAATTCCAAAAACAGGAAGAATATAACTTATTGCTGCATATAATGTTGCAGAACCAAAAAAAGATGGTGCTAAAAATTCTAATGGCGCCATTAATGAAGTATAACCAATATCATGTAAGATATCCTTTCCACAAGTCTGAATCCCTTCAGAAATTGCTCTTTTCTTATACACATTCCATTCTTCTCTTATTTCAGGAGGCAATGTTCTATATAATTCTTTATTTCTTCTATAAGGACCCAAAAAGAAAAATGGTTTTTCTGCTAATGGTCCTACAACAGAAGTTATACTTTTTCTTACAACATCTGGCACTCCTAAAATAGCTAATAGTATATCAGTAACAGTAGTAACTGCAATACTTGCACCCATTGCACTAAGTTGATCAGTAACAAAATTTCTACCAACATGAACTAAAGGATTTTCAGGTACTGCTATTGGTTGATTATATAATCGTTCTTCTAATGACTTTTCTTCGCTATCTTGTGCAGGTGCTTTCATAAATATATAGATTATATCCACTAATATTTAAATGTTTCGTCTTATTGTTTCTAACCAGTAGTAACACACTACCTGCACAGATATTTTCCATTTTTTCCATCCTTTTCTTATTTTCTTTTTTATTATTTCAGCTTCTTCGTCATTCATTTCCCAACTGCCTGCTAAATAAGAAAACACTCCTTCTGGAACATAATTGCTTTTTGGTTCTTCGTAGAAAACAACTGTGTCAAATATCTTTATTGTGTCAGAGAATTTATTACGCATATCGAGAATTATCTTTCTTAGTTTTGTTGGGTTTCTTACAAAGATGCCTATCTCTAGATCCCAATGTCCAATCGGTTTGTAATAAAAATTTATCTGCGGGTGCATCTTGATATATTGCATCAGCTTTTTTTCTTTTTCTTTGCTATTGTTTTCAAAAGTAAATTGTATGTTATATTGTTCGTAACCTAATCTTATCTTGTCGGGGATAATTGTAAATCCAGTAATTATTCCAAAATTAACTAATCTTTTTATTCTTTCTCTGATTCCATTAGCAGTTAATTCAAAATGTTTTGATAAGGATACATAATCTATCCGAGCATTATTTGAAAGTATCTGCAATAGTTTGTAATCAGTAGAATCAAGACTATATCTTTTTATTGTCTTTTCCTTTTTTATCATCTTTTTCTTATTTTCTTTTGTTTTATACATTATCTTGCTCTTGTCTGTATCATAATACTTTGTGTGAAAATACTTGTATTCAATCTGCGGCACAATCTTAGACTCACCAAAGAAATCACCATACCTTTCTTTTAATTCTTCAATTATGTCATTTGCCTGTTTACTATCTTTAATAATAATATCAAAGATAACACTCCACCTTCCTGTACAAGTAGTAACCCATGTAAGAAATGGATGCTTAGTGATGTAGTCGATAATCTCTTTCTCTTTTACATTTAATCTTTTTCACAGTTTCAAATTATAGTATTTGTATTGTGAACAAAGTGAACAAGCAAATACTAGCAATACATTTAAATATTTAATCGTATTTTATAGTACTAGGTGAAACAGATGGCAATCAAACAAATAAGCGTTACAATTCCAGATGTCATATTAGATGCATCTCATGATTATTGCAGACAATATGGCTATAGAAATATGCAAGAGTTTATTGTAGATCTATTACGAAAAAAAGTTCTTTTTGAAAATGTTCAACGATATAATGAAATTGAAGAGCGAATGAAAATGGGTAAAGGAGTAAAAAGAATGAATCAAAATGATGCTATTAAATATCTCAAGGGATTATAGATGGGTTACACTATTGAGTTTAGTGATGAATTTGAGAAATCTATGAAAAAGTTAAAGAAAAAAAATAAGGTTATTTTTGATCAAATTCAGAGAAAATTGATTCAAATTGTGGAGAATCCTGAGCATTATAAACCATTAAGAAATGAACTTGCTGGATTCAGAAGAATTCATTTTGGAAGTTTTGTTCTTATTTATACCATTAAATTAGAAATAGTAAGAATAATCTCTTTAGATCATCATGACAAAGCATATTAAGAAATATGAGTACACTCCATCATTTTTATCTCTTCATCTCAATAGTCTGCGTTGGATAAGCAAATTCAATCCGTTCTGCTTCAAATTGTTTTTTTATCTCTTTGTTTATGGCGTTCTTAGAATCAACTAAATTCTTTGCATCTCGCACATTATATGCAACGCGAATATCTAAAGAATATGCACCAAAATTGTCAAATGTAACCTTAAAATCATCTTCAATTACATTTTTGTTTTGTATTAAAATATCTTTTACAACTTGGATTGCTCTTTCTAATTTTGCATTTGATGTATCATATATTAATCCTAATGTAAATAATGCTCTTCTTTTATTTACTGATGTGACATTTTC
>JACRKF010000015.1 GCA_016219865.1 Candidatus Woesearchaeota archaeon | reverse complement strand
TTCAAAGCAAAATCAATTAAATTATTCATATTTATCACCTCTAAAATATATCATTTTTAGACGAGAAATAGTATTTATACTTTTGCTTTTCTAATTAAATTAATTAAGAACTTTGCAAAGAATTTTGCAAAGTTCTCTAAAGAGAATGAATGACTATAGGCTTAATTATGAAACTTCTGTAAAAGATTTAAATCAGATCGAAGAGATTAAACATGATAAAAATAAGTTTAATCGAATGGTAGAGGACTTGTTTGAATTATCATGTATTGACTCAAGATTTATTCCTGTTGCTATATTGGGGAAAGGCAAATCAGGCACAACCTATAAAGTATATTCTCCAGAACTAAATAAATATCTTGCATTAAAGATAATTAACGATAAATTCAACCCAAGAGAAGCAGAGTTAATGGCAAGATTAAAAGATATAGATGATCCAGAAAATCTTGTGCAGATTTATGATGCTGGCATGCAGATTGCAAAAACTTACCACTTCTGTAAATATGCAATTGTAATGGAATATATAGATGGAATAAATCTTCACACATTTATAGCAAATCCAAGAAGTATTTATGATAATCTAGAAAAGATTGTTGTTGATTATTTTATACAAGATCATCCTGAATCTATACCTAGTATTGATGCTGTTCAATTAAAAAAACTCATACAAGAAAAAAATATAATTGAGGGGAAATCTAAGTTATTTCTTTTCTATCATATTACGAGCCAGATACTTAATGGAATAATTAGCTTACGTAAACATGGAATTACTCATAGAGATTTACATCCTAAAAATATTAAGATAAATAACGAGCTTGTTGTGAAAATTCTTGATTTTGGCATAGCAACAGATGAAGAGAATCCAATGCAAGTTGATGCAAGAAGATATGGTTCACCAGTTGATAAACCAGTTGATGATTTATTCTCTTTGGGATTGTTGTTGTTTGAGATGTACAATGGTTATCATTTAATAGCTCCTAAAACTAAGAATATTGGAAGTTCAACACACGCGGCTAGGATTGCAGAATATAAACAAAAACTCTTGGATGAAGATGGAGAGATTAGTCATGACTATCATCACTTGCTTCATGGAGAAATAGGTATGTTAGTTCAGTATTGTCTAAGGGGTGATCCAATTATGAAGATAGAAGAAAAATTTATTGAGCTTAATCCTAATATTAAATACTATTTTATGAGAAAAGCTGAGCTGATTGATGAATTAGCGCATCATAAAGCATGGTTAGATGAAGCAAGAGCAGAACTTCAAGAATTAAAAGAAATATTAGGTGGCAGCTAGTGGATCTTTCACAACATTTCGCAGCAGATGCAAAAGAAAAACTGCTTGAAACTTATTATCGTATTCAGAGTATCTCAGCTTTCTTTAAACAAAAAGATCTGGAGTCAGTGTTTACTGAATCAGCACAACAGTTATTGCATCGTGAAAGAATACCATCTCCATTAGCAGCTGCATATCTTTCAAGGAATCATCGCTATTTTGATTCTTCTTTGGAGTCAATTATTGCATTCATTAGTTGCGGTATTTCACCTTTTCTTGCAAATAATTATGATTCTCGTTTTGAGGCAATGGAAGTCATACTTTTTGCTGCGCAAGCAATATCTCCTGAATTTGCCAATATGTATCATAATGTATTTTCAGGTGCAGATGTAATTAATTTCATTGAGCATGATATTAGTTTTTCAGAAGCAAATAATGCAGTAAGAATTAATAAACATAGTTGCAGTTCTTCGAATGATTTTTATAGGGATGGATTATGTGGTTGCGGTGATCAATTAATATTACTAAATGGAAAGCAGATTACACAATTAAAGGAAGCAAATGTTTCTCTTAGTGATGCAATTAGTTTTTTTTCATATCTTACAGAAAAACAAAGACATAGTGTGCTTGCTACATTTGATAGCGGTATTATTAGTATGATTTCTAGTTATGCAAAATCAATCACTGATAGTCTAGATTCTTCCGAGGGTGGAATGTCTTATCGAATGTTTTTAATGGCTGAAAGATATTCTGATTTTTTTAGTTCTTCTATGATCAATAATGCTTTGCAATATAGAATGAATATGGATCAATCTCGTTTATCTCACGATGAAATATCGCTTGGAAAGTATTTTGTAACCAAGGATTATAATCTTTTTGCTTTTAGGAGCGCTGATATTGCTGAGCTCTTGCCAGATGCAGATTGTTTTCAAAGCCTTACAGAATATCTAACTCTTCAAGAAATTAATATGATTAGTAATATTTCAGCTTCAGATATTCTTTCTGTCTACAAGAGGGGTATTTCTCCAGCAGAGATTGCAGGAGCATTAGAAATGGTGATTTCAGTATTTGGTAGTTCTCATACTTTACTAGCTGTGGATTCTTTGAAGAAAGAATTTGAGAAACAACCGCAATATTCCAATGTTGGAGTTTCTCTTGAAGATCTTGCATGGATAATTACAAGAAATATTACTCAAGAAGAACTGTCTAATTATAAAAATTGTAATTACACTTTTCAAATTGTTAGCAATTATCCCGATCATTTATTTGGCAATACAAAACAAACAATTCCTTTTGCTAAGAAAAATTTCTCTTTTTGGTTGCCACGCTGGCTTATAGAAAGAGCATTGCCAGTAGATAATCTTTCTCCAGCTCTTATTAATGGTGAAGAAGAAAGTATTTCTTTGTTTTTGCGAGAAATTAATTTTGCAGAGCATGGACTTGATTTATTAGAGAATAAACTTGGGTTATTTATTCATCAGCGAGATGAAAATAAAGATAACATTAGGATTGCAGCAGCTTCATTTTGCAGAGATTATGGCAGTTATACAAAAGTTCCTCTTGAATATAGAGCTGTTTCTACAGGGTGTAATTCTTTTATTGTGTTGCTAAATGCAAAAGAATTATCAATGATTTGTAAGTATAGTGATGATAGAGCATTATTTCACGAAGCAAAATTATTACACAATCTTAGAGAAAGCAGAAAAGGTGTTGCTTGTAAGAATGTAATTAATATGATAAGTCATTCTGATATTAGTAATCATTTGAAAAGTGGTAATTCAAAGAATGATTTCTCTTTAGGTCTCCCTAAAGAATGTCTCCATTTAGAATATGTGCAAGGTGATACTTTAGATGTTGTAATTACTAATCTAAGATTATTGGATAAAAATCTTCCAACAAAAATAATTAGGAAATACGCTGCGGGAGTTCTTCATGGTCTTTATGAATTGTTTGAAGCAGATATAACACATCGAGATTTGCATCCAAATA
The DNA here is from genome assembly GCA_016219865.1 of Candidatus Woesearchaeota archaeon. Taxonomy (GTDB): domain Archaea; phylum Nanobdellota; class Nanobdellia; order Woesearchaeales; family DSVV01; genus JACRKF01. The sequence continues at coordinate 1,319 of JACRKF010000015.1, read as the reverse complement.
ATGTTTTAATTGAAGCCAAAACAAATCGCCCAATTATTGTTGATTTAGGCATTGCAATGTTACAAGCAGATGATTATCCAACAGATCCAAAAGAATGTAGAAGATATGGTGGATTTGACGATATATTTTCTTATGGGTTATTGTTATACAAAATGGCAACAGGAAGACATTTATTGATTGATTATGCAATGCAGATGGATAAGCAGAAAAGAAAAGAATCAATAGTATATAAGCAATATGAATCCAGATACAGTACACAAGGCAATGCTAATTGGATTAACCAGAATAAGTTTAAGATTCTATGTGAAGACGGAACAGTACAGCAAGAATATACTGCTTTTATTGTTGAAAATCTAAGAAAAAATAGATTTGAAAGATTTACAGATATTTTAACTAGAAGCATAGGTGTTATTGCTTATCTCAATCAACAACTTGAACAACAGTATCAAGTTACTATGGAAGAATTGAAAAACGGCAGAAAAATACCTTATACTATAGTAAAACCAATCAAACAACAATTATTTGGAGAATTGGAATCCTTGTTGAGTAAGGTGAGATAAATGCTCCTCATCTTCGACATCGACGGTGTATTGGCAGATTTTACAAAGTTAAGACTATTGAGAGACATCGCTCACATCCAGGCAGTTGCAAAGAAACACAATATCTCACAAGAGCAAGCAAAGCAACTCTTTCACAACACAAAAGAAAACAACAAAATGCTTGGAAAACATTCAACAATTGATACGATGCTTTCTTTGGGTATAACAAAACAAGAGTTCTATACTATCATGAATTCTGCGCCAGTTGAAGGAAACATTATTCCGGCAAACAATGCGCAGTCAATAATCAAACAATTGTCAGAGAAACATAAACTTGTTGCGCTTACAAATACTCCATATGAAGCAACAAGCAAAACATTGCAGCAGCTTAACATTCTGCAGTTCTTCGCAAATATATATGCAATTGACAAACACAACTACATAAAACCATCGCAAGGAATATTTAAACAGATTATTCTAGAGAATAATGCAGCAATTGCTGTTTCAATTGGCGATAGCTTTGAGAAAGATCTAGCGCCTGCAAAAACTCTTGGTCTAAAGACAGTATTATTCAAAATTGCAAATAACAAGCAAGATAATCAAGAAGAGCAAAAAGCAGATTATACAATCACTGATTTACATACTGTGTTGCATAAATAGTCAACTATTTTTTTCTCTAAGAAAATAAACTAATTTTGCGCATATCTTCTCATGGTTTCATACGCCCAGAATCTTCTTTTAACTTCTAAGTAAGCTGTTTCAACACTTTTTGCCTTTGTT
>JACRKF010000014.1 GCA_016219865.1 Candidatus Woesearchaeota archaeon | reverse complement strand
TCTTGTTTTAAATCCGATAGATATCACCTCACTAATATCTAGTTATATAACTAGATACTAATATATAAAGTTTTCGCTTTTCTATCGTTAAATAACTAGCAGAATTACTAGAAGTTACCTAAAAGAACTAGTCGCACCCCACTCACCCAACTATAATGACTATTTAAAAGTACTCACAAACTATTAAATAAACCAAAACAATAATTTCCTTATGCTTGCTGCAAATGCTGATACTCTCTTTGAAGTCTCCTGGGAAGTGTGCAATAAAGTCGGAGGAATATACACAGTTGTTTCTTCAAAAGCAGATCTTATGAAACAGAAGTACAAGAACTATTTTCTAATTGGGCCATACAATACTAAGAACTCAGAGGACGAATTTACTGAAGAAGAAACACCTGCTGAATTTTTAAAGATATTTGATCAGCTGAAAAAAGAAGGAATTCAATGCCATTTTGGCAAGTGGCAAATTAAAGGATTGCCAAATGTTATCTTGATTGATTATTGCAATTTTAATTATGCAAAAAATGACCTTAAAAAAAAGTATTGGGAAGAATACAAGATAGATTCTCTAGCAAGCAACAATGAATTTGATGAGCCATTATTATTTTCAACAGCTGCTGGAAAATTTGTGGAGTTATATCAAAAAAATCAAGATAATAATGCTCAACAAAAGATTATTCTTCATGCGCATGAATGGCTTTCTGCATTTAGCATTTTATTAATTAAGTCTGCAAAATGCAAAGTAGCAACTATCTTCACAACTCATGCAACAATGCTTGGCAGAATGATAAGCGCTGCAAACAAGCCATTATATGATATACTTCCAAAAATTGATCCAATAAAAGAAGCATACAACTATGGCATCCAAGATAAACATCTCACAGAAGTTGCTGCTGCAACTGCATGCGATGTATTTACAACAGTTTCAGAGATTACTGCGCTTGAGGCAGAAAAGTTTTATGGAAGAAAACCAGAAATGCTTGTACTAAATGGTTTAGATGCTGAAAAATTTCCATCATTTGAAGAAACATCTGTGCAGCATCGTATAAACAGAGAAAAGATAAGAGAATTCATTGCATATTATTTCTTTTCTCATTATTATTTTGATCTGGACCAGACATTGCTTTTTTTCATTGTAGGCAGATATGAATTCAAGAATAAAGGCATTGATCTTCTGATACAATCACTCTCTAAACTCAATGAACAACTAAAAAAACAGAATTCAAAGAAGACAGTCATCACTTTTTTTTGGATTCCACGAGATGTATTAAGCGCAAAACAAGAATTATCTGAGAACAAGATGAATTACTTGCGTCTGAAAAACTTTGTGCATAAAAATGATCATATTATCCAAAAGAATATGCTGCATCATCTTTTGTCATGCGACATCAAGTGTTATGAATCTGAATCATTCAAGACAGAGAATATATTTAATGAAGAATTTCTTGTTGAAGCGAAAAGAATGCGATTGCATTTCATGCAAAAAGGAACTCCATTATTGACAACGCATAATTTAGCAGGAGAACAACAAGACATAATTCTCAAAAGTTTTTCTGAATATGGATTAGATAACAAAAAAGATGACAAAGTAAAAGTTATTTTTTATCCAGTTTATCTTTCAGGAGTTGATGGATTAATAGATCTCCCATATTATGAAGCAATTACTGGGTGTCATCTTGGTTTATTTCCTTCTTATTATGAACCATGGGGTTACACGCCATTAGAATCTGCTGCATTAGGTGTTCCTTCATTAACAACAGATTTAGGCGGCTTTGGCAGATTTATTAATAAGACAAGAAAAACAGAAGGAGGGATATTTGTTTTACAGCGGATGCAGAAAACAGAAGAAGAGATAATAAAAGAATTCACAAATATATTAGAGAGTTACTGTTCACTTGACGAAAAAGGACGTGTAACCCAGAAGATAATAGCAAAAGAATTATCTAACTTAGCAGACTGGAACAGATTTATTGATTATTATATTGAAGCGCATAATATGGCTGTTAGAAAAGTGTTTTGATAAATTTGCTGAACGCAGTTCGCAAATTTATTATTATTTCCAATAAACATTCTTCAGCAACAACGCATCTTTTTCAATATTAGGACTTTCACAAGTAATCACACCTTTAATCTTAAAATCTTTCCAAGCTTTAACCAAAGCTTGATAATTAATTGCGCATTCTTTTAGATTGACATGATTCTTTTCCCCAGAAGCGCCATAAACAATCCCTTCCATATGACAATGCATGTTATCTAAACCTTCTCTGCCTAAACCTTTCTCAATAGTTTCTAGAATCTTGCTCCAATCTTGATAAGTGTTACACTTCCCCTGTGTTCTCGCAAAATGATGAGCAAAATCAATGCATGGCTGAACTTGCTCAAATTCTTGACTTAATTTAACAAGTTCATCAACATCACCAAACTGATTTATTTTGCCGCCTGTTTCAGGACGCAGCCATAATTTATTTATACCTTTATCCTGCAATTCTTTGAATACATCTTTTAATGCTGTTTTAACATTCAAAAAAACAGCTTCTTTCTCAAGTTTCATATAATAAGCCATGTGATAACAAATGCTCCATACACCTGCTGCATCTGCAATTGCGCAAGCATCAATTATTCTTTCTTTGCTTGCTTCAACAGTTGCTTTATCTTGAGAATTAAGATTAACCCAATATTGTCCATGACAAGTTAAGTTTACACCATGTTCAGTTTTTACTTTCTTAACTTCTGGAGCTTTTTCTTTTGAGATATTTATATTTCTGACAAATTCAATCTCCATATTATCCAAACCAAGCTTTTTTACTTGTTTGATACCTTCAAGAGTATTTCTTGGATTGGTTGTCAAAGGGATGCCTGATGTTCCAAAGAGGAGTTTATGCATAGAAATGGATAGAATCGTTTTTATTTATTAAGGTTGTTATTGAAACAGTAGATGAATGGTTTGAAAAACCATTCATTAGCCGACTAAACAACAAAATATAAATATAACTTATAACTTATATTGATATAATGAATACCACAATTGCTGTAAAATCTGAAACATTAGACTTATTGAAACATATGAAAGATGAGATAGCGGTAACTACGTATGATGAAGTAATAAAGAAACTTGTTCTTCATATGAAAAAACCAAAGCAATCTCTTTTCGGTTCACTGAAGGAAATAAGATCAGAATTTGAGAGGGAGAAGAGTGACCGTTTTGATTGATAGCTGGGCATGGATTGAATATTTTAAAGGAACACAATATGGGAGAAAAATAATTCCTTATTTAGACTCTGAAGAAGAGATTATTATCAGTTCAATAAATATTGCAGAAGTGTATCATTTTCTATTAAAGAACAATATAAAACAAATAACAGCCCATATCGAATTCATGACCAGCACAGCTTTTACTGTGCAACTAACAACAGAAATTGCGTGTAATGCTGCAAAAAACAAATTTGAAAAAAAACTAGGAATGGCAGATGCAATAGTATTATCAACAGCGCAATATCATAATGCAAAGATAATTACAGGTGATAATGATTTTAAGAAATTAGAAAAAGTTATCTTTATCGAAGATTAGTTAAAAAAAATCACCTCTCTTTTGACGATGGATATAGCCTAAACTAAGAATAGTAATCAGAACTGCATATAAATCACTTATGGAACTATGGTATAGAAGTTCTTACAAATCCAGATTCTTTACTTCCTTCGCATGATCCTGAATAAACTTTCTTCTTGGCTCTACTTGATCACCCATCAGCAAAGTAAATATTTCATCTGCAATTACAGCATCTTCAATCTTAATCTGCTTCAGCATTCTTTTTTCAGTATCCATTGTAGTTTCCCATAATTGGTCTGGATTCATCTCTCCCAAACCTTTGTATCGCTGAATGTTTGCATTATCTTTGCCAATCTCTTTCAATAATTTAAATAATTCTTCTTCTTTGTATACATAATTCTCAACTTTACCTTTTTTGATTTTATACAAAGGAGGCATTGCAACATATACATGACCTTGTTCAATCAATGGTGTCATGAACCGATAAAGAAACGTTAGCAATAAACATTGAATGTGACTGCCATCAACATCTGCATCAGTCATAAGAATCAATTTATGATAACGCAATTTCTTGATATCAAACTCTTCTGCAATATTTGTGCCAATTGCAGTAACTAAAGTAATTATTTCATCATTGTCAACAACTTTATTGATCCTTGCTTTTTCAACATTGAGAATCTTTCCTTTTAATGGCAGAATTGCTTGGAATTTCCTGTCTCTGCCCATCTTTGCGCTATTATGCACAAAAACTCCAGAGGCTAATGCAAAATTATGAGTGTTTGGAACTTCAATATCATATACATCCATTTTCTCATACATTTTCTCTATTCTTAGAATTTTGTGGTTATAGTTCTTAACAGCTTCATCTGCCTTTTCTTCTTTACCTTCAAAATATCTTTCTGTGAATGTATCAAAACGAAGAATTGATTTATCTCTTTTTATTTCTTTATCTTTATATACATTATTCTGAATATTCCATCGATCAGAAAGCATATGGGTAAATATCCAATTATTTTTTAGATTATTATATACCATCTCATAACCATCAATTGTAATCTTTCCTTCTTTTTTAGAGATTTGTCTGTACAATGGCATAAGCGAATCTTTTAAAGTGAGGTTCTTCGCTTCTTTATAGCTTCCATCTCTTATCATAAACTTGTGGTCAGGGGTGCAAACAATCTCTTCATGATTATCTAAAACAATCTTAATAACTTCTGCATCTTTCTTAGTTATTCTTGGAAATCTTATCTCTTCTATTCCAATCATTCCATCTTGTTTGATAGTATAACAAAAATTTCTTTTTCGTTGTTTATCTTCTTCAACTAATTCTTTAAAGGTGACATTTCTTCCATCAATCAATGCAATCTTTGTATCACCTGAAAAACATCCGCCTGCACTATCTCCTTCGACAATAAACAACTCGCATTTTGCTGGATCTCGCTCTTGGCAGTCAGCTAATTTCCCAGGCAATGAACTTGAATCTAATGCAGATTTTCTTCGTGTTAAATCTCTTGCTTTTTTCGCAGCTTCTCGCGCTTTTGCTGCTGTTACAATTTTTTCAACAATCATCTTTGCAATCTTTGGATTCTCTTCAAGATATGTTGTTAAACTTGAGAATACAATCGAATCAACAATTCCTTTAACATCGCTATTACCAAGCTTTGTTTTTGTTTGTCCTTCAAATTGCGGCTCTGGAATCTTCACAGAAATAACGCAACACATTCCTTCTTTTACATCATCACTTGTTAATTTTAAGTCTTTTTCATCAATTAATTTATTTGCTTCAGCATAGTTATTAAAAGCTCTAGTTAGTGCTGTTTTTAATCCAGTTAAATGCGTACCGCCATCAATTGTATTGATATTATTTACAAAAGAGAAGATATTTTCTATGTATCCAGCATTATACTGCATTGCAACTTCAATCTCATTGCCATTTTTTTCAGTATCAAAATAAATTGTTGGATGTAATGGTGTTTTATTTTTGTTAAGATATTCAATAAAAGAAACAATTCCACCTTCATATTGAAATATATTTTCTTTCTCATTTCTTTCATCTCGCACAATTATCTTTATTCCTTTGTTCAAAAATGCTAATTCTCTCATTCGCGCAGAGACAGTGTCAAAACTAAATTCAATAGATTCAAAGATTTCTTTGTCAGGCATAAATGTAACAGTTGTTCCTGTTGTGCTTGCGCCGCCTTTTTCAATCAAACCTGATTTTGAATATCCTTTTTCAAAGATCATTGCAACATGCTTGCCGTCTCTTCTTACTTCAACTTGCAGCCATGTTGATAAAGCATTTACTACAGAAATTCCAACACCATGCAAGCCACCTGAAACCTTATAAGTCTTTTTATCAAATTTCCCACCAGCATGTAATTTACTCATAACTACTTCTAATGCTGACATTTTATACTGTGAATGCATTGCAATTGGAATTCCTCGACCATCATCAACAACTGTGACAGAATTATCTTCATTGATGATAACAACAACTTCTTTGCAGAATCCAGCCAATGCTTCATCGATAGAATTGTCAACAACTTCATAGATCAAATGATGCAAACCAGGCAAACCTGTAGTGCCAATGTACATCCCAGGTCTTTTTCTGACTGCTTCTAATCCTTCAAGAACTTGAATGCTTTCAGCGCCGTAATTATTATCTTGATGATTGTGAGAATTTGCTTCTTGTATTGCTGCCAATTTCTTAGTTGGATCATGTTTATTTTCTTGCTGATTTATCACTAAGTTTGCAGCTGAGCTTTCGCTACTTTGCGCTTGATTTTTCTCAGGAGTTATGATTGTTTCTTTACTTGTATTTTCTACCATATTATCGTCTTAAAAATAGAGAGAATGTACCTCTTTCTCCAGTTTCAAAAAGAAGCGATTGTTTATATAGTTTTCGTTTATAAAAAGTGATTTTTTTCAAAAAGAAAAAATCACTTTTTTATTTAGTAACTTTTTTATATAACATAATTACCTCATACTTAATGATTTTGCCAATAACAGAAGTAATCACAGAAACACACGACACAAAAACATTGCGTTTTGGATTTTCTAAAGATAAAAGTATCTCTTTTATCCCTGGACAATTTGTAATGATAGCTGTGCCAACTGAGAAAAATGGAAAGCAAACAGTTGTCAAACGTTCTTATTCAGTAGCTTCTTCTCCCGCAAAAGATTACTTAGATTTAACAGTCAAAGCTATGCCTAATGGATTTATCTCAAAACAACTGCAAGACACAGAAGTTGGACAAGAATTTGATATTACAGGCCCATTTGGTCACTTTACATTCAATGAAAAAGAGATGCAAGAAATAGTATTGATTGGCGCTGGCTCAGGAATATCACCATTGCGCTGCATTGTGCAATATATTCAAGACAAAGAACTAGAGACAAAAGCAACACTCATCTATTCAAACAAAACACCTGATGACATTATTTTCAAGAAAGAACTGCTTGAGATGAATGATGAGATGCAAAACTTTTCACTGCAATTAACAATCACACGACCTGAAGAGATGGAAAAATTCAGGCAATGGACAGGACATACAGGCAGGATAGATGCAACGTTTTTACAAGAATGCATTGCAGATATAAAAAAACCATATTACTTTCTCTGCGGTCCTCCGGAATTTGTAAATGCAATGGAAACTTTGCTGATAGAATTAGGGATTGATAAAGAGAAGATTAAGAAGGAAGTATATGGATAAAATTTTGTGAATAGAGAAAAAAGCTTAGTCATTAAATTGATTAATTTTCTTAGTTATTTCTTTTTCTAGAAGAGAGATGTATAACTTGACTTGTATTTCTATTGATTTTAGATTATCATAGGTTACCTTTTGACCATAATAGTTAATTCCGTTTCTTTTTGTTCTTATTCTTTCAAAGAAGTTCCAATCCAATTCAAGTTCTTTATGTTTCTCACAAAGATATGCAAATAAACAAAGATGATTTAAAGAAGTTATTTTATCAAACATCAAATATGCTTCAACTAGTTTATGCAAAGCATCATAATAACAGCAATAGACATTATTCCAGATTATACTCTCTTTATGAAGATCTTTCTTTATTTTAGCAGCAACTTCTTGGTCGCCAGTTGAAAGTTCAATCATTGTTTTTACCAGCCCAATATCTGTTTCAGCAAGAGGTAATATCTGACCATTAATATTACATTTTTCTAAAACTTCTTTTGTTGATCTTTGTTCAATAATTTATGTTCACCCTTAAAAAATTGAGATTTCCCTTAATAAAATTGCCTTTGATGATATTTCTAATTAAAGCTTCTGAATATTTCTTTAAATCAGCAGTATCTTTACATGAAAATAATTGTATCTCTCTTCCTAACAATGATTCATATTTATAGAGTTCAAGATCATCTGGATCACCAAAAACAAATAAGTCAATATCACTTTCTTTATGCCAATCCCATCTGCAAAAGCTTCCAAAGATAATAATTGTTTTTGCTTTTGGCAAATTAATAAGATGATTAAGAAAACCTGTTTTGTAGAGCGTATCATAAGCATAAACTTTCTTTTTATTTTGATATTCCGGGTTATCATAGTTTCCCCTATAATAAGGCATTTTTCCTTTTTCTTTTACTCTTATAATCAGATCATCTTTATTGAATATCTTCAGCCATCGCACTAATTGTTTTCTGCTGATCTTTGCTTCTTTCAATAATTCTTCAAAATGCCAATGTTTGCTGGGTTCATTAAAGAACAATACAAGTACTGCTTCTTCTTTGCTTTTCATTTTAGTAGGTATAAAGCAAACTATTATTTAAATATATCTTTTATTTGTTAATAGTTTAGAGTAATTTTCTAGCGTATTCTAATGATTGTTTTACATCATCTAATTCAATATTTAGTGTAAGGCTAAATTCCTTTAATAGCTCTATGAATTCACTGAGGGTTAACCCAGCAAGTTTTGCAGCTTTTCCAAGACTTACTTTCTTTTGTTTATATAGTTCTAAAGCTTTCATTCTTCTTCCATGTTCTAATAACTCTCGTATAGTGCTGGATCTATTTTCATTTAATACTTTCGTGAACTCATCAATTTGAGGAATCTTATCAATTCTAACTGATATTATTTCCATATTACTTCACCTTTTCTAGATAATATTCTTTGATCATTTTAGAGTATCTTCCTACCTCATACAATCGTTTTATTTTGGTTTCAGCTTCTTCTTTTGAAAGATATTTGTCTTCATACATTTTAACTATTATTGCCATTGCGCACAAAAATGGAATCTCCTGCAATCTGCATAACTTAATTAATTCATAATCATCAGTTAATATTGCTTTATGTTTGTTCTTTTCATAAAGCATATAAGCTGCAGCTTCTCCTAAATCAAGGTTAAACTCACCTAATATTTCTTGAACATTTTTCACGTTATTTTTTATGATTAGAATATTCTTACATTCAATTTCTTTCCTAATCATCATCGTATCATATTGGGAACTTTTAACCATTAATTCAATATGCACTTCATTTGGTATCTCAACCTTGCCATATTTTTCTAAAAATAATTTAAGATTATTAACTTTTGCCAAAAGTATTAATGTTGAAGTATTTGATATCAGCATATTACATATGTATACATTTGCAATATATAAAGTTATCTAAAAGAATAGATTTATATTTACCATATATCTTACATCATATAAAAATAAATAATGAGGTTGATAATATGGAAATGTTAATAATAGGTTCTTTAGGAATAGCATTATTGATAGGGATAGTTATTTTAATATTAAATTTGGATGCGCATGGTCACGGAGGAGGACATGGAACTCATGGACATGAACAGCATGATCCACTAGAAACAATATTAAATGGTCTTGATCCTGAAAAAGTAACTGAAAAAGTAATTGTACCGCATAGAAAAATAAGAAATAGTTGGAAAATTGAAGATCCGCAGATTAAAGATTATGACAAGTTTAGAAAACATATAAGTGGTTATGTGCAACACCATTGGAAAAATTGGTATAAAGGACAAATAGGAGAAGAAGAAGCATTTGGTCATGCTCGACAAGTATTAGATGCAGTTTTCGAAAAAGAAGGTGGATTTCAACATGCATACAAACTAGCAAAAGAAGGAAAACTAGATGATGTAATTTCTGCTATATCTAATCAATTTGAAGCACAGTCGCATAATAGTTACATTGCACATCAATTAAGTATAGTTCCACCTGATGATTTAGATGCGCAAACAGATTTGGTAAAAAAAGTATTTGAAAAATATAAACATCTAACACCAGAAGGAACTAAATTTAAGAAACCAGAATATTATGCAAGAAATCATGGAAAAATGATTCAAGCATATAGAGGTTTGATGGATCAGTTTTTAAATCAATATGCTGAAAAAAAAGAACAAGGTCATGGAGATGGGCATGATGCTCATGGCGGGGGCCATCATTAATTTTATTATTTTAATTTACTCTTTTTCTAACTAATTAATCTATATTCTACAACATATAAATATTTATATATGAAACAGAGAAATTAGTATTACTAACAAGTAATTACATAATAATTAATTTAGTTGGGGTGTATTTTAATGAGCGAAAATCATAGTACGAGAAGTGGTAGTTTATTAGAACAAATAGTTACAGCTTTAAATCCAGAACATATTATTGAAACAGTTACTAAGAAACATAGACAAGCAAAAGTTGAGTACCATATCCAACATGCAAAACCTAATTATAATGAATTCTTAGATGAGATTACAAAATATATGCAGCATCATTGGAGAGCAACTAATAATGCAACCCTTAATGAATCAGATGCAAGAGGACATGCAATTCGTTATCTTGAAAGCGCATTTCAAAAACATGGCGGTTTCAAAGGAGCAAGCAGTTTAGCAACAACAAAAGGTGAAATGGATAAAGTTATTGATGCATTAAGTTCTCAGATAGAATCAGAAGCAAGAAACAATTATGTATCTGGTGTTATGTATTCTGTTGATCCTACAGATAATGAAACTAAAACAGAAATAATTAAAGAAGTCTTTGAGCGATATAAAGCAATGGTTGGTGAAAATACAACATTCAAAGATCCAGTTTACTTTGCTGAGAAATATGATGAAATAGTTCAACAATACATGCAGATTGTCCAACATATTGTTGATCAGTATGGCGCATCAACTACAAACCATGATGAACATGGAACGCCAATAGTTGGTGGTACTCATCAACAATCTGGTGGAAGAATACATCTTCCTAACGCAGAAGAAATTGCAGCAGTAAGTAGAGGAGCAAGACCATCACAGCGTTCTCAAGGACGTAGTCATTAATTTTTTATTGTTTTTCTTTTAATTATAATTCTATAAAGAGAGGATAAAAAATTCCAAAACACACAATCAAACATCCAGCGCAACGAACAATTTATTTATTCGATTATCATGCGCCAATTTCTATTACTTCAGAAGCTTCAGATTTTAGAGTGCCAATTGCGGAAACACAGATTGATCTTCCTTTTGAAGTTGAACAAAGAGTAGCTGATTATTGGAAAAGTTTTGTTGCTGAAAAGCCAAAAGCTGCTGATAATCCTGTTTCTTTTTTGCTAGAATATAACAGATTACCGCAAGGAATTGAAGCAAGAGTGCATTTAGCGGGATATAGATACAATCAATATTTTAATCGTGATGATTATTATATGAGAGATACAGCATCTGCAAACCTTGGATTTAATCCATTAGCATCATGGATCATTGCCACCTGTGAAAATGGAAGATATGCATTATTCGGAAACAAAATTGATTTTGGAGCTAATGTAATAGGTGGATTTGGTGGATTTACAAGCAATAAAGATGTGCAGCAAAATGCTGATGGCAGCAGAGAAATTAATGTGGATTCTTATTTAACGCGAATGATACAACAAGAGATGGGAGAGATTAGCAAAGCTTTAGGTGAAAAGCAGAATATTGGATTAAATTTTATGCCCTACGTTGCTCCACGAGGGAGTGATGGCGTGTATCATATTTCACTTGATGGAACAAAAGAACAATTGATGCGATTAATGACAGCAAATGATCAAATGAGCAGCAAATTGATTGCTGTTGAAGCAACGCCTGACAAGTTAGTTGAGTTATTATTAACAACAGAGCAAGATCCTTCTACAAGTTTTTTTGGCGGAGTATTTTCATTCATCGGAAGCAAATATGGAACAGATGAATTAAACAAATATTTGGCAAGATACAATACAGCTGGAAACAAGCGCGTTGATGTAAAAGTGCTTAATCCATTGCTTGATGGAAATGTGTATGAAAGAATCAAAGGATTATAATCAAAAAAATAGTTTAGAATTCTCCTTACTCTAATAACATCTTCCAAGCTGAAATAATCTCAATCTCTTTTTCCTTGCCTTCATTTTCTAGGTCAATAATCATCATCTTCTTCACTTTCTCTCCGAATTTCTTCTGAAACTGCAAGAGTTGATTATATCGTATTGCATTGCTTTTTACTTCTATTCCAATAATAGAATCATCCTCGACAAGAATAAAATCAACTTCATATCGTTCTTTATAGAAAAACGTTGCTTTTGTATGCATAAGAACAAGATTCTCAAGCATATAACCTAACAAATCCTGAATTTCTGTGTTATATGCAAAGATAATATTTGGTGTTGTAAAATATACTTTCTTTAATTTTCTCAAGCTTGCTAATGGCGAACCTCTGTAATTATAGACTGATTGAGTCAATAAACTTATCTCTAAATATTCGAAGTAATTCGCAATTGTTCGTTGATCTCTTCCGAGGTTATTAGCAATCTCTTTGAAGTTTACAAGCATACCTGGATTTTTACAGAGAATTGCGAATATGCTCTTCATGAGTTCTATATCTTTTACCTTAAATTCCTCGATGATATCTTTGTAGATAATCCTATCTACTACAGTGTTCATGATATATTTTCTGGCAATCTCTTCATTTTCCTCTGCTGCTAATTCAGGAAATGTGCCAAACTTAAGATATTTATAGAATAATGGAAGTAATTCTCTTTTCCAGAGTTCAGGATTTTCTTTTATTTTTTGTAAATCTTTACCATTTATCTCAAGAAACTCCTTAAATGACAATGGTTCTAAAATAAAATCATAGATTCTTCCTGCAAGAGATTCTTTTGATCTTCTGAGCAATCGCACTGAGGCAGAACCTGAAATAAATAATTTAATTTGAGGATAGAGATCATAATATGTTTTCAATTTATTTTCCCAGTTTTCAACTTTTTGTATTTCATCAAGAAAAACATATACTTTATCTTCTTTGAGTGTATCAAAAGTTGCTGCTAAAACTAATTTCTGGTATGTTTCAAGCACTTCTCGTATATCAACTATCTGTTCGTCAAAAGAGAAGTATAATATTCTTTTTGGTTCTACTTTCTGCAGTAAATCCTCTATTAATTGAAAAAGAAGCGTTGTTTTACCCATTCTTCTTAATCCTTGTATCAAAATTATCTGTCTCTGTATGAGATATTTTTCTAAAGCAGAATACAGTACCCTCTTGTAAGATTTAGTCCATTCTCTATTCATTTCTCTTGTTTTCCACCAAGGATTAAACTGTTCTAATTGCTTTATTTCCATAGTTTATAATAATAGAACAACTACTATTTAAATTTAATGACATCGTGATGTCACTATATCGCACATTTAGTTACACCATGATGTCATAACTTCGCACATTTAATGACATCGTAATGTCATAGTTGTGCAGTTTTCAGATTACTATGATATTTCTATCCCATTTCTATACATTCCTACACAATTATCTATATATAACAACTCAGCAATATAGTTCTAAACGAAAATAATTTATATTGAGAAAATTTTGCAGAATTGTAAAGTTTCTCTTAAGGTTTTTCTAGCACTTGAACACTATTTAATCCTCTAAAATCATTATCAGCAGTAATCAACAAGCAATCATTAAGCAAGGCAGTTGTATAAATAAAAGCATCTGCTGTATGAAGTTTAAACTCCATTGATATTTCTGCTGCTTTCTCTGCTATTTGTGTTGATATAGGTATTACAAAATGGCTTCTTGCTTTTATGAAATTAATACTTTTCAAGATAATTTCTTTGTCTATCTTTTCTTTTAGCAATTTCTTTCTAATCTCAAATATTGAAACAGAAGAAACAAACAAAACTTCGTTAGATTCTATCAGATCTTGATAACTACTATTTGCTAGAAATTCTAGCCAAATTGAAGAATCTATTAATTTAGAACCTATCACTTTTATCCCTCAGATCATTCATGATCCATTTATGTGTTCTTTTACCTAATATACCAGCCATTGAAGAGGAATTTATTCTCTCATTAGCAATCTTACGTATAGTTTCATCATAAGATACAGATGCTGTTTCTTCCTTTATTTTTTTTAATAAAAGCAACGTATGCTTATTTACTTGAATTGTTGTAGGCATATAACTATATAAACAATAGCTTGTATATAAATTTAGTGATATAACAACTACCAAATAACAAAAGTTAAATATTGCCACCACATTCTCCTTATCTTATGCTTACAACTATCATCAACAACTGTTGGAGAACAATAAAATACAGTGCAATTGCTTTAACAGCAACTCTTGTAATGCAAACTGCAAAACCAGCAAAAGCCCATGAGATTAATGTGCATCAATGGATTACTGAGCAAGCTGTTGAATATATTTGTCAAAAACAAGAACACAAAAAAATATGTGATGAAATAAAGCCAATGCTTGCAATTTTAAAAGAAGGTGTTGCTGATGAAGATTCAATATTTCCTGCAATGAATAAATCTGTAGATTATAATGCAATGTGTAATATTGCAGGAGACACAAGAACAAGATTTTTTAATCATTTTTTTCGTCCAATTGATAACAAAGGTTATCTTAATTCATCACCAATTGCTTCACACCAATTTAAGAATGCAATGGACTGGGGATTGAATGATAAATATAATCTTTGCGATCTTGAAGATTCTATCAGATTATACCAACAAAATAAAAAACGAGCTTATTTTGCATTAGCCCATGTTCTCCATTTAGTTCAAGATGTTACATTACCTGAACACACAAACTTAGAAGCTCATGCGTTTATAGCTCCGGCTGGATTTGTCATTACCAACCAATTTGGTTTTGAACATTACTGTGATATTACATTACAAAACAAAAAAACATTGCCATTACTAGATAAGAATAATCCACTAAGAATACGTTCAATTGAAGATTATTTCAGATTAGGTTCATTTGTTGGATATACCATAAATCGCTTTTCTGCAAATCTTAAAGATACAGAAAGAGAAAAAAAAGGAGCAGAGTTAGGAATACTTGGAAAGATGTTTCCTTCATTGCATTACCAAGATCAATGGGTTGACTTAGCTAATACTGGCTGGAGAATTGATGGCAATCATTGGAAGCATGACTTAAATCCTTATTTTGAGGGTATGTGGCGAGGCAGTTATGCAATATTAGATGATTGGTGGCAAACAAAAGATTTCCCCAAACCAGCTAATGAAAAAGAGAAAGAAGATTGGTTCTATATTGAAGCATCAATGCAGGCATTTCCAGAAATATTTAAGATTGGCTGGGTAGAAAGATTTACACAATTAGATTCAATAAATGAAGTTCAACAATTATTTAGGATGGTAATAAACAAAGATAATGAATCTCATTATACAAAAACACCAAAGTTCCCAGAAAGAAAATCATTAGCAGCATTGTTAGCAGATGAATTAATTCCATTGGCAATTGAAGATACTGCAGGATCGATTATTTGGTATTGGCAGCAAGTACATAAAGAAACTAACAAAACAAAACGGGAAGATATTGGTGCAGAAATAATAAATATCACCAATAATTCAGAAGGAATAATTGTTTCTTCGTTTATTAATGGAAAAGAAAGAAGATTAATTGTAGAAACAACTAATATTGCTCTCTCAAAAGGCCCAATTATAGCAGATATTTGTGACAATCCTGGAAATGAAATGATTGAACAGAAAATGGGAAGAATTAACAACGCCGAGTATTTACAAATACACGATAGCCATGGAAAACTAATATTTAATAAGAAAGATGACATAATAAACTATAATATTTATTCTCTTGCAAATATTGTCAATAGTGATCCACAATACGAAATATTCTTATATAGTAAAGGTAATGAACAATTAGTTAATGGAACAAAACTCCCTGTTATCAATATTTACAAATGTTTTGGAACAGATATTAAACTAATCTATAATTATTTATTATCTCCTTTACAATTACCTAATCCATTATCTAGACATGGAAGAAGCTATATAGAAAAATCATTTAATATTAGTTTTTTACATAATAATCAAATAACAGTTTTCTTCCGTTATAATGAATTCAAGTCTGATTCTCAAAAGATTATCTTTAACCAATCAAATGGTTTATTCGAATACAATCCTCAGAAAAGAATGTTTGTTAATATAAAATAGCCATCTAAGATTCATCCTCAATTAACCTGCCCAGGATTCACAATAACTTTATTCTCATTAGCATTTGACTGCTGTGGAATTAAATTCGATGCCACTTCAGCATTAGCCCATGAATAACAATCATAACTTCCAAGACAGATAATTATGTGTTCTCTTTTTAATTCATATTCTCCTTTTTTTTGATCGAATCTTACACTTTGCTTGCTTTTACTGTCAGAAAGTCCTTTAGCATCTGTAATTGTTGCTGTTATATCATAAATATCATCTGGCCCTTTATGACTTTTCATAGGATTGTTAGCATCATCAATTTTGAAAGCATAAAAATTTAATTTTGAATGGTCTATTTTTCTATCATTATCAACTTCTATATTACAACCACCACTTCCACTTTTCTTTATGAATTCTTTTGCAGATGTATCAAATTCAAATGTATCTTTACATGGAGCCATTTTACTTGTGCCAGAACCATGTATTGTAAATTCAAGTGTTGAAGCAGTTGCGCCATCTTTTGCTAAATTATTATCATCAATAATTGAAACACCTAATGGAATACTTCCTTCTGGATTAAAGAATTTGCCTATTGGCTCAAGAAGCTCAATCATTGGTTTTGCATTCTGCGCAGGATTAGCTGCTGTAAGATATTGCAATTGTATAGATTGCTGTTGATTATTCTGCAATGTATTATCATACAATATTAGCGTATCACCTTTTGCATCGCCATTTGTATCTTGGAACACATTGATTGTTGCTGTCTTTCCTGCTGTTGTCACAGGTGTTATTTGCTGCAGCTCAAATGGCACAAGCAATTCATTTGCATTAGTAATCAATTTTAACTGAGGAATTTCTTGAGTATTTAATGGAACAATAGATTGCATCGTAAATGGTTGTATTTGCATTTGTATAATTCTGACAATCTTATTTATTGAAACATCTTCGCCATTTGACTTTAAAGTATCACCATCACGCAAGCAGATTGTTTTCCCATCATCTGCAATTCTTTCAATACCATCATTATCTTCTTGAATAGAATTACTTTTCATTTTACCTTTTTTATATGCGCTATATTTACTATAGATTGCATTTTTGTCAGAATATTTTGCTTTATTAAATACAAGACAATTAAAATTATCAGCATCAATTATCTTATTCTCTTTATTCAATACTTCAGCAGTAATTGTTACAGTTGCAGCATCCCCATTGCTTAATTCAAGCAATAAATAATTATCCTTATAATCTCCAGAATCAAATTTCTGAACATTAAATGCTTGTCCAGCTTGACGAGAAGAAGGCCAATGTAATCCTTGAGAACCAGCAACTTGTGAACTTCCGCCAATCGTGTCAATCCACAACAAATAAGTTTGTTCACTGCCATAAGTATTCTGATTTGTTGGAATTGGATATTCAATTGACTGCCTGCCGTCATTATAATCAACACGAATAAAAAATAAATCTTTCTTGAATTCATTCCTTAATCTAACTAATGCATTTACATTATTGCCCATATAATAAGTTAAAGCTTTTGGCGTTAATATTGTGCCGCCATTTGCTGCGCTTTCTTTATACAATTCAATAATGCCGCCTTGCTCTTGCAAAAATGTTAATCCTTGACAACTAATGCCTTCTGTAATTGAAAATGTGCAGCCTGTTGCCAAATCACCCTTTCTATTCACAGCTCTTTCAATTATCTTATGTTCAATTTTATTGCCTATTCTATAATTAACTTCAAGCACAACTTTATTGTACCACCATTGACTATTTGCAACAACAAATGGCAAGTTCTCGTCAAATATATCTTGTTTTTCAAAATGCCTTCGATAGCCTGGAATTTCCGTATATCGTGGTACAGCAGTGCCGCATAATTCTCCACCATCATAATTTCTGTCGCATTCCAGCCACATATTTACATCAGTTGAACCGCCTGGAACAATTCCCAAATAAACATTATAGCCAATGTTCATTTTGCCTGTAAATGGATCATATCCATATGCTCTTGATTCACCTTCTAAATGCGTAATTGGCGCAACTTCAATTGAATCAACAACTTGATTTAATACATCTTCAAGCAATGACCAATCTAAAGTAATTGAAAAGATGCAAAATTTATTGATAAGTTGATCTGATGACAACCCAAATCTATCCTTCAAAATTCCACCATATCTTTGAGATAGCCGTTCTTCAACAGAAGCAGATTTAGACTTGTAATCTTTTACATCAGATCCGCCAAATAATCCTCCAAGCAAGCCTCCACCACTGGATGATGACTTGAAAAGTGATTTTAATACAAGCTCTACAAAAATATCACAGATAAACTGCGCTAACAATCTTTCACAATATCCGCCGCGTACTTCTCCAATCTGCGCTTGCTGTAAACATTTTCTAGCGCCTTGCATAATTCGCAATAGATTTTCAAGATGACCTTTTATACCCGGCAAACATCCGCATCTTGCAGATGCCCACAATCCTTCAGGTGGATTGATTGGCGCAGCAGAGCTTCCAAAACATTTTGTATCATCAAACTGCGGACATTCTGCATTATAACAGCCAACAAATTCTCCTGCTTTGGGCATACCTAACTCTTCTACAGGTTTTGACGAACATTCAAATTGATCTTCATAAGTAGTAGTTAATCCTCCAGCAATAAAAGAAGGTTTGTTTTTATCAAATTTAGTATATCTAATTAATGTTTGATCTCCTGGCTTGCAGCTTCTCTTTACCTGCTGTTCAAGATTATTGACAAGATTAATAGTGACCTCTTTATCACCAACAGGAACACGGATAGAATCTCTATCTGCCAGTTTTCCATTTTGCAGAGGATAATATTCTACTTCATAACCTTGCGTGCCATCTGCGCCAATTGTTGTTGTAAAATAATTTGGTGGTTGTAATGGTGTATATCCCTTAAATTTATTTTGATCACTAAATAAAGTTGGATTATTTTTAATAAATGTCTCTCTTGGAATGTAATAATCTTTTGGATTAGCAAATTGCTTGCTATTTTTCAATCGCTGATATTCATCCTCATACGCTTTATTCTGCCCAGCTAATCTTGCTTGTTCAGCAGCATCTAACTCTGCCCCATTTTCTTTATTCATCCATTTTCCTTGCGCTTGAAAATCATCGCATACAGGAGGAGCAGCAGGACAAAGCACTCTGTCACAGATATAATATACTGTTTCTAATCCTTGATCAGATTCTCTGCATTGACTATTTACATTACCACTGCTTGCAATATTTGCATCGCTTGAACCATCAAATGCAGCTGATAAATAATGAAATGCTACAGCTGCGCCGCATGCAAGAAGTGTGTACATTGAAGCTTTTTTGGCAACATCAACAATATCTTGCGTTGTATCAATTGTCTTATCGAGAACTTCAATTGATTTATTGATCATGCTTGGTGTTAACCATAGACTATAATCAAGTGGTTTTTGAATGCTAAATGAAAGCATTGGAAATACTTCACAGCTTGCAGCGCCTGCTTGTGTAAACTGACTTTGCAATGGCGGTTGAAGATTGCTTGGATTAGCAGCTGAATTAGGAGAAGTAGAAACAGAATTAACATTATAATTAATGCTTGCTTTAAGATAAACATTAATTTGATCTTTCAAATCATCCATTTTTCCTGTATATTTTGAAAATGTTAAAGGAACATAAATATACGCCTTGCCTGTTATTGGATCATATTGACTTACTTTATAATTTTGAATTGAAACATATTTATTGCCATCTTCTTGCGAAATAATTTCTCCAGTCTTACCCAACAACCCTTCACGAACACTTACATCATCTTCCATAACTATGATATTTCCTATTTTTGGTGAACCTGTTCCAATATATTGAATTGGAATAAACGCGCTTGCTTGTAAACTTTGAGCAGTTAATTCTTTTGTATAAATATTAAATGGATATGCTTTTACTTCACCAAAATTAATTGCCCAATCATTGCAGCCTGGATTATATTTGATAGACTTAGTAACTTCGTGTGTATTACCTGCATCATCAACTGCAAGAAACTGAATTTTGTTCATCGCTGCTGCTTTTTGCAATCCTTGAAACATTGGCACTCTTACTGTAAATGTTCCATCTTCACCTGTATCAACTTCTTGAGTTGTTCCAAATACAATGCCAAATGGATCAAGATTAGCTGAAACAACAGTTGATGGCAGCATATATTTATTTGAAACAAATGTTGTGCACTTGCCAACTCTATTAGTAAACTGAATATCATTACAGCCAGTAAATTCTCCATAATTTGTAATATACAATTTAGTAAATGGCTCTGTTTGTCCTGTAACTGTCAAAAACTTAAAATGAGTCTCAGAAGCAAACTGTGTTTCAAAAGTGATTGTTGGCGCTTTTTTATCCAATGTTACAAGCTGTTCAAAAAAGTTAATATTTCCAGCTGCATCTTTTGCCTGCGCTTTTACAGTCTGATTGTTCTGACTTAATGCAATAATCTTACTAAAAAATCCAGATTCATTCACTAAAGCAAAACCTTTGCTTGCATTATTGATAAACAATTCAACTGTTGCATTTGACTCTGTCATTCCAGAGATATTAAGATTAGAATTGCTTGTGTATTTTGTAAAAGGATTGACCTGCAATTCTGGTTTTACAACATCTAAAAGCACAGTAAATTCTGCTTTATCTTTTTTCCCAGCTTTATCCCAGGACATAACTTGCACAAGATTATTGCCTTGAATATTATTATAGTTAGCATATTGATTTAGTTTTATTTCCTTCTTAAACTCCCCAGATTCTTTAAGTGTAGTGATTACTTGAGCTGTTTTTTGCTCATTGACAAAAATATACAATTTTGCTCCTGGCTTTGACTTGCCAGAGACATTAATATTATAACTATTTGATATAGTTGGCGCATCAATCAATGTCAAAAATGAGCCAAGTGATTCATTTGTTGTAAATGCAGAATAAGGAGAAACTGTTTCAGCTGCTTTTACTTTAAAATAATACAATGTTCCTGAAAGTAAGTTTTGAAGATTTGCTGTATGTTGTTTTGTTGGCTGTGCTTCTTTGACTGAATTTGAAAATGCATCATCAATGCTATACACAACCTCTCCAGCATTAGCAATATTAGTATCCCACTCAACTACAGCAGAACTTTTGCTGGTAGAAGACACTTTTATATTTGTTATCTCAATACTCTCATTGCTGAGTGTTGCAAAGCTTTGTGTTTGACTTTCAATATCATTAGATTTTACTTTATAATTATATTTTGTATTCTCATCAAGATTTATAAGAATAATTGAATGATTCTTTGTTAATTCTGAGTCAGCTTGAATTAAGTTCAATGAATTAGTTTTTCCATACATAACTGTGCTATTTGCATCTTCTGTTGTTATCCAATTAATTACTGCAGATGTTTTTGAAATATCTTGCGCTTGCGCAAACTTTATTTCCAATGGTTTCTTAATTGTCTTTACAAGCAATACTTCTGAAAGTTTAGACTCTTTATTCTGATTATCAATGCAGTTTACTTGTATTTCATATTCAGTATCAGCTGCAAGTTCTTTGATAGTATATTCATTTGTTGCTTGTTCAGCAATAGCTTTACCATTTGATTTATCATTTTCTGAAGTATTAAGATAAATCTTGTATTTAGTTGCTTTTGGATTCAATTGCCATGTTAATTGTATTTCATTAAAACCAATCTTCTTTGCAGTCAATCCTTGCGGCGATGACAAAAGTGTGGAAAATTCTTTAAATGTTTCTAAAGCAGTTATTACTGCTCCGTCGCCAGATTCAACTTTATAGAAATACTTTGTACCTTGATCTAAAGAGTTTAGATTTACACTATGCTGAATTTGAAATCCTGCAGTATCTGGAATTGTTTTAAGTTTGTCAACACTCTCTCCAAAATGCGCTTTTCCATCTGCTAATATATCTGTTGTCCAGTTAATCTCAGCGCTTTTATCAGTTGGTGATACTAAAACTGACTCAGGATTAATTGTAAGAGCAAAAGCTACTGGGAATAAAATTATTAAACCGATTAACCAACAGCTGATAAATTTTTGGTATTTCATAATTGCTTCACATCTTTTCTAGTATGTAATAAGTTAGTTGTTAGTAATAAGTAGTTAGTGGTAAGCTGCAAATTTACTGCAATACTGCAAACCACTAACTGCCAACTACTAACCAAGTGTCAACCTTGGTTCAACACTGCCTTTATTTTTATTCTCTGTTTTCTGCAACTGTTTATATTGTTCTACCATATTACTTGATGATTGAGGAATCTTTCCAACAAAAAATAACACGCCATTTCTAAATTGTATTTGTTCCAACTCTGGCTGCCATGTATAAGATGCTTTTCCGACAATCTCATCATTCTCTATAAGTTTAATTTCAACTTCATAAGGTTCATTTGCTACCATTAATTCAAGATTGTTCTCATCATTAGGATAATAAATCATTTTATCATACAACCGTCCTTTATTTTTTAATGTTATCAATACAGATTCTGTTGCCAACATATCTCTTTCAACATTTTTATTTTCATTATCTTCGTTTCCGCCATATGTATTATCTTCAAATACGTGCATCCTCACTTTAAACTGCTTCAATTTTGTCATTGGAATATTCACAGCATATTCATTTGTTTCTGCGCTTACTGTTTGATGCAATTTCGCAGGAAGATATCCTTGTTTTTCTGCAGTAATTATTCCATTCTCGCAATCAGGGAATAATGCTTTTAAGTAAGGATTTGAACCAGTATAAACATCATTGATATCTTTAGGATAGTTAGTTTTGCCTATCTCGCATCTGAATTTAACACATTGGTAAGAGATTGTAACATTGTTTAGCAATCCAGTAAAAATATCTAGCGATGCATCATATGCGTAAATCGTTAATGCATTTTTCCTATTTTGTTTTGTTGCAGTTTTTGCAAATATTTGATTATTTTCTCCAACAACCATTTGAGTGATTGGTTCATTATCATTGCAATATTGCGTATTTGTTTCAGTATCATCTTCGCTTGGCCATAATGGAACTTCATTATATCTATTTGGCTCATTTCTCTTGACTAACACAGGTGTGGCAAAATAGAAAACATTATCAGGATTATCCTTATCTATAATTTGAAATAACAACGGATATTGCGCAGAATATTTATGATTATATAGTTTTACGCACGCAAAAACAAAATTTGACATTGTAAATTCCAGTGGTTCAACTATGCCATTTTTACTTGGCGTTACATCAAGCTGAAAATTCCATTTAGGATTATAGATTGTATTAACCTGCAGATCTTTGTAATTATTTCCTTTCAATGAAATTCTGTATTGCTTTTCATAATAATCATAACCTGTTGGCAAATAAGCAGTATCTTCAAATGTTAAGAACTTAAAATTATGAACAATCATATTTTTAATATAAGGAATCATGCTGCTTACAGTCCATGTCCTATCATCACAAGTTAATTCAACACCAGCATATGGCAGATAATCAGAACTAGCAATCATATCATCTGTTAGAATTTCTAAAAAATTGTCAGTATTCTCTCGCAGCATAATCTCTTTTGCCAGCAAAAATAATTTTTTTATCTTTGTTGGTTGTTTAGTTGTAATCTTTGGGAATTTAAGAATAGTATTTTTATTTTTTACTTTTACTGTTGTATCTAATGCAGAATCAATAATCATTTCTTGATCATTTAATTTTACTTTTGTTGTTATTTTTTTAATTTCATTTATTTCATACTGCTCTTTGAATGGTTCAAAATTATTAATGCACTGCAATGATTGTTCATTAATATAACTTTCAAGATAAAATATAAATGATTGAAAGCTTGGTGTTCTATCCTCTGCTTTATAATACCACATCGGAACCTTAAACCCTGTTAAAATATACGCTTCTGGATCTTTAGCAATCTTTTTAGGAAGTTCAATATATCCGCCTTGCATACTTGCTAAAAATATAGCTTGTGAAGCTGAATCTCTGATGCATTTCTCAGCATATTTTTGCAGTGGAATAATCTCTTTAGGCACAAATATATCTTTCAGAATCAAACTTTCTTTGAGATAATAAAAAAGACCTATGAGTATCAAAAGAACTAGACCTATAATAATAAATAATGTTACCATACCCCTTTTTTTCATTATACTCCTTTTTGAAGATTTATTATTTATAAACTTTGTTTTTTTAATGAGAATAAATAATTATGATTATTGATTTCTTTCAATTATTTTAAGAAGATATAGTTTACACCATGTAGTGAAGACTACAAAAAGTATAAGATAAATGATATAATAAACATAATCTGGCAAGAAAAATTGAAGTAAAATCATAAAATAAAGCAATATGATAAGTATTGCAATCATAAATAGATAAGGAATTATAAATTTGTAGAATTTCACAATTCCTAATGAAAAGAATGCTTTCGCTGTCTTTCTCAATGATTTATGTATTGCCAACAAAAGATGCAGTAGATTAATGCTATATAATGCTGCTGGATATAAGATTAGCAGCAATGTTGTTACTTGATTCTGCTGATTAATCACTTTTATGATAATATACCCAACAAGAACAAATAAACAAAGCATTACAATATTTAAGAATGAAAATTTAAGAAGTGTTTTTAATGTATAGCTTTCACCTCTTACTTTATACCAAAAATAACTTTTCAAGAAAGTATAAAGTAAGAATAAACAAATGATAACTATTGCTGCATAAATAAAGAATCCATAATAAGTTTCCCTTATATATGTAAATGTTGCTTGAAGTTCATAAAAAGAAGATTTTTGCATTCCATTAAGCATTTCCTTTACTCCTCGGAGATAAACAAGTTTAGGATACACAACTCTCCCTACAAATGCAATTATCCCTAAAAGCAAGACATAATAGATAATATCAAGAAATACATAAAATATAAAATCTTTTCTTTGTTTAAAGCTTTGAATGAATGCTGAATCATTTATGTGCATTGAATTGCATGGTTAGTTGTAGTATATAAAAGTTAAGTATTAACTCCTCTATCTTCTGTTGATGAGGTTAAAGAATTCTTTGAAAATCAGGCAATTAATTGTTCATTTAATACTTTTTTTGAGATAATTTTCAATATCAATTAAGTCAATGCAAAATACAAAAGCTCCATTTGTAGCTGCTATTTTTTTTGTAAAGCTTTTTGCGATTATGAAATAATACTCCGTTCTGTTATTTATATTCCAATGAACATATTGTGCTTTTGTTTGCAGATCAGCAAGCACTTTCTGCGCATTAACATTTTGTTTCAACTTACATTCAAAAAACGCTATTTTCTTGTTTTTCTCATTGAATGCAACGATATCAATCTCATATTGATTGTTTGGAAGCATTTCTGAATTCACTTTACCCCATTGCTTTCCTATCTTTTCTGGATTGAAAGGCAATTGAATCACATTATCTCTGATCAATTCAAGCAATAGATTCTCAAATTGGACGCCAAGATAGTTTCCAAATCGTTGTTTCACACTCTCTTCAAATTCTTTTTCTGCATTGATTTCAAGCAGATTATTATACCTCCACAAAGTATCAAACCAAAAAGAAAACATATGATTCTTTATCTGATAGATGTTTTTCTTGCCGTCAATGATTGGTGTTGTTCTAGTTATGATTTCAAAATCATCTTTAAGCAAAGCGATGTATTTTGTTATCTTTGTTTCTGCTAAGCCTAAAGAAGTTGCAATCTCAGAAAGTTTATTTTTTCCTTGCGAGATTGCAGAAAGTATTGAAAAAAACATTTTATATTCAGAACCAAATTCCTCTTTAAGCATCATTTTCACTTCTTCATACAATGGACGAGGATAACGAATAAACATTTCTGCGACAAACTCCTCTAAAATAAATGGCTCTATCTTTTCAACAAGTTCATAATATTTAGGGATGCCGCCAAAAAAGAGATAAAAAAGCACAATTTCCTCAAATTTCAATTGTAAATCTTTACCCATTATATAAACTGTCTTGAATGAGAGCTCATCAAGTTTGATAACATAATCAAATCTTCCGTACAAAGGACTTTGGTATTCTTGGATTATTTCTTTCATCGGACTGATCAAAGAACCTGTAACAATAAGCTTTGGTTTGTACTTATCAATAAGTCTTTGAAGATCGAAAAGAAAAGACTTATTTACTTTTATTACATTTTGTATCTCATCAAGAAATATAATCTTATCTTTGTAATGAAAAAAAACAAAACTGAAAAAGTTCTCAAAGGTGCTGCTTTCTGGCAGATGCAGCTCAGGATATTGTTCCCTCCAAGTTTCGATAATTTGCTTTTCAATCTTTTCAGCAGGAATAAAGAAGACAATAGCATCACTTTTATAGAAATGTTCCACCAACCGTGTTTTTCCAACTCTTCTCCTGCCAAGAATAGCAATTCGAAAATCTTTTTTGATTTTAGAAAATATTGCTATTTCCTTGTCCCTATTGTAAAATTTCATTTTATATACCTGCCAAGTATAATACTTAATAGGTATAATACCTCACAAGTATATAAATGTTTTGTTCAACATTCAACACTTCCAGCTTCATCAGACTTGCCGTCTTTGAACTTTGTTCTGAACTTGCCTTTTGCTAATGTTACACAAAATGGATTCTCTATTTTATCGTCATTTGCTGGATCTCGTTTTACACATATCTGATCAAACCTGCATGGGCCATTTGCACAATCAAATGTTGTCAATGAACCTGAGTAATAATCTCGATAATCTTGGATATCATAATTTGGAGCTCCTAGCGCTTGCACTGTTCCTTGTTTAACAAAACCACCTTCAAATGCTGATGACTCTTTTGTGCAAGAGTTCTGAAAATATATGGTATATTCAAAGTTGCCTATCAATAACACACGTGCTGTATATCTGTACATCTCCGAAGTAATTTCTTCTTTAGTTCCAGACATTTTAATAATACTGCTTCCTCCTGTTAACAAACCATCGTAAATTGCATCAACTGGATCTTGCGCTCCATAACCTAATGGTGTTTTCCAACTGTCAGATATCCCGCCAAATGCGCCAACTGCTTCACCTTCTTTTTCATAATACTTTGCTCCGCACATTGCCATTATGAAATTTCTATTGCTCCCTATCCATGCCATATCAAGCAATGTATTAACATAAGAGCCAACTATCCTTTCAACTTCTGCTCTAAATGGAGCAGTTGCAATGTTTACTGCATTCTTTAAATTTTCTGCAACATAAGCGCATTTTTTATCATCAAGATTTTTGACACAGAAATCCTCTGCTTTTTCTCTAGCTGCTTCTGGAGAATCGCCTATTGGTTTCCCATCAGAATCAAGAAGTTTTCCACCTTTAGTTGCGCACTTTTCGCATTTCTCACATTTGTCTCCTTTGCAAATTTGCACATCAGTTTCACCTGCAAGTACTTTATATGTAACTGCTGAATCGCCTTCACCAACAGAATAAGTAACAGAACCATCAGCTCCAACAGTTGCTGGCATTTTTAGTTCAGGTTTATTATTCTTTACATCTACTACTCCTTGTTCCGCATTAATTGTTAATTTACAAGAGTTATCATTACATTTTCCTTTCATTTGCTGGTCAGTAAGTATGTGAGTATTATCATTTGTCTCAACCCAATTACCATCCATATCTTTAATATATTCTACTCCATTAACTACAGCAATTGAACCAGATGAAGCTTGCTTATCAAGATTAGCAACAACATCATCAAAATTAGTTGATGGTTTTGGTACTGGTTTATCGCCTGCTGATTCAACTATTATAACACAACCTTCATTTGAACCCACCGCACATCTTTGCTTTAATTCTGCATCAAGCTTAGCTTTATTCTCTTGAGTTAATTCTACAGAATTGCTTGTTTCTTCAAGAGAATCATCCAATAAAACCAACTTACCACCTTTTTTCTTAAAAATTTGATCACCAACATGAATAGTTGTACCTTCTGGTGCATTATCTATATCTGTGATTCCACTTAAACCTGTTACCTCTGAAGATTCAAATGAAATAAGTTTATCAACTGACGTTGTTTGCGCTTCAACTTTTTCTTCTGCTTCAGGATCATGAGTATAAATTCTTGTTTGACCGTCAAACATTAATTTGGTATTACATTTATTCTTTTCACATTTTTGTGCAACTTCATCATCACCTAATGTATGTGTTCCGCCTTCTGGAGGTTTTGCAGTCCACTTTCCATTGTCTCCTTTTGTGTATTTTAATCCATCAACTTCAATTGTTGAACCAGCATTACTTTCTTTCATATCTTCTAAAGCATTATCGATGGATTTAGCTTCGATGTTTCCTGGTTTTGATGGTGTTTGTGCTGGTGGTATAACTTCAGCACCAAAAACAACAACATCATCATCTCCTCCTTTTGTATTTGGTTCTGTTATTTTAATTCCACCTGATGGATTATGCTCAACTTTACAGTTAGGGCAAGTAGTACATACTGTTCCAACACATATAATTATTTTTGTAGATCCATCTGAACCTGTTTGGAGTTGGTAATCCATTTTTGTTCCATCTGGAAGTGTTTTTGTATGTACTTGTGCAGAATAAGTAATAGTTGCTTGAGTCGATGCTGGAGGTTCTGCAGTCAACTTCCCATCCTCAAGTTTTGGTTTATCTACTATTGGCGTTACTTTGAGTTCATCGTTATTAGCAATTGTATTTTCCGGTTTAGTATCTATTATTTCAGAAGTTGCTTGTTTGTTTATTGTTCCCGTGGGAGGTCCATAAATAGGTCCTTCAACTTTGGGTGTTTCAGGTTCTAGTGGAGCAACTTCTAGAGGAGGAATTGGCTGTAGTGGTTCTGCTTCAGGTATAGGTTCTTCTTCAACTTCAGGTGCAGATTCTTCATCTATTAACTCAACATCATCTTCAGCATCATCTCCGCCAGAATTCCAATCAGCAAATACTTCAGCTTCTTCTTCAGGAGTAGCTTGTTTCATTATGACTTCTTCAGGTGTTGTTGTCTTATCGCTATCAAAGGAAAAGAAATCAACAAGCCCTTGTAAAAAACCGTTGCTATCTTTTTTTGCTGCAACTGCTTCTTGTCCAGTTTTATCTAAATCTGCTTTTTCATCATTGCCAAAAATAGATTGCCACCATTCTTTTAAATCTTTTAAAGTCTTTTTTTCTTCATCTGAAGTTTTTTTGTCTGTAGCATCAGCAGCTGCCTTTTCTGCTTCTACAACTTTAGTTGCTGTAGATATTTGTTCAACATCTACAGACGTTTGAGCTAGACTCTCTTGCACATTTTCAATTTGTTGTTCAATTTTAGCTATTGCTTGATCATTTTTTGCTAATTTTTTTGCTTTGTTATAAGCATCAAGTGCTTTTTCATTTTCACCTAAGGCTTGCAATGCAGTTGCTAGTTTAAAATAATTATTAGTTGAAGGCTCTGTTTTTACAACAGTCTCCATTATTGTCTTTACACCTTCATAGTCCCCTTGTTCATATAGATCAATTGCTTGGTCAATAGAACTTTTTGTTGCAGCAGTTTCTATTCCACTCTTTCCTTTTGGAGCATCCTCACTCTCAGCTGCATAAAGTTTAGGTTTAGGAATTTCTGGCTTATCATCTTCTGACTTTGCAGATTTAAAAGCATCTTTATATTTATCTTCTCCTGCTTTAGATTCTGGAACCTTTACATCTTCAAGAGATTTATCTAATTCTGGATTATCTGTACCAGCAATTTCAGGAGGAACTATTCCACCTGCTGGAAATAAACCATCAGTTTCTCCTTGATCATCATTTGTCGTAACAACAGCTGGTTTTTGAGTTGTTGGTTGTTGGGCAGTTGCTGGTTGTTTAGCAAATGTTAATTCACTTCCAGTTACTGTATGTGTTTGTCCATCATTTGTTTTTAATTGTACACCTGTGAAATCTCCAGAAGCTAAATTATTACTTATTGCAACTGCGAGTGATGTATCCTCATAATTACTTCCAGAATTATCTTTCCAGCCATTTTCTGTTTTAGTAAACGTAATTGTATAACCATCTGGTTGAGTAACTGTAAGAGATTTTGTCTGAGGATCATATACTTTTGCTTGCAGCTGTTCAACTTTCGCTGTTGATTCTGCTGCAGAAAGTTTTTGTGTTGGTGAAAGAATTGGTGTTGATGTTTCATCTTTTTTCTTTTTATCAGTATCTTCTGGTGGAGATAAATCTGGTGCAACATCTTCCTCTGTTTCATCAGATGTTTCATCAAATTTAGCTTCTGCAGGTTCAGCTTTCTTTTGTTGTTCTGGAAATGATTCAATTGCTGTTAATTTTCCTCCTTGAGCATAACTCGCAGCAGTTACTTCCCAATCATGTTTTGGTTTCTGAGCTGGTATTGATTTACCATTAACATAAACTAATAATAATTGATTCCCATCTAATTTTTTATAAACATAAATTCCTCCACCGCCTGCTTTTATTGTAACTAATGACCCAACAGGTACTTTTTTAATCTCTTGTGTAGCTTTGTATTGACTTTTACCAGCTTCATATTCTGCCATCCCAACAAAATCCTCTTTCTTCTCATCAGTCGACAAAACTCCAGGATTACTAATTAAATAACTAGCTAACACTATCAGAATTAAAACTAAGACAATTATTGCCTTCTTATCCTCTTTTTTCATGATAAAAAACTCCATTAGGTCGTTTTTTATTAGCTAAACTTACGGACCTTTTACTTAATTAGCTTATTAATAAACTTGTTTTTATATTTTGTATTAATAAATCTATCGCAACAGTTTCCAATAGCCGCCTTTGTCTGGACCGATTCTTTCGAGCAATTTTTTTTGTTTTAATTTTCTTATATTTTCCCTAATCTTTCTCTCTGAAATGCCAATAATTTTTGATAATTCAGGAATTGTGATAAAATTACTTCTTGATATAGAATTAATTATCTTTTCTTGATTTGGAGTAACATTTTCAGGGACCTTTTCAGGGACCTTTTCAGATGCATTTTCAACTAATTCTCGTTTAAGAATAATACTAAAATAACTGCCTTTTTGTTCAAATTGAGGTTTTTGCAATTTATTTTGTTTGAGAGAATCAACAATATTAAGAATTCCTCTGCCCCATTTATCGATGAACCCAGCATAATAAAAAGTATATGCTAATAACGGATTGCGTAATTCAGAATTATGCTCTTTGTATAAATCAGAAATAGAAAGATTTGCCAATAAATTACCAGGATTTGCAATAATAACTGCTGCATCATAGATTTTTATATATGTAGATTCATTATTAAAATAATTACGATGGATAAGAGCATTAATCACTGCTTCTCTCAATGCTTCAAGAGGTATCTCCCATTTTTCAATTCTTTGCAATCCTTCAATCCTTGCTCGAGTATGCAGGTGGTTCTGAAAAAAAAGCATAACATTTTCAAGAGTTTGAAAAAGATTACCATTAAAATCTTTAATATCAATGAATTCTTTCTTTATGAAATCTTTAAACCTTCCAGCTTTTACTGTACTGTTGAAAAAAAAACGAAGAGGTTCTTTACCAAACAAAAGTATTGCTGCATTTGTTATACCTTCTTTAGTGACCAAACCTAATTTTTTGAGAATAAGTTCATTATTTTTCTCAGTTATGATGATTCGTTTCTCTTTTTTTGTTAAATCAATGAATTTTTGTAAAGTTTCATTATCAATATCACTTAGCTTAGCACCTTTACATATCTGATTATCCCAACGCAATTTTTCCTTATTTTTTTCAAGAATTATTCTCTCTAGTTCTCTAGCACTAATCTTCCTATCCTCATCACCAACACGCATATATGCTCTGCTATAAGCATAATAAGGAATATCATTTCCAAGAAAAACAACAGACACACAATTTTTACCATTAACAACAACTTCATCTATTTTTGGATAGATTTTTGGTTCAATAGATTCAGATATTACCCTTGAAATCTCCCTAATTGTATTCTCTGATATTGTTTGCCCAACTACAGCACCATCATTTCTTATTCCAAAATAGACTTCACCTTTATGCTGTTTATTCAGCATTGCAACTATAGAAATAACAGCTTCCTTTAATTCACTTGTTGATTTTTTAAGTTCAACTGTTTCTGATTCTTTGAATTTCATTAAAAAAACTCCTCCTTTTAGTCGTCGTTTTTTTAAGCTCAGTAATAGTGAAGATAGCGTAACTCTTGCACTTTTTTAACTATTTTATATTATTAATTAACTTCTTTTTATATTCTTCTATTTTTGACTCAGAAAAATACTTTTAACAATCAACACTGCCATCTTTGCTAGCTTTGCCGTCTTTAAATGGCGTCAAGAATTTCTTTTTTGCAAGCGTTACGCAAGTTTCTTCTTCTTTTTGATCTTCATTATTTATAGTTTTAATTGTTCGCGCGCAAAGTTGATTAAACCTGCAAGCTCCAGTTTTACAATTAAATGTTGTTGCAGCTCCTGCAAAATAATCATTATACTGTTGAATATCATAATTTGGCTGGCCTGTTGCAGATAATTGCCCTTCTTTAACAAAGCCGCCTTCAAATAAAGAACTTTGTTTAGTGCAAGAGTTATAGAAATAAACTCTATATTGCATATTACCCAGCAATTGTACTCTTCCAGAATAACGATACATTTCTGGTGTAATTTCTTCTTTAGTGCCTGACATTTTGATGATATTATTTTCACCGCTTAATAATCCATTATAAACAACATCAACTGGATCTTGAACACCAAAAGTATTAGGTGCTTTCCAACTATCAGATATACTTCCAAATGCTTGAATCTGTGAACCTTCTTTTTCATAATACTTTGCTCCGCACCAAGCCATTATGAAATTTCTATTGCTTCCTATCCACATTTCATCCAATAATGAATTAATATATGGAGAAATAATTCTTTCAATTTCTGCTCTAAATGGCGCAGTTGCAATATTTACAGCACTGATTAAATTTTGCTTTACATATTGACATTGTCCTTGATCCATATTATTTTCTTTTGTGCAAAAATCTTCATTCTTCTCTCGAATAATTTCAGGAGTTTCATCTTCATCTAAATCTGTTTCAACTTCCTCGCCATTATTAAGAAATGTATGCATGCCATCTTTCTTTTCAAATTTACATCTAGAACATTTTGTTGGCTTTTCACATTTATCATCATTACAGATAAACACATCTGATTGTCCTGCAGGAACGATGAATATTTGTTTGCCATCTGCTGATTTGAATGTAACTGAACCATCATTGTTTATGTGAGAAGGTGATTGTTGTGCGTCATCAACTGAAACTAATTTAGGTGATTCAGCTGGAACTGTAGTCACTGTTACCAAATCTTTAGAATTTAAACTACATTGATTTCTATTTTTACAATTAGATTTGATTAATATATCTACTTCTGCATCATTTATTCTTGGCTTGTTTTCATCATCATTCTCATTATCTGATTTCACCCAACCACCTTTTCTCTTGATATATGTTTCTGAACCAATTATTAGTACATCACCACTTACAGCTTCATTAAGTTTATAATTATAATTTATAGTTGCTGAAGAAGATGATAATTGATCAGAAATTTGATTAAAGTGATACACTTTACCAACTTGCAGTACTTGTTGACCTGATTTCAAATAACCAACTATCGTACATTCTTTAGCGCATTTCCCTAATAATTGAGCTGATGTAATCGTACCTGGAGATAGTGTGTTACCATCTTTTACTTTATAAAAAACAGCTCCATCCTTTAAATATCTTCCATCATCTGCTTTTATAAGTGAGTTTGTTGGAAATGCATCAATTTGAGCAACAGTAATCACTTTCCCAATCAAATCCTTTTTTTCTTGGTTAAAATCACTTTTCTCAGCAAATAAGCTTATAGCTATCAAAAGAATTATTACGATAATCATTACAAGCATTCGTTTGAAATCTTTCATTGTTTCTTACCTTTCTTTTTAATTAACTGCTATTTAGATTCTTCTATTTCTTTTGAATAACTTTCCAATATCCGCCTTTGTCTGGACCAACTCTCTCGATAAGATTTCTTTCTTTAAGTTGCTTTAGGTTCCATTCTACTCCTCTTCTTGTTAATCCAGTCTTTCTTGAAAGCTCTTGTTGCGTAATACTTAGATTCTCTTTAATCATTGTTAACATTTTCTCCACAGTTTTCTCCACAGTTTTCTTTTCTAGGTCGTTTTCTAACATTGGTCGCTTAAAGATTATTCTAAATGAACCACCGCTTTGTTCAAATATTGGCTTTTCTAGATTTTCTTTTTTCAAGAAATCAATTATATTCAGAATCCCATTTCCCCATTTATCAATAAATCCGGCATAATAAAATACATTTGCAAGCAATTGATTTTTTGGTTTTGATTCATGTGTTTTATATAAATCTTTTATTGTTAAAACATCGGGAAGTTTGCCAGGATTTGCTATAACAATTGAATCATCATAGATCTTTATATAAATATTGCTTGTATCATAATAATCCCTATGAATCAAAGCATTAATAATTGCCTCTCTTAATGCTTCAAGAGGAATTTCCCATTTTTCAATTCTTAGTAATCCTTTTATTTTTGCAGTTATATGCAAATGATCTTTAAGAAATGACACAGATTTCTCCAAACAAGTAAAAAGATTGCCTTCAAAATCTTTCATATCTATAAATTCTTGTTGTCCAACTCCTTTAAATCTTCCACATCTGATTGATATATTACTAAAGAAATGCTGTGGCTGCTTTCCAAAAAGAAGTATTGCTGCATTAGTTAAATGATTACTATTATTCATAAGTTCCAACTTTTTTAATATCATTATTTTTGTTTCATTTGTAATTTTTATTTTCTTGCTTTCTTTTGCTAAATCAATAAATATTTTTACAGTTTCATCATCAATATCATCTAATGTAGCATTTTTGCAGATTTCTTTATCCCATTGCAATTTATCTTTATTTTTAGAGATAATCATATTCTCAAGTTCTTTAGCTCTTATCTTTTTATCCTCATCACCAACGCGCATATACGCTCTGCCATATGCATAATAAGGAATATCTCGACCAACAAAATCAACAACTACGCACTTTTTGTTTTCAAGCAATAGTTCATTTATCTTAGGGAATATTTTTGGTTCAATATTATCAGAAACAGCTTTAGATATATCTCTGATTGTATTCTCGCCAATTGTTTGCCCAACAACAACACCATCATTTCTGACGCCAAAATACAATTCCCCTTTTCTATGTTTATTTAGCATTGCAACTATCGAAATAACAGCTTCTTTTAACTCACTCGTTGATTTCTTAAATTCAACTGTTTCTGATTCTTTCAATTTCATAAAAAAGTTCACTCCGTTCAGAGAACTTTGCAAAATTTTCTTCAATTTTTGCAGTTTTCTACCAAGATTCTCTTTTGCTCGAATTACCCGCTCCAAAACCATAATCCCTGCTATTTGCTTTTTTCTGAACGCATTCAGAAAAAAGCAAAGTGTTTATTCTTCAGGAATCTCCCCGTAAGCTTCTTCGTACTCTTTTTCAATATCATCTTCTGTATCATCTGCGCTTTTTGTGTCAAAGTCAAACGCTTTTGCCAACTTTTCAAATTTAGCAACTGTTTCTGTTATTTTGAAAGCAGTTGATATTGCAATCTCTATTCTGGTAACAATGCAAACAGTTGTTCCTGGACTTTGTATTCCATCTGGACAACCGCCAATATAACGCAAGCCTTTTTCTACAAAATATGAAACCCATTTTGTTGCAAACTGCGATATTATAGACGGCACAATATACCAAATTTCTCCAACAATAAATTGACATATTTGCTGTCCTTTAAGACCATCGCATTTACTAAAGTCAGCAGGAGATTTATCAGTCTTAGTTGTTCTATATGCCAAGTTTCTGCAGACATTATTTGAAACAGCAATTTGTTTCATTGCTGTAAATTTATTTTTTATAGTTGGCAGACAAGGAGGTGAACAAATTAACGCAACAATTAAACTCTGCTGCGGATCAAGATTTAACCCAACTGTAAAATCACCTAAGTTAGGAGGATCACCTGGCTGATGTGTAAGATCAGCAGCAGCTCTTGCTGCAGAAGGATCTGATTTAATTTTATCACCAAATACACTTGCAGGACTGCCTGGAATATCTCCGCCCCAACCGCCAAGAATATTACTGCCCCATTGTTCTGAACAGCTTGTGCATAATACTAAGTCACACCAATATCCAATGCTTGCAAAACTTTTTTCATTCCATGCTTCAGGATCAGGACTAGAACCTTGCCATAATTTATCCATGAACTTTCCAATGTCTGTGCAAGTATTATCATTTCCACGTAAAGTTGACGCAGCTCCTGTAGCTTCACCCCATGGGGTGCCTGTAAATACTATTGCAAGACCATTTATGACTGCGCAAATATTATTGATAATTGTTCTAATATCATTAATTGGCTCGCAAATCTTGCTTAAAATATCAACAATTGGCTCTAATACACTCAGAATTGCGTCCATTGCATCAACAAATCCTTTTCCTTCAATAATCTTATTCAATGCCGCATCTCCTGGATTATAAACAGATGAACCTATCGGGATTGTAATTACTGCTTGAAATGCTTCATCAGGAGAGAATATATTGCTGTTTTTTGAACTTGACTGCGTAATTGCTCCATCGCAAGTAACTGTAAATGTTTTTGCATCCTTAAGCAATTTTTTATCCATAGTTGGCAGTGTTAAAAGAATTAATTTTGTTCTTCTTCCTTTGCTCTTAACTTCAGGAGTGCCATATTCATTGAATGTAATTGGTGTTGAGCCATTTAATGATTTTTCTGTATCAATTGCTCCTGCGCAAGTGCCAAATCTAAAACCATGCACATAAGGCTCTTTTCCTCCTTTCGCTTGCAATGTTACCTCTGCTCTGACAATTGCGCCTGCATCACTCATCCAAAGATGATTTCTATTAATTTCATCTGCTTTTATTTCAAGACTATCAACAAAGAAATCTGCTTTTTTCTGCGCAATTTCAACTGCTTTAATTTTACCATATTCATCATCATCACTGCTTCTCTTTTGATTGTTCGCTAGATCTCGCGCAACAATTTCTAATGAAATATCTTGCGCTGCAATACTGCCTGAATATTGGAAAGTGCATTCATATAATTGTTCATCATTAGAAAACAAATCCTCTTCAACTTCTGCAGCATCTGCTTCACCATCTGCAGGAGCAGACGTAGGAGCAACAGCTGCACTTTCATCATTTTCTGTTTTAACTGAACAATCTTCTGCTTTTAATCTTGCTGCATCTCCCTCTAAACTTGGATCAAATGCAGTAATATCAGCATACGCATTTTCTGCTGATAACCCTGCGCCTCTTTCTTTAATAAGCGCTTTTATATCAACAATATCACCATTAACAAGAGTATCTCTTTCAACACCGCTTGGTTTTATTGAAATGCTTTTTGAAGAAAATTCAGGAGCATCTGCATCAAGCAAGAAGATTTCTTTATTATCTCCTTTATCATCAAAGAAATTTCCAATATCATCGCTTGATTTTTCTGTAACAACAGAAATTAACTTAGAATCTCCAGTTTGCCCTGATAAAGATTGAACATTTTCAAATAAACATATCCAGCCATTATCAGCAATGCACCTTGTTGCCTTGCTTTCTTTTCCATTTATTTTAATATACACATTTGCCTTAGATAATCCAGCGCCTTGCTCATCAATTAGCAAAGCAATTGTATTATTATCTCCATTAAGATATTTTATCTGTTGCCCTGTTTCAGACAATGCAACTATTTTTACAACCTTTGGATCAGCTGCATCTATAGGCAAATTAAGAGTTTTCGAGAAAACAGCTGCATTTTCGCTTGCATCTTTTGCTTTAATTGTTACAGGAATGCTATCAGCTTCCAAATTGCCTGCAATTTTAATTTTACTCCATGCGCATTCATACAAAGAGATTGATTGCTCGCTGCTTATTTCAAGTTCATATTCTTTGCACTGAGTTGGTTTTATTGATTTATATTCGCTTTTATATGCTGCATTTAACGCTGAGAAATCAGCTTCTACATTTTGCGGCTTAATCTTAGTTTGATCATCAGTAACATTTATCATGATTGTTGCTGTTGTCACTGTGTCTTTTCTAAAATTCATAACCATTCCAGTTTTATCGTCTAGAATAACAAATGAATTTTCATCAAAAATTGGCGCAGTATTATCAACATTAATAGTTTTGCATTCTCCTTTTTTCTTATCCTTGCCGCCAATATTCCCAAGTTTATCGACAGCAGCAACACAAATCTCATTCTTGCCAAATTCTAGATTCAAATCCCCTATAGATTTTTCTTCATTAACTGAATAATCGCAAAGATTTTGATCAGCAAACTCTTGTTGATCTGCAATATTTCCATTGACAACCAAAAACACTTGAGATAATCCAACACATTGTTGCGCGCAATCTTTGCAGATTTTATCTTTAATGTCATATTTAAGTGTAAAACTATCTTTTGTTCCAGAAGGAATATCTAAATTAATCTCAGGACCATAACCATCAACTAAAACTTCTTTTAACACAGTATCCAATATTGATACTGTTGGTTTATCGACTAATTTTACTTTAAGATCCATCTTTCCAGCTGAATATGTTTTCTGTTCTGAAGTATAAGTGCAAATATATTTATGTGGAACACCAACAAGTGCTGTCTCATCTAGAACTGCTGAAGTTGCAGTTGCAGCCTCGCATTTGTCTGCATTTACTTGTTTATTATTAAATTCTATTACAATATCTTTATTTGTTGTTTCTCCAACATCTTTGCTTGCAACAATTGCAACATGCAAAACATCATCTTTTCCATTTATATATCCAGCAATGCCAGCATCACCAGAATATGCAACTTCCTCAATCTGCCCTGTTGCAGCTAAAGCGCCTGCAGAGAAAAAAGGAAGTGTTAAAACTAAAGTAATCATAAATAATGCCAAAGATTTATTAACAAATTTCTTTGCATCCTTGCTTATTTTAATTAAATTGTTTCTCTTTTTCATGTTTATTTCACAAATCTTGGCTTAGCTATATTCTTATTTAATTTATAACATCCCTCTCTATGCTGCAATGCAACACCAACCTGTTCAACTATTTTTGGTTGCCCTTCATCAAACATAGTTAATAATAATGTTGGATTTTCATCTGCTAATTCATCTTCGCTAATATCCATTATAAATTTATTTCCTCCAGTTAATGTTGATTTCAATAATACATCTTTTTCAGGATAATATATTGTTTTCCCGCTTTCAAACAGACTTGCAGCAGGTATATGTTTTGATTCTGAATTCTTCTTGATAGTCATCTCCCCAGGATATGCTTCAAATCGTGTTAAAAGTAATTCAACTTCATATTTCCCAGACAATATATATACAGTTGTTTTATTTCCAGGGATATACATTGCAAACGGCGGAGGCTTGATTGCTCCAGTTTCTGCATCTAATTTCGTAAACTTCACCATTACTTGTTCTTTTTTTCCAAGTTGGCTAACACTTGTTGAAGGAGCGCATTTTAAAACTTCACCATTATCGCCCAATGCAATTCCTTGTGTTGGATCTACAAAATACTTTTGTATTTTCAATTCAACTTGTTTTAATTTCTCAACTGTATATTCTTGAGAAGATGATTTTCCTTCAATAACATCTTCCATATTCTTTGCAATCTCACTATATCCTTTTGCCCTAATATTAATAATTGAACCGCCAATGCATGGTGGGAATTTTGCAGTTAATTTTCCATTTGTTGTTTTTCCGATGAAACATTTATCAGCTATTTTTGTTGCGCCAATAATTGTTTTGCTTTCATCATAATCATACAAAAATGTTGGACCGCATTGGAAATACACTAATGCATCATTTACTGGTTTATTATATTGGTCATTAACTGTTACTGTAATATCACCTGATGTTCTTTGTTCTATGCCGCATTCATTTATTCCTTGCTGCTGTTGTTTTACAGCTCCTCCAATCACATCACTGAATCTGACTCTTGCTAAATTATCTTTAACAATTACTTTTATAGGAAATTGAAATAAATAAGGAACTTGATCTATTTTTGATTCTTTATCTGTAACAGCAATCATCACTGGAAATGAGAAATCATATGCAAAATGAAATTCTGCCATGCAAATACTCAGAAATAATAGATTTATATCCATTGTTTTTGGTTCAAGAATGCCATCTGAACCAAGATCAAGGCTAAGTGGATAATCATCTTGATAAATATAATCAACATTCATTCCCTTGTATTTATTTTCAGAGATTTTGTGAATAAATCCATTAAATACGCCATTTTCTATTGCCCTGTTTTTTTTATCAGGCTGCGCTTCAGCGCTTAATTTTATTTTTTTATCGTCTGTATTTTCAACGCCAAAAAATACTAAATTATTGACAAGTGTGTTTTTAAATTTATCATATACTGAAGGATAATTCCAATAGATTAAATCGCCGCATTGAGATACTTTAAAATCATACGTTGGCGGCAGTTTCTCTGCATCAAGACCAGAATAAAGATGCACAAGATTCATTGTATCTTTTTCAAGAAAATAATTATTTTGTTCATATTGTGTAATATCTTTTGCAAGATTATATGCCCTCTTTGGACTTGCTGAAATTGCAGTTGTAAATTTATCTAAAGTTGTTACCTTTTCCTTTTGCAATATTTCAAGTTGATATTTTACAGTAACTGTTGTTTCTTCGTCGCCAAAAACAACAGTTGTTTCAA
Organism: Candidatus Woesearchaeota archaeon; assembly: GCA_016219865.1. Lineage (GTDB taxonomy): Archaea > Nanobdellota > Nanobdellia > Woesearchaeales > DSVV01 > JACRKF01. The sequence goes on along the minus strand of JACRKF010000014.1, from coordinate 14,509 downwards.
TAGGCGCTTTTTTTTCAGTAACAATCACATTTATTTTTTGCAATGCTTTGAAATGATTAGTGCATTCAGGAAGTTTTTCAGTGATATATCTTTCTAATTGATCTTGCGCAGAATTATCGCCTAATGATGTTTTTACCAACTGCGGCATATATGACTTATCAAGAACATCGCCTTTCTTTTGATAAAGCCAATAAGGCGCAGTAACAGCTCCATTATACAATTGCACAACTTCTGCATTATCTGGATCAAGAGAAGCAGAAAGTGTATCAAAATTATCAAAATATAAATATCCGCCTTGCTGCCCTAACAGAATTATTCCTTCTTTTGCTGCTTCAGCTATGCATTGTTTTACATATGCGGAAACAGGATCTTTATTTGAAGTTATTAAATCATCAGAACTAATTTTGCCAGATAAATAAATAACTCCCAGCACAGCTCCTACTATAGCTAACCCTATTATAATAAACATTGTAACTTGCGCTTTTTTTGAGCCTAAGATTGTTCCATTCCCCTTTTTTTATATAGATAATATATCATAACTTAATTAATTAAAAATTAGAGGTTTACTGGTATATAAAGCTTTGTAAAATAATAATTGATTATAAAAACACAAAAATATAAGAAAATTATTTATCTTTTTTTGTTTTCTCCTTATCAGTCGTCCCTATTGTTTTTTCCAGAATCTTTCGAATAACATCATCATTAGTCAAACCTTTTCTTTCTGCTTCAAAATTTAAGATAATTCTATGACGCAAGATAGGATATGCCATTTTTTCAATATCTTTTGCGCTGACATGGCTTCTTCCATTCATTAATGCAGTTGCTTTTGCTGCTAATATTAAACCAATTGATGCTCTTGGCGATGAACCATATTCAATAAACTCTTTCTCAGATCTTGTTAACCCTATTATTTTAACAACATCCTTTGCTAAATCATCTGCAATTGGCACTTCTCTAGTGAATTTTTGCAATGCTAAGAAAGAATTTTTCCCCAAAATTTTTTTGATAGGCTCTTCTTTTAAGATTTTAGTATATCGTTTGACAATCTCAACTTCTTCATCAAAAGTTGGATAATCTACTTTAATCTTTAACAAGAATCTATCAGTTTGAGCTTCTGGCAATGGATAAGTATTATGATTAATGCCGCAGCCGCCAAAACCTGCAATATAATTTTGTGTTTCTGGCACAGTCAAACCAAAAGCCATTCCTTGAGAAGGTGAATATTCTATTGTTTTGATTGCATCATAATAAACATCTTCACTTAAAAGAGCTTTGCAATAGTTCAACAACTTCTGAGCTTCTTCCAAACAAAGTACTTTTTTCTCTTGCAAAACTGTTTTAATCTGAACTATTGATTGAGAATTTTTACCTGTATAATATCCCCATACTTGATTATGTGATATTTGCAAGAGTTCAGCTACTTCTGTCATTGACGTACCTATTGTTGCAGCGAATTGTCGTGGATCAGTTTCTAAAATATCATCATGTGACTGCTGCTTTCGTAGAAAGAGTTCATTTTCAATATCTTGAACAAATTCACGCAATGAATCTACAGCCATAAGAGTTTCTCCTTGTTTTATACCTTGATAACTGCCATACCAGCTTCTTTCTGTAATATTTGTTCGTTCTTTAAGGGTATGAAAACTATTTATACCTAAGAGGTTTACAAGCTTAAGAATTGCATTTCTTTGGACAGGCACTACCCTAAAACTTGATTTGATTTTTCTCATGCAGTCAACAATTGCAGCCTTTTCTTCATTAATCCAGCCAATTCTATTTAGAAACTTTACACAATCTTCTCCTTGGATTTTCAAGCGATATATTTTGCCATCAAATCGAGGAAAACTGATGATTCCTTCCCGCAAAAGCATATAACTTATGATATTCATATTATTTTTGCTTTTTTGTGTAAATACAATCCTATTATCTCGCAATGAGGATTCTAAACAGATAAATGTTTTGACAAATTCTCGATTCATTGCTTCTGACCATGATAAAAACCATGAAGGAATTTCCTTATCCTTTCCGCCAGTAACACCAAACCTGATATTTAAATATTCAACAAGTGGCTTTGAATAGATTGTTGCATATCTACAGCCCCTATTTAGACTTACATTTGGATTAAAACCATACTTTTGCGAGATTGCAACAAACCTATCAAGTGCTTCTGGATAATTTTTCTGTACTGCTTGCACAGTTTTTTCTCCGATATAACCATCTGATAATAAGAATGCAATCCAAAAAGCAAAATCTTCATCAAATGTAATCTCTTGAACAATTGCTTTTTGATCCATTTGCGCAAGAGTCTCTTCATGTGTTGGTATTTTAATCTGTTTTGAATCAACTTTTATTCTTGCAGGATTAACTAAATGATCATATTTCGTTAATTCTTCTGCTTTTTTCCAACATATTGTTCCGTTGTCATTAACTAGAAAAGGATGATTCTTAGTAACTTTTATTTCCTTACCTGTTTTAGTAGTTATTGCAATCATTTCATCTGTATATGGCAATGTATAAAGATAACAATGTTGTTTTTCTAATACTGCTGCCGTGTTTAGAGAAAGTGTATAACCATCAAGATTATACAGTTTAATTCCTTTTTCATCTTCTGCTATACAATTATCGCCAACCAATGCAAGCAGTTGATGACCTGTTTTTAACTGCCCATTAACAAACACATACTGATCTAGAGCTAGACTTCCCTCTTGCTCGATAGGATTCTGCGTTGCTAATACAAAAAAAGGTCTGTCAAGCTGATAAGTCTTGTTTCCTACAGTTACTTGTTTCTCCTGCATTGCCTCTAACAATGCTGATTGTGTTTTTGGCGTTGCTCTGTTAATTTCATCTGCTAGCAGAATATTTGAAAATACAGGACCTTCTTGAAATTTAAAAAAACGTTTTCCGCCAGATTCTTCAATAATTTCAGTGCCAGTGATATCTGATGGCATTAAATCAGGAGTGCATTGGATTCTGCTGAATTTCATATCCATAACTTGAGATAAAGTTTTGATCGTCAATGTTTTACCCAAACCTGGATAACTTTCAAGAAGCGCATTGCTATCAGCTAACATTGCAACAAGAACTTGTTCTATAATATCTCGTTGTCCAACAATTACTTTATCTGTTTCTGTGAATACAGCATCAAATGTTCTTTTTAATTTTTCGATTTCAATCATTGCAAATACCTCTTATTAGTTTTAATTATGTTTTAATACGTTTAATATATTTTAATTATTAATTACCCGCTTCTGCTTTTCTAATACTTGTAAAGTAGTTCCTGATATAAATTCTTTTCTTTTTTGAAGTAGTTTCTTCAAAGCTTTTATCAGATGCTTTAAATAAATCATCAGGCAGTTTTTCATTCTTTTTCATTAGATTGCTATTCCGAAGCTGCATTAAGTCATCTATTTCTCCAATCTGTGAATCCTTATTAATATCATTAAGATCAGCATTAACATCCAATAGTGATTGTGACACATATCCTTTTAATAATTTATCTTTGAGATTGAAATCAAAATCCATTCCGCCAATAATTGCTTCAAGATCAATGATTTGCGCATGAGCTACGCCTAAAAAAATGTTTACTATTGCTAATAAACACATAATTGCAGTTATCTTAAACAATTTTCTGACATCAATAAAAGTGGATATTCTTACTTGTGAAAGGTCGCTGAGCACGCTTTCCCTTAATTTCTGAACCATAAAATTATCAAACAATAAAGTATCTGCAGCTGTTCTCAATTTTTCTGCAAGAAACGGATTTCTTTGTTCAACATCTCGCAGTGATTTATTATTGATTCTTTTAAAACTTTTATATAAAAAATAGCCAATTGCTATAATTACAGAGATATTTTTGAAGAAATTAATGAGTAACAAGACAGTATAACTAATCAAAAACACAACAATTGATTCTAAAAATGTTGTTAATAGTATTACTTTGTTTTGTGTTCCATATACTTCATGTAATGCGCTCTTTATTTCTTCCATATAAAAAACTCCTCACTCCGTTCGTCGTTTTTTATTAATATTTTCTGAATGAACGAAGTAAATTCGAAAATATTAATTTTTACATTTCCCAAATTGTTCATCACAACCAAATTCACAATCAACTATTGAAAATAACTCTTGACCTTTTTGTTTATAATTATCGCAAGAATATTCAATTAGCTTTAATTTATTTTTACAATGATCTGTTTTAGTTATTACATTATTTATTGCGCTACTTGAATCTAAAGAATTTTTTTCAGAATATTCAATATTTCCTCTTGCAAATGGATTAAAACCAGTATTTGCTGTAGTTACTGTATCTGATTCTTTGCAAAATGATTCAAATGATTCTATTTGTTTTTGCTGTTGATTTTCTTTTTTCTCATGCTTGGCAAAGAATTCAAATGCTTTGCCAGCAAAATCTTCTGTTTTTTGCAATCCATCATCGAAACTATAGCCTATAAAAAGTATAAGAAGTACTACTATGACCAGAAAAACAATTCTCCAAATATCTTCACCAAGTTTTTTGATTGCAAACACCTCAAATTTTAATTCACTGCATTATAACACGCAAGCGTATTATCTTCATTCTCACAATGCTCAAGTTTGTCTTTTAATTTTTTTAATTCTTCTTTCTTTTTATCTAAATCCTCTATTTCTTTCAAAAGTTTAATATTTTCACTTTCTTTAACTGATAACTGCAATGTTGCATTATTAAATTGATTTGTTATTTTCGACAACTGATCTTTCAGGTCTTGAAGTTTATTTTTATTTGCTTTAAGCTCTTTTTCAGTCTGTGATAATTCACCCTCGGTTTGTTCATAGATTTTATTGTATTCTGTTTGCGCTTTTTCTAAAAACACTTGTGTTTCATTTATTTCCATAGACAAGTTTTCAGCTTTTTTATGGCATTCTATCAACAGATTATTAGTTTTTGTAAGATTATCATTTGTTAATTTCAAATCTTCCTCAATTGTTGAATAGGACGTATTAATCTTGCCTAAACTTGCTTGATAGATTATGACAATTACAACAATAATTGTTGCAACAAGGATAACTAATCCAAGCAATTTGAAATTGACATCTGTTTTCATATAACCCATAAATTACACCTATCTTAAACAATTTTTATTCTTTTAGTTTTTATATTTATCTATTCCCGAATCCTCTCAGCAATTTTTCGTATAACAATTTCAGTTAAAAAGATTGCAATTGCTGCAATTACAAAGTACCAATCAATATATATTTTCTTAATAATATCAACTTTTGCGCTATTTTTTGTTTTTTCTACAATATTTTGAATATCACCGCTAGTAAAAAAGCTTCCTCCTGTTTTTTGAGTTAGTACTTTAAGCTCATCTTCATTGTAACCAATGTCAATATATTCTTCAGGATAATTAACATTAAACTTTTTATTTAATATTTGATCAATGCCAATTGTCGTTGGAACAATGTAACATTCAGAATAATCTTCAACTGCAACAAAATTGCATTTATCAGATATTGGAACAGACTTGCCTTTGTATTGCACTTGCGTTTTTTGGTTGACAATCGCATCTTCAACCCTCACATAAGTTTCTTTATTTCTATTTGGATCACCAACTGCCCAATCAAATACTCTATAAGACAAATAAAGATTATTCTTTGAAAAAAGTTGTTGCGCCCATTCTGCGCCATCATCTGTTGAAATAACTGCAACTCTATTATAACTATTTGTTGTGATTATTGGCACTCCTGTTCCTGTTGTAACAAGTGTTTGACCATAAGCAGTAGGAATTACTTTATTAAATTTTACAAGACTTGCATCAAGTTTAGGCAAGCCGTAAGTAATCCAATGATTTTGATCTGAAATAATAAGATTTTTTTCAAAAAGTTTATCAATATCTGTAATCTCTTTAATATACAACCCTCTCCCATAAGATGAAATTGCCTGTCTGCTGGGTATTAATGCATTATCGTCAAGAAACAAATTCTGATGATGATAACTATGAATTCTTATGCCTTTATCACGATATGCTTTAATATATTCTATTGCGCCAAGCAATACATCTTGTTTGACAGCTCCATCTGAAATAACAATTATGTTATTATTTCCTTCAATATTTTTATACATTTCTCCAGCTCTTCTAATTCCAACATCAAGATTTGCTGGCCTATACCAAACAACACCCTCAATAATAGAAACATCATCTAAATCAATCATCTTTTTAACCATTGCATCTGCTAGACTAATATCTGCAAAATCAGAAATGATTTTAGTATCATGAGCAAATCGCATAATTCCTGCATTAATCTTCTCTTTTCTTTTATTCAACTGAAGCAATATTTGTGAAGCAACTTGCTCTTCAGCAGAAAGCTGTTCAGGTGTGAATCCTGAGGCATCAAGCAATAATAAGAAATTAAATGCAACATTCTTCTCATCTTTTGTTCCCATTTGCACAGGAAGCAAAAGATCGATATGTGATGGAACATTGAATGAATTCTCTCCTCCAATTACAACTAAACCATTGCCATCATCAACAAAACTTTCTATTTTCTTTGATTCTTCATCAGTGATTGCATTCATTCTATCATTGATAACAATTGCAAAGAATCCATTTAATGATTGCGGCAATGTTGTTTGTTTCACTACATTATATCGCAATTGTAAGATATCATCTATGATTGATGTTTTTGAAGAGATATAAAGCACTTTTGGTTTTTCAACAACCTCAACAACTTTATAATAGATATTATTTATCTCAAAATGATCCTTGCTTGCAGTATTATCCTTAGCGCCATCATTATTTTTACTCATGAATTTTGCAACAATTAAGTGGTCTCCTAATGTGGTAAATTTATATGACAATGGTGTTTTATCAACAGAAACATCTTTTTCAAATATCACTTTGTTATCAACAACAACTTGAACTTTTCCAGTTTCTTTAAGATTATCCAATGCAAACTTAAATGGATATTCTGTATCAATAATTGCTGTCTTTGCGCCATCAATAATAATTGAAGTGTCTTTCTTATTTTCATCTAATTTAAGCACATTTATAGTTGTATTGAATTTATTTGCTAATACAGCAACATCTTGCAATGCTATGCTGCCTTTCTGATTATTGCCGTCGCTTATCAACAAAAGATTTTTTTTATGCAATTGCTTAAAAATTTCATCTCCTATTGGAGAGGAGATTTCATTGCCAATATATTTCACTTGCGTTGGCACTTTATCTTCTAATTGTTTTTTAAAAGTATCAATATCAAAATTATACAATTGCATTGAACTTGAATTATCATAAAGCAGCATAATCTCAGGATTTCCATCAGTAGATTCTTTTTTCTCTAGAAATGGAGATGTCAATGCAATAACAAGCAATACGATAATTGCTGAACGTGAAAGAAATATCCAGAATCTCTGCTTCCTTTTTTTTCTTTTTTCAATCTCATCAAAATGAACAAAATTAATTATTAACAAGATAAGCATTACTACAAAAAGCGGGATGAATAAGAAAATCATATAAATCTTTTCAAATTTTAATGATAAAAGCATGCTAATATCCATTATAAGTCACCACGAACTTTTATATACAATAATTCTATAAATAAAAATGCAATGATTGCATATACTATATAAGGAAGCAGTCTCATTTTTTCTTTTGATTGAGAACTTTCTAGATCAAGTTTCTCATTACTCTCAGCATCAGTCAATGCATTTACATTTGATTCTTTTTTATTCAAAAGATTTACAGCAATATCTTTGCCTTTTATTTTATAAACACCTGCCTCATCAAAATCAACTAAAGCTGATTTTATATTTTTAGTTGGCGTCTGTATTTGAATAGCATCTTCATATAACAACTTGTCATGAACTTTATAATTCAATGTTTGCAAACTTTGTTTATTTAACATATAATCTATCGTTTGCTGCCAAAATATAGGATAAGAAATCTGAAATCTAAAATTACTTTCTTGATCATTGATTCCATAATACATAATAAGACCTGCATTATACTCGCTTATCAGAATAATTGTATCATTATCTGGAGTAGCTGCTAATGAAATAGATTTAGCATCTGTAAGACGAAGACGTAAATATTTATTTACTTTAGAGAAACTAACATCTTTTGTAATATCTGATATAGCTAATTGATTAAATACTTCAGTTTCATTGCCTTTACCAAGAATTTCAAAAGGAAATATTTTTGCAATTTTTGTTTCTTTAAAATCATCTTGCGGTGTAACAATGAGATTAGTCTTGCCTTTGCTGACAAGTTTATCAATATTTTCAATAACAGCATTAGGAAGTTTTGTTTTATCAAAACCATCAATTATAATCAAATCATGATCAATAATTGGCAGCTTAGGTGGTTCTGCAACATCAATTGATACATGATTATTCCAACTTTCCTTATATGCTTGTAATGCTGGAAGAATCGCAGTTTTTTGTTTATTTGAAATTAATAATATTTTCTTTTGCTCAATTAGAGGATAACTTGCATATGCTATATTATCTGCCAATAGATCATCGTCGCCATTATTAACATCAATTGACAATTTATTAATCCCTTGTATTGGACTAAAACTCACCTTGGTTGACATATCTTGTGAAATCTTTACTTGCTGTTGTGAATCTTGATTGAATTTAACTGTAACTATTTTTTCTTCTGTATTATAATTATGTATTGTTGCTGTTATTTTATCATCTTCTAATTGCAAGTCAACAATTCCAATGTTTTTTGCATCTTTCTTAACATTAACAAACTTAATTATTCTTCCTTTTGCTTCAACTGTTTTTTTTGCAACATCTGCCTCAAGACCTTCTGTTGTGATAAAATCGCTAATTACAACAATAATCCCTTTTTTCTCTTTAAGCAGATCATTTGCAGTAAGGATTGAATTACCTATATTAGAAAGTGACGCTGTTGGTGTAATACTTTCAATAACAGATATTGCATCACTTTTTTTTCCACCATCTAATACCGCAAATGGTTCATTGCCTGCAAGAATAATGCTGATTTTTCCATCAAGATTGCTTTTTGCTTCACTTTGCATTCTTTCAAATCTTGTGCTTAATCCATCTTTTGTTGCCATACTTGCAGAGATATCTAATATTAATACAGTATTTTCTGCATCAACCTGCAAATCCGAGAAGAAAAATGGCTGCGTTGCAGAAGCAGCAAGTAATAAGATAATTAGAAGATGCAAAAAAAACAAAAATTCACTGACTAATCTTCTGAAAAAAGACTGCTTTTTTGCTTTTCCACTTTGCTTCATGATAAATATTAAAGAAGGTATTGTTTTATCTCTAGGCTTTGGTTTTATTAAATATATCAGAACTATAAGAGCTGCAGCAATAAACGCATATAACCCCGCTTGATTATCCATATATTGTAATACTGAACTAAACCATGACAATTTGCTGCACCCTTTTAACTCTTTTTTCTTCAACACTTTTATTTCTGCCCGAATTACCCGAATTAATTTTCTTAAAAACAACGTTTTTAAGAAAATTACGGTAAAAACTCTTTTATTTTAATCTTTTCGTTTGTTGAATCCTTTTTGCTATTTTTATTTTTAATTAATTCATTATTTTCTACTTCTTCATCTTCTAATATATTTATTAGATTATGTGTGCTATGAGAAACATTATTGTGATTATTTTTATCTTTATGAACAGCATAATCTCCATTTTTAATTTCTTTAGTTTCATTTCCAAGATTGATTCTTCCAAATATTGAAATGATCAATGCTGCAAAGAAAGCAATTGCAATATTTAATCCAAGAAGTATCTGCATATCTGTATTCTGATATATAGTTGTAGTATTTGAAAAATAAAAGAAAATTCCAATTACAGCCATGAGAACAATTGGAGGTGTTATTGTTATGATTGCCTTAGTTCTAGCAAAAGTAACAAACGCATATAAAATAATTAACCCCATAAACATTGGTGCAAATGTGATAAATACTAACAACAGATTTTCATTTGTTGCAACAGAAATCATGAAAATAACTGCTATGCTGATTATGCTGATTAATATAAATAAAAGAGACAATGGATATTTCTTAACTTCTAACGATTGCTGAAAATCAACATATTCTCCTTTTTTTATTGTTTTTATTGCTTTTTGTGCAATATCTTTATGATGACCAACCTGAATCAATGCATGTTCAATCGATTTCAATGAAAAACCAAGTTTTTGCTGTTTCTTAACATAATCAATTAGCATATTTTGTATATAAATTGCCATATCTTCCTTCATAATATCTTTATCTCTGCTGGGTAATCTTTTAATAAATTTTTTTTGCTTGACATCTTTATTGACATCTTTAAAATGACCAATTATTTTAGAGATTATTTCTTTTTTATAGCCATAGTTCAATAATGCATCAGCAATATCACTTAACTCATACCCATTTTCCATTTGAAATTCAACATACATTATAAGATGTTGAATTAAATATTCTTTTTCCATTAAATATAATACCCCTCTTTGATAATTATGCTTAATTTTAATAGTATATATAGTTTATTATTTCATACGCCTTTTTTCTTATTACTTTCATCATTCTTTATCTTATCATCCCTTATCTTGATAAGTATCTTATTCTTATAATATTTTACAAGATAATATGTAATTGTATAAGATAGAAAACTAACTGTTGTTGCAAGAATAATATTGCCTATTAAAAAAGGTTTGATATAATGTTTAATATAACTCCATGTTATTAGATTAAATGAAATTTCAATACGAGGTGTATTTAGAATCAATCCACCTATTTTCAAACTTGCTGAATAAATTAATGGTGTAACTAATGGATTTGTCAACGCCAGCCCAATAAATAAAGCTACTTTATTAACACGAAAGATTGCAATAATCAACAATGCAAAGAGTATATGCAATCCAAGAGCTGGCACTATTCCGAGAAATATACCTAATGCTAAACCAAAAGCTATCTCATGTGGTTGTGTCTTGACTTCTGCAACTTGAGCATACCATTCTTTGTAAATCTCTTTAAAACTAGTTTTTTTTGCTATTTTTCTTCCATGTTCATAAATTCTTTTTCTATGAAAATCAACATGATAAATAAAGCGCCTGCTATGCTGCTTCAATGTTTCATGATGTCTTTTAAGATGTTCTTTTAATGCATCATAATATTTTCTCATTAAATTATTTCTAGCACAATACTTGTATATAAAACTATAGAACAAACTTTTTATATGCGCATCTTATTGGCGGCAATGGATTCCCAAACGGAGTAAAGATAGGTGGAAAATATATTACTAAAAACATAGATATTTAGGAACAGCAGAGAAACTATTGACAGATTTAGAAAGATTAGATAAATTAAGCAAGAAAATTCCTTAACTTAATGACATGAGCAGTGTACTAAGATTGTAACTTACACCAAAAAGATTATTCTTCTCTGTTTTTGCGTTTATTTCAAAGTACATGCATTATTCGTAGTGGTCTCAACTACATAAAGTTTACTATTAGTTACTAATAGTGAGGTAGTAGTTGCTAATAGTTAAGTAGTAGTCACTAGCAGTTCAAACACTCAAACTCTCAATAATAACTTTTTTATCAAATTCTTGCAGATCCTGATAATTCTGCCCAACGCCTAGAAATAATATTGGCTTTTTTGTGACGTAGCTAATTGACAATGCAGCTCCTCCTTTGTCGTCAACATCTGCTTTGCATAATATGATTGCATCAATGCCAACTGCTGCGTTAAACTCTTTTGCTTGTTCAACACAGTCATTGCCTGTTATTGCTTCTCCTATGAATACTTTCAGATCTGGTTTTGCCACTCTGATTATCTTTTTCATTTCATCCATTAAGTTTGTATTTGAATGCATCCTTCCAGCAGTGTCAACTAATACAACATCAATTGATTTTGCTTCAGCATATTTGATTGCATCAAATGCAACTGCAGCAGGATCTGCGCCATAATCTTGTTTGATTAAACGAATGTTTAACTTTTGGGTGTGCTCTTCCATCTGCTGAATTGCTGCTGCCCTGAATGTGTCACCTGCAGCAATCACGCAGCTGAGATTATTCTTTTTTAATAAATAAGCAATCTTTGCAATTGTTGTTGTTTTTCCAGAGCCATTGATTCCAAAGAATGCAATGACAAATGGTTTCTTTGTTTTTACTTTGCTTAGAAATTCTATTTTCTCAACATCAAACAAATCATTGACTGTTTTCTTGAGTGTCTCGCTGATAATCTCTTCAACTGTGCCTCGTTTCACTTTTATATCAACTAATTCTTTTTTAAGATCATCTCTCATCTTGTCAATAACTTCAACAGCAACATTATTTTCCATCAATATAATTTCTAATTCCCAAAAAATTTCATTAAACTTTTCATCAGAAAGATTTGTTTTTGTAATAGTATCAGTTAATTTTGAGAAAAAACCTTTTGATTGCTCTGGCTCTGCAACTTTTTCTTGTTTTTTTGTTTCAGTTTTTCCTTCTCTTATTTGTTCTGTTTGTATTTCTTCTTTAACTTCTTGTATAATCTGTTTTTCTTTAACTTCTTCTTTTGGTGCTAACTCTTCTATTGTTTTTTTATCTTCCTCTTTCTTCTTTGTAAACTTTTCCTTTAATTTAGAAAAAAAACCTTTTTTCTCAGCAAATTCTTCTTTGAAATCTTCATCTTCAATCTCAATCTTAACATTATCTTGATTTTGCTTGTTAGTAGAATCAATAGTTATATATTGCGTATGCTTTTCAGAATCTTCTTTTGTAAATTTAATGTGACTTTCTTTCTTGCTCTCAGTTTCTTTGCGTTTGCTAGTTTCTTGACTCTGTAACTCTCTATGTTTCTCTTTTGTACTATCTTTAACTTTTTCTTGAATTGATTTTGCATTGCCAGCCTCTTGTTCAACTACTTTCTCGGTTTTAGCTGTTATTGAAGCTACAGGAGCTTTTGTTATAACTACAACTTCTGGTTGAACTGTTTCAGATAGCTTAACGTTTTGGATTTGTTCAGCTTCTGTAATCTCTTCAGCATCTTTTTCTTTCTTCACTGCAGTTGTCTCAGCATCTTTCTCTACATCCTTGCTGAACTTATGCAGTGCTGTTTTTAATTTGTCTTTTAAAAAACCAAACATGAGTATCCTCTTTTTTATTGAATTGTATTTTAAATTAATTATTCGATGCCATATCAGTCAGTTCTTTTTCAATGCCTGCTGCATGGTTTACCAATAATTGCATCTGTTCCATCAACCGCATGCGATATTGCAATATCTCCTGCTGCTGTGAACTAATCAACTGCTTTGTTTCATCAACTGATTTTTCAACTGTGACATTTGCTCCGACATTAATAAGTAATTCCTTTGTATCTTTGATAGCTGCTTTTACAAATATTCCTGAGCTCATCGACACTAGAATCTCTGTATTCTCCTTTACTTGCTTTAATTCCTCAAGTGAATCATTGATGCTAGACAATTCCTGCACTTGCTGATCAAATTTTTCCAATTGCTGCTGCATCTGCTTCATCTGTTGGTCTATCATCTGATATTCTTGGTATTTCTTTTGCATCTGTTCTTGTTTTTGCTTAGTTACTGCTTTGTTTTCTGGCATTTGATTGCACCTACACTAGAAGATTAGTTGTTGATTTATAAAGTTTTAGACATAAATGTTCAAAATCCTATTTATTGTATGAGAATGAAAATTACTTTATAAGCTCTATTAAATTCTTGCTTAAGGGATTATGATTATAACAAGATTTATCGAGAAAATATAGATGCATTAACTATTTAAGAATTTGCTTCTCTAAGGGTTTCGGCAGAGCCAGACAAACTATATAATGGAAAGGTGAGAACTAATTTCCGAATTATTCAATTATAAAACTATAGAACAAACTTTTTATATAACTTAGTTCTTCAAAGAAATAGGTGATTAAACAATGATATCTCAAAAAAAACTAATGTTTTATTTATTTTCTCTTATTTTAATTCCAGTATTTGCAAACGCGCATCTTATTGGCGGCAATGGATTATCAAGCGGTGTAACGCATCCTTTGTTAGGATTTGATCATTTGCTTGCTATGATTGCAGTAGGCATTATAGTAGTGCAGATTGGTTTAAAAAAAGCATGGGTTATTCCTACTGCATTTGTAAGTTCAATGATTATTGGAGGAATTATTGCAATTTCTGGGATTAAGCTGCCATTTGTTCAATCTGGATTTATTGAATATGGTATAGCGCTTTCAGTAATAATACTTGGATTAGCAATATATGCATCAATTAAATTATCACCCTCATTAGCAATTTTCTGCATAAGTTTGTTTGGTATCTTTCATGGACACGCGCATGGAACAGAATTGCCAACAATTGCAAGCCCTATATTATATATTGCAGGGTTTATAACATCTACAATCCTATTGCATCTCTTAGGAATTGGCATTGGCTTTCTAGCAAGAAGAACTGCAATAACAACAAATATTTTGAAATATGCAGGATTGGCAATGTCTTTAGTAGGGATTGCTTTCTTGGTTGGGTAAGAAAAAAATACAAAATAAGCAAGTTAGA
>JACRKF010000013.1 GCA_016219865.1 Candidatus Woesearchaeota archaeon | reverse complement strand
TGATAACCTTCTTTTCGTAACATAGAAAATCACCTCATGATTTTACTAGTTTATCGACGATAAACTAGTATTTATATCTTTTGTTTTAGACGAGAAATAAAAATGAGTATATTTTAAATGGATAGGTTTTTCAAACCATTCTGAAGCCGAACAAAGTAGTAAATATATAAACACTCAGATCAAATTAATAGAATTAAATGTGGAAAATAAAACTGAAAGAATTAATATGATTGACACAACTTTAAAAGAAAAAGCTAATGCAGTTAATAATCTAGGGATTATGGCAATATGGTTTAGTATCTCTTTTTGTATATTTGGACTAATTTTGTTAATTGGAGGTATTTTTTCTATAAAAGAGAAAGCTATAAGTGATTTAATCAGAGTTCACATAGTATAAAAATGTCAAGAACCTGTCTCGAAAGATTACTCAATATCTCCCACTTATCACTAACTGAGTGGTATCAACATTGTATTTATTCTCATTTTTTTCTGTGTGAGCAAAGCGAACTCGAAAAAAATAATCCGAAAAACATATAAATAATTCCTTAACCTATTTTTTCATGCCAGACGAACAAGCAACATTGACTGAACCAGCTCCAAAGAAGATTATAGCTACAGAACTTGCTAAATCACAGAAAGAGATCGGTGTAGCTGAATTCTTTTCAAGAAATAGGCATCTTCTAGGTTTTGATAACAAAAGAAAAGCTTTGATGACAACTATCAAAGAAGCTGTTGATAATTCACTCGATGCATGCGAAGAAGCAGGAGTATTGCCTGAAATTCATGTTGAAATTATTGATATGACTAATGACAGATTTAGGGTTATTGTTGAAGATAATGGCCCAGGGATAGTTAAAAAGCAATTGGGGAAGATTTTTGGAAAACTGTTGTATGGAAGCAAATTTCATAAATTGCAGATGAATAGAGGACAGCAGGGTATTGGAATCTCTGCTTGTGTTTTGTATGCGCAATTAACAACAGGAAGGCCAGCAAAGATTACCTCAAGAATCGACAAATCAGAGCCAGTAAATTATGTAGAACTAACGCTTGATACTAAAACAAATAATCCTATTATTTTAAAAGAGTCTGTTGTGGAATGGAATAAAGAACATGGCACAAAGATTGAACTTGATCTGGAAGGAAGCTATCAAAAAGGAGTGCAGAGCATTGACCAATATCTGAAGCAGACTGCAATTGTCAATCCGCATGTTACAATAATCTATACAAATCCAAAAGCTGAGCAGATTATCTTTCCACGAGCAACAGATGTAATGCCAAAAAAAGCTGAGCCAATTAAACCGCATCCTTATGGTGTTGAGCTTGGAATTCTTATTGAGATGCTTCAAAGAACAGAGTATAAAACTTTGCAGCAGTTTCTTATTCAAGAATTCTCAAGAGTTGGAAATAATACTGCAAAAGAGATCTGCGAAAATGCTCGTTTATTGCCAAATACAAAACCAAATGCTGTAACAAGAGAAATGGCTGATAAATTAATGGAAGGCATCAAAAAAACAAAGATCATTGCGCCGTCAAGCGATTGCATTGAACCAATTGGCGAGGAATTGCTGGAGAAAGGTATGCGGAAAGAAATAAATGCTGAATTTTATTGCGCAACAACAAGACCAGCAAATGTATATAGAGGATTTCCATTTATTGTTGAAGCTGCATTAGCGTATGGCGGCGATCAACCTGCTGAAGAACCTGTGACATTATTGCGGTTTGCCAATAGAGTTCCATTGCTGTTTCAGCAAGGCGCTTGCGCAACAACAAAATCAATTATCTCAACTTCGTGGAAATCATATGGATTACAACAAAGTTCTGGATCAGTGCCAATTGGACCTTGCAGTGTATTGATCCATATTGCATCTGTATGGGTGCCGTTTACTTCTGAGAGCAAAGAGGCAATTGCGCATTATCCTGAGATTATTAAAGAGATTAAATTAGCATTGCAAGAATGCGGAAGAAAGCTTGGCAGTTACATCTCTAAGAAAAAAAGAGTTGGAGATGAACTGAAAAAAAGAGGTTATATTGAAAAATATATTCCTCATGTCAGCGAAGCATTGAAAGAACTATTACAATTAAATGATGAACAAAAAGAAAAACTTGAAGTAGAACTAAAAGAGCTGCTTGAAAAAACTCGCGGTAAACTAGATGATGTTGAGTTTGATCCTGCTAAAAATGAAGAATATGATGAAAATTTTGCTGTCAATCAGAAAAAGAAGAAATTAAATGATGATGTTGAAGAAAATTCTTCAGAAGATTCTGATGATTTAGATTAATCATGGTGTTAATTATGAAAGATGTTGTTAAAGAAATAAAAACTATTGCGAAGGATGTTAATGATAGTATAATGAACAAAAAATCGCCGCAGTTAGATATGCCAATACGTTCACTGCAAAATGTTGTTTATGATCCCAAAAAAGGATATTTTGAGATGCAGGATAAAACTAAAATTCGTACATTAACTGCGTCAACTGTGAAAACATTTGCACAAACACTTCTTATGATGAATGAATCCAAAAAGTTAGTTGAGACAGATGATATTGCAACAAAAAGAGAGGTTTATTATATTTCTAAGAACTGGGGCGAAGCTATGTTTCATGAGCAGCCTGAGTCCGACACAGTGATGGATGATTTTGAAGCATTAATGAGAGTAAATCGAGAACAAATTGGATTTATTCCTGAAGAAAAAGGCGGTGACGTTGCTGGAGAATTAATTGTTATTGACAAAGATGACACGGGAAAAGAATTGAAGATTGATTGCACAAAATTTGGTTCTGGCGCATATTCTGTACCAACGAGCGTTGAACATTTGAAATTTCAAACAAAAGCAAAGTTTATTTTAGCAATCGAAACTGCAGGTATGTTTCAAAGACTTGTAAAACATAATTATTGGAAAACAGCAAATTGTATTTTGATTTCCATGGGAGGAGTTCCTACGCGAGCCTGCAGGAGATTTATTCGACGATTAGCAGATGAGATGAAGATTCCAGTGTATGTTTTTTGTGATGGTGATGTCTATGCGTATACAAATATCTATAGGACACTTAAGGTTGGAAGTGGCAATGCAGCACACATTAATGAATTTTTTTGTGTTCCTCAAGCACGATTTCTTGGTGTAACACCACAAGATATTATTGATTATAATTTACCAACACATCCATTGAAAGAAGTCGACGTTAAAAGAATAAAAGATGCTTTAAAAAATGATCCTTTTGTTCATCATTTTAAAGAATGGGCAAAAGCACTTGAACAACAAATGAAGATGGGAAGAAGGGCCGAGCAGCAAAGTCTTGCAAAATGGGGATTAAATTATGTTATTACAAAGTATTTACCTGATAAGATTAAAGATCAAAAAACATTTCTTCCTTAATTTCTTATTATATAAAGGACTTCTCTCTAATATTTTCTAAAATCATTCAAAAAAGTTTCAGATATGATGTAGTTGGTGATTTCAAATGAGAAATAATAAAGAATATGCAATTAATCTGATTGAATTAATTGATAAGAAATATCTAGTAGAAGAAACAACTGACAATCTTATCAGAGTTTCTTTTAAAAGAAAAGGAAGTGGACCAAATCCTAAACCTTTTGTCATTCCCAGTAAAATAATTATTGATAATACATTTGTTGAAGCGATTGCTATGTATATAGGTGATGGAAAATTATCAGTTGATATGCATCATTTGGATTTTACTTCTAAAGATAAGGACATGATTCAATTTATGCTCAACTTCTTTTTGAAAAGATTGAATTTGCATATTCAAGATATCAGATATACTATCACCTATAGGCATTTTAAAGAAGATATGCTTTTTCGATGGTCAAGTTATCTTATGATTCCAAAAGAAATGATTCATCTTATCCAATCAGATAGACATAGAGAAGAATGTTTAGGAATGCAAATAAGCGGAATGATTTTACGAGATATATTTGGTAAAATCGTTCAAATAGTATTAACATTTGATTATTCAGAACAGATTGAGTTAAGACATGCTTTTTTGAGAGGCTTATATGCTGCTGAAGGTGGTCTTGGTATTGTTGTGAAAGAGAACTACATTGCATATATTTCTTATCACTTATCATACCAAAAAGAAGAAAAACTCTCTAAATTTGTACAACAATTGCTTGAATTTGAAGGAATTACATGTAAAGAAATATTAAGACCTAAAAAAGGTGAAAGATATATACAAATTACAAATTGGCAAAATTATTGGAAATTGTACAGAATAGGAATTTTTGAATTAAACTTAAGAAAAAAACAAAAATTCCTAGATAAAGTTCAAAATACCAAGTTCATGTTTAAAGTAACAGATGAGCTTCGAACTAGATTATTACAATTTGATTGTTCTTTTCGAAGTGCATTTCTGAGATTAAACATCGAACCAACACTCATGAATAATTTTAAACTTAAAAAAACTGATTACATTGATTTTCTTCTTTTATTGACAATTGCTCAGCATCAAAATCTTACTTTAAATTATCTTAAGCAAAATATTATCACTACACGTGTTAATCGCTCAACAGATCTTCAAGATAGAGATTTTGTTGATTTTGTGTTTAAGAATAAAAGTTGCAGTTAGCAACTTCACCAATCTTTCTTACCAACCTATATGCAGTCCCATACATCAGCTCAGGATTTACTTTTGGCGTTACAACAATCCGTATCCCATGAGTTTCATATTCTTTTCCTTTAATATGCACTTTTCCCACACTAAAACCATTTTCAGATAATTCTCTCTGCAAATAATCTACTCTTTCTTTTGAACAAAGATCAATCGGAACAATCGATAATTCCGGCAAGATAATCAAAGGAACTCCTCGTCTTCCTAGTTCTGCAGCAGATTGTCTTGCTATCTCAACACATTGGTCAGCAATTTCTCGTAAACCAGAGATATGACCTTGATCTTGCACAGTTTGTCCCCATGCTGCAATTGGTCCAGCAGGTAATGTTGTCTGAAATGTATACTGTAATTGTGTGTAATATTCTACTGTTGGTATTGGAATTTTATTTTTCTCAACCAAGAGAAGAGCAACACCTGGTTTGCCGATGAATTTATAGGGGTCAATTGTAATTGAATCTGCAGATGGTATTTTTATTTTATTGTGTATTTGCATGCTTCCAATATAGCCGCCATACGCAGCATCAATATGCAGCCATATTCCTTCACTTCTTAACTGTTTTATCCAATCAAATTCTGCAAATCGTTCAATGTGCCCAAGTTGTGTTGTGCCGCATGTTGCAACGATTGCAGCAATATCTTTGCCATGTTCAGCTATTGCTTTTTGAATTTGATCTTCATGCAGTTGATAATTATTTTCAGGACTTGCATCAAGAACAATTGCTTCAAGCCGTAATGCATGACAAGCTCTCTCTATTGAAACATGTGATAGATTAGTGCAAAGAACTTTGTTTTTTCCAGTTGTATCTCTTGCTAATTCTAATGTGCGCTGATTTGCATAGCTTGCATTTGGTTCAAGAAGGCCATCTAAAGTTGGAGCAGCTAGCAAATTTTTATGAAACTGAATAAAATAGGCTGCTAATTCCTGCGCTTTTTTGTTTGAACCATCAGCAAGATTAACATTATCCCAGTTAACTCCAGCTTTTCTTCCAGCTTCTGTGCAAGAACCAATGATTTGGCTGAAATCATAGGGTTCTCTTTTAGTTTTGAATAAGCTCATATTGTGTTGAAAATCATTTTTTATTTAAAAATCTATAGTTTATTTACTACTGCTAAAAAGTCATATACGGCAATGTATTGTCTTTTATTTCTGTTATTATCATCATTTCTTCATAGCTGTCAAATATCTCATAATAATTGCTTCTTATTTCGTTAACAAAATGCAGATATCCAATGCTGTCTTTTGTTAATACTTCAATCAATATTTTTTTTTCGCCTAGAATCATGCTCACAGATCGAACATTTTTATGCGCTATGAAATATGACAGCAATCTTTCTTTATCCTGCTTTGAAAAACTTTTCAATGTAAATATCATAAGCCGTAATTCATATCTCATTTTTTGCGAGTCTAATACTACACTGCATCTATTAATTATCTTTAATTCTTTTAATCTTTTAAATCTATATTTAATTATATCAACAGTTAATCCTGTTTTTTTTACAATATCTGTTAATAATAATCTGGAATTATTTTCAATTGCTTCAAGAATAAGATAGTCTTTTTTATCAATAATAATCTCTTGGTTTGTTTCTTTATTCTTAACTATTTCATAATCATGATCTTGTTTAATTAATGGTTCATAACTCTTGCACAAGTAAGTTTCAATAAGAATATCATAATCATCAACTGAATCTTTAATAGAATCAACAATATTGTTAAATAATAAATTAAATTTGTCAGTAGACTGGCTTAATATCTCAATCCAATAATCACAATTTTCTGTGCATTGAGCGCAAAAAATAATTTCAGGAAATAGTTTAATCATATTGTTTATCAGTTCTTTTTCTTCTTTTCTTAATCTTTTCATCTGTAAAAATAAAAAATATTTTGTAAACCCTAATCTTTTATGGTCAATATCAGTATAGAACTTAACAATCACTCCAGATTTCTGTAATTTATTGATTCGATATAAAACTGCATCTTTTGATAATCTTACTTGTTTTCCAAGACTAGTTAAAGTGATTCTACTATCTTCGTGAAGTAAAGATAATATCTTATTATCTTTTAAGTCTATCTTGATTCTATTATTATTATTATCCATTAAATTAATCAGTATAAGTAATTACTATATAAATTTTACTTATATATCTCAATAAGTCTTAGATAATATTATATACTTCAGACACACTATGCAGTAGTTAAAGATACAAAGGATGTACAGATTAAGAATTTATTATATGGATGGTGGTAAAAAATGGCAACAGAAAATATTTATGAAAATGCATTAAGGCAATATAGTACTCTATTTGGTAAAAGAGATGATATGAGAGAAGTAAAAAGACGATTACAAACAGCAAGAGATGAAGAGGAAAAAAGAATTGCAAAAGGTGTTAAATTAGAATTAGATGATCGTGTTTTGCTTACAGATGCAAAACTTTATGCGCCACATGTTAATGTTTCAAAAGTAGAATCTGCTTTAAAAGAAAATGGATTAGAAATTGTTTTAATTAGAGATTCAGCTTCTAAGTTGCTGCCAAGAGCTTATGTATTATCTGCGCAGAACTTTCCAGTAACAGAAATAGATCCTGCAGATGTTTGGGCATCATGTATTGAGGATACAGGCAAAGGAATTGTTTTTGATAGTCCAACAGGAGAAAAAGTTTACTTGCGATATGTTTGCGCAGGCATTGTTGATACGCAAGGCAGATTTGGAGAAAAAGGCGGAGTAATTGCAGCAGCAGACGGCATATTTGAAGCAAATGCAAGAACTAATACATTATATTTATCACACATTGCAACGCAGAAAGGAAATCAAACGAATCCAGAATTGAATGCAAGAAGGATGGGAATTGCAAGCGCGTTAGAAAATGCAATGCTTAATGTTTGTCATGAATTTGCAGAGGATGCAGAAAAAAGATTGGGGGCAAGCTATAAAATAATTCCATCAACTGGGAAAAAAATTCATGCAATGACATTGGAAATAGAATTTGCAAACTTAGCAGATGAAGAAGGTGTAAAAGCTACTGTCGGAAGAGATATTTTTCATGGCATCAATGGAGTTTCTGTCTGCGAAGTTAGAGAACAAACTAAAGATGGAAGAACTGGCGGAGTAAGATATGCGCAATCAGATACAACAAGAGATAGTTATAATTCAAGAACTTGGACTTCAGTGCCATTGTATTTAGG
Organism: Candidatus Woesearchaeota archaeon; assembly: GCA_016219865.1. Taxonomy (GTDB): domain Archaea; phylum Nanobdellota; class Nanobdellia; order Woesearchaeales; family DSVV01; genus JACRKF01. The sequence goes on along the minus strand of JACRKF010000013.1, from coordinate 15,259 downwards.
TGTAAGGTTAGTTGGCAATGAGGAATGTAAAATAATTTCAGGATTAGATGCAAGAGCTTATCTTGATCTAATGTATGATGGTTTTCTGAGTCAAGGAATGCCTCAAGCAGGAGTTGAAGCTGATAGAGCATACTCAAAAATAAGAATCGGCAGAGATGTATTATTAAATCAATTGCCAACAAATGCAAAAGAAGCAGTTGCTTTTGTTAAAGATCAAGGAACAGCAGCTCAAATCTTGAGCAGGTCTTATACTGGACATAATTTTAACAAAGATTTGGCTGATTACAAATCAACTATAAAAGCAGAACAGATTGTTCACTATGTGAGATAATTTTTATTTTTATTAATCTTATTTTCTTCAGGTTAATTAAATAATGCATTAGCAAAAGTTGTCTTTCCAAAATTGTTGGATGAATCAGATTGTCCAGAAAAGGCATTTTCTGCTAGCATCTATAAAAATACTCCGCATGTAAAATTATTATTAAATCAATTATATACCACGACCCATCCAAATGAAGCAAAAGCAAATGAGATCTATCAAAAACTAGGGATGACTAAGGTAAGCGAATCAGGTGAAATTCCTTTTAATGATGGAATTGTTAAAAGTGTAAGAGTAATTGTTTATCAATATAAAATTAATTAATTCTTTTTCTAAACATTTATTAATCCCTATACTCTTTTATATGATATGGCAAAAAAGAAAAGAATCAGTTTAGGTAGAAAACTATTTTTTGGACTATGGTTTCTTATCAAATTGCTCTTTAAAGGAATTGGCTACTTCTTTTATTCCATCTACAAAGGGATTGTATGGTGCATAGCAAAAATAAAAGAGAAAAGAATAGAAGGAAAGGAAAGAGAGATTTTTTTCCACGACAAAAAGATCAATGTTGCAGGAAAATACAAAGAACTTGAGGTTGTTGAGACTATCAAGGGAGATTACCAAAAGCTTACTGCAAAGTTATACAAGAATCAAAGTTTGATTGCAATCATCCTTGGCGCGCGAGGCAGTGGAAAAAGCGCATTAGGGATGAAATTGTTAGAGAATATTCATGCAGTTGCCAACAGAAAATGCTATAGCCTTGGTTTCCAGCAAAAAGATCTGCCAACATGGATTGTTGGAGTTGAAAAAGTCGAGCAGATTGAAAATAATGCAGCTGTCTTAGTTGATGAGGGTGGAATATTGTTCAGTTCACGTTCTTCAATGAGCGCTGCGAATAAAGTATTGTCTGAACTTATCTTAATTGCGCGACACAAAGATTTGAGTATCTTTTTTATATCGCAGAATTCTTCCAATATTGAAGTTAATACTTTACGGCAAGCTGATTTTCTGCTCTTAAAATCTAGCTCATTATTGCAGATGGATTTTGAGCGGAAGAAAATTAAAGAGATTTATACTGACGTTGATAAGAAATTTGAAGAGCATAAAGATATGCTTGGATTGACGTATATCTATTCCGATGAGTTTACAGGTTTTGTAACAAATGGATTGCCAAGTTTCTGGAGCACTGGAATGAGTAAAGCGTTCAGGGGGAAAAAGTAAGATTACTATAAAAATCTTAACGACTAATAATATATTTTAAATTTAGCTCTACTCCTGCTATATTACTTACTTCTGATATAGTTTGAATGAAACGTCCATAGGTTTTTCTTTCTCCAATGATTATTACTTGTCCATTTACAATGAAAGAACTTCTTTTTGCATTATAAGAAATATAGAATCCAATACCATCTCTTCTAAATGAAGCTACAGGAAGACCATATCTGATATTTTGATCAATATCAACTTCATTTGGCAAACTAACACCAGATTTCTCGAAGTCCCAATCACATGCAAATTCTTGTTTTTCCAAAAGGTTTCTTTGCGTTAAAATTGAAAGATATACTTTAGTAAGTGAAAGATGGTTTGAGTGATATAATACAGCATTAATATCTTCTATTGAAATAGATTGTTGCATTTTATTGCACATCAGTCACTTTAATAATATGCCAGCCAAATTGCGTCTTTACTGGTTTGCTTGTTTCACCTTTTTTCATTGCGAATGCTGCTTTTTCAAATTCTGGAACCATCATGCCTTTTCCAAAGAATCCTAAATCTCCGCCATTTTTTTTACTTGGGCAAAGAGATTTTGCTTTTGCTTCTTCTTCAAATGATTTACCTGTCATTAGATTATAGACAACTTCGTTTGCTTCTTTCTCTGTTTTTACTAAAATATGCGATGCGCGTACTTTCATAAGATCACCTATAAATAAAGGAAAAGTTGGCGTTTATATTTCTTTCTTCTTATCCTTCTCATCATATTCTTTTCTTATATTCAATATAAATGCTTTTCTTGTTGCATATTGCACTGGATTTTTTATCTTCTGGCAGAGATTATCTGGGTTGCATATTTGCAAATCTTCATAATATTGTCTGCAGCTTTGCGGCAGAATCTTTTTTTTCTGCTCCTTGCGATAACGTAACTGGCCTTCAATAATCACTTCTCGCAACGGAGATGGATTTTTCTTGTTCCATTCTGTAAGCAATGCTTTTATCTGAGGATAATCCCAGCCAACTGATTCTAGAAAATTAATCAATGCAAACATAAATCTTTTTTTTCCATCTTCCATGCCTTGCAATCCTGCGAGCATACAAGGAGGAAACAGTTCCTGCGGAATTGCATTCTCTGGCGCTGAAAACTCTTTTTGTTCTAATTTTTGCAGAAGATCTTCTTCTGCAAAAATTGGGTGGTAATCAAATGCCTGTAGGATAAGTTCAGTTGCTTCGTCTTTCTTTACATTTTTTGTGTCAAGAAATTTGTATTTTATCTCCTCTTTGTTGTCTGCATCATTATTTGGCGTTGCTTGTTGCTTGTCAAATTCTAAAACTTTCTCTGGATTAATAGGCAATGAAAATAAGCCTGATTTCTCATGCAAAGAAAATGCCATTCTGTAAAGATGACGAGATGAAATTAACACAGTATCAATATCAAGCAAAGCTGTAATATCAAAACGTTTATCAAATGAAGTAGAACTGCATTTGTTACATTGTGTTTTTGTTTCTCTTTTTGGAAGCTTTTTCATCAATCTTTTGCATTTTTCACATTGCAGGAAATCTTCTGTTTCATTTTGTATTTGAATATCGCAATATTCGCAGATAAATGCGTTAATCGCATCTTTTTGTTTTATTTGCGTATTGCATTTGTTGCAAAATATCTTGAATAATTCTTGTTCTGGTTTTTGCAATAGTCCTGCAATTTCTGTTGTTTTGTTATTTGTGGTAATATATTCTAATAATTTTGGTTCAATCTTTGCTTTTAAGTATAATGCGATTCTTCTTGGACCTTCTGGAAAGAGTTGTTTGGTAACTTTGCCTTGAAAACTCTGCGGGAATGCCTCAAAGGGAATACCTATATGAAAACCTTTGTTGCCTGAGAACTTGCATGATACTGCTGTTATACCATGGGCTTTTATTTCTTGAATCAATAGATGCGTGATTAATTTTGAATAATCCCAGAGTTTGCAATCAATATCCAATACTAAATCCCAGCCTTTTCTGAGCTCATCAATATCTTTTTTGCTGAGATTTGGATTTAAGTGCAATGGATTATTCCATTGTTCTTCACTGACGTGAAATGAGGTAGCGCCTTGTTTTGCAAATTCAAGAATATCGCTTGGATATTGCAATACATCAGGACGCTTGCCAAAATAATCATTAAATCTCACTGCAACTTCTCTGTCAGTAGCATTATCTAACATTGCCTGTTGTATATCAAGATGTTTGTAATGTTTTAAGATTGTGCTTATGTGGAGCATGTGTCTTGGAAGTTGTTTTTGATTTATAAGCATTATTATAACAAACACAATATTAATAAACATGACTTACTTAGAAAAACATATGGCTGTGGTAATAAAACAGAAAAAAAGCAGAAAATGGAAAGCTTTTCTTGGTATATTATTAATTTTAGCAGGCATTATTGGATGGGTTTTACCTTTTGTGCCAGGAACACCATTTATTATTGCAGGATTATTGTTATTACATGTGAATTGTGTTATAAGACTGGTAAGGAAATATGGATGTAAATATGGATTTGTAAAACAATGTGTAGAATTAACTGAATAATTTATTTTTTTAAGTATGCAGCATGTGATTAATATGAATTTTATTAAAAGAAATGCAGTTGTTAATTATAGAAATAATTATGCTATTTTCCTTATTGATTGGGTAAGTTCAATTATTGAAAGCAATAAGATAATAATTGTTGAAGGAAAAAAAGATAAAAAAGCACTTGTTGAATTAGGGATTGATGATAATATAATTTATTTACAAGATGCATTGTATAAAGTTGTTGATAAGATTATATCTTTAAACAAAGAAGTAATAATCTTAACTGATTTTGATACAGAAGGTAAAAAGTTGTATAGCGCATTGAAAAAAGGATTTGAAAAAGAAGGCGTTATAGTTGATAAAACTTTTCGAGAAGCATTGCGAAGATATACTAAGGTGAGTCATATTGAAGGAATGCATGGTACATATAATTGAGGTTAAATATGTTGGGAATTTACCATCTAGTCTAGTGACTAGTGGGAGTCCACCATGTGATAACTAAGGAGGTAAATTCCTAACATGTCAAGAACCACATTAATAGCACCCATACACGCCACCGGTGTTAGCGAAGCGGCACCGGTGGTTCTTGACACAACCATGAAAGAAATTGCTTATACTAATAAATTATTTGGAAAAGAAATTGAGATTGTTCTTTTTGATACAGAAGAAGAATTAATTCACGATATACTTGAAGAAGCTTATTCTGAAGCTTTAAGGCTTCAGAAAATATTTAATCTATATGATAATAAGAGCTGTCTTTCATTATTAAATAAGAATCGGAAAATTGCTGTTCCTAAAGAATTTTTGGAAGTTTTAAAAGTTGCTTTAGATATGTGCAGAAGAACAAATGGATTGTATGATATTTCTTTAGGAAAACAATTTTTGCAACGAAAAAGAAATGAGGATCTAACACCTTTAAATTGTTCATTTAGAGATATTAAAATAAATGGAGATATTGTTACTTTATCTAATGCTGATATTATTGTAGATTTAGGAAGCATTGCAAAAGGGTATATCACAGATAAAATTGCTGAATTTATCCAATCAAAAGGTGTTGTTTCTGGATTAATAGATGCTCGTGGAGATATTAGTGTATTTGGCAAACAAAAAAGAATTATTTATGTGCAGCATCCAAGAGAAAATGATAAATTTATCTCTGCTCTGAAATTAAAGAATGTTGGAGTTGCTACTTCTGGCGATTATAATCAGTTTGATAAAGATTATGATAAATGCCATATTATCAATCAAAGAGATTATATTTCAGTTACTGTTGTTGCTCCAACTGTGATGGAAGCTGATGCTTATGCAACAGCAATTTTTGTTATGCCAAAAAATGATGTTAAAAAATTAGTCAGGGATAATAAGCATATTAAAGTGCTTTGCATAACTAAAAATTTAAATATTGAAATATATAATAATCTTAAGGAGGACATATATAAAGATGAAATATAAATTATTATTTGGGTGGATTATTATTTTAATTATTGCATTGATACCAGTATTCTTATGGAACTTTCTAGGACCAGATTCAGCAGAGTTTAATGATTATAGTTCAATAACTCATAGTTTGGGAGAAATAACTGGGTTAGTTGCGATGACTTTGTTTGCACTTACTTTTATATTATCAACAAGAATAAGTTTCATAGAAGATTTGTTTGGCGGATTAGATAAAGTTTATATTGCTCATGGAGTTCTTGGTGGAACTGCATTTATGTTGATATTATCTCATCCAATATTGCTTGTCCTTAAGTTTATTCCTGATAATATGAAATTAGCTGCAACTTATTTGTTGCCAAGTTCACATTGGTCAATTAATTTTGGAATTATTGCACTGCTTGGAATGATTGCACTAATTTATATTACCTTGTTTACTAAGATTAAATATAATCGTTGGAAATTTACTCATGAATTCTTTGGACTTATTTTTGTGTTTAGTATTCTTCATATTGTGCTTGTAAAGGGAGATGTTTCGCAAGATTATATCTTTAAGGGATATTATATATATGCAGTAATTGTTTCTGTGATGGGATTAACAGGATTTATTTATAGCTTGTTTTTGAAAGATAGAATGTTTAAAGCAGCAGCGTATGAAATAAAATCAATAACTAAAGTGAATGAAACTAGTTATGAGGTTGTTATTGTTCCTGTGCACAAACCAATTGCTTATAAATCAGGACAATTTGTTTTTGTAAGATTTTATAATCAAAAATTAAGCACTGAAGCTCATCCTTTTTCAATTGCATCTTCTTCAAATAATCCAGAGATTAAAGTAGTAATTAAATCTCTTGGTGATTTTACAAGCAATATAGCACTTTTAAAAATAGGTGATAAAGTTTCTGTTGAGGGCCCATATGGAAGATTTAATTATGACAGAACAATAAATAAAGATCAAATATGGGTAGCAGGAGGAATTGGCATTACTCCATTCTTAGGAATGGCAGAAGATTTGTTAGACAATCAAGAAAATAGCAATAAACTTACTAATAAAATTGAGTTGTATTATTCTGTGAGAGATGATAGTGATTTTGTAGGATTAAATGGATTAAATTATGTTGCATCAAAGAATAATCAATTTAAAGTAATCCCTTGGTTAACTAAAACAAAAGGTTATCTTCAAGTAAAAGATATTTCTATATTAAGCGGCAATCTAACTGAAAAGGAATTTTATTTATGCGGTCCAAATTCATTAAAAGAAAGCATTACTGAAGGACTTCTAAAATTAGGTATTTCAAGAGCAAATATTCATTCAGAGGAGTTTGAATTTCGATGAAATTTGTGAAACTAAAGATTGCTGTTGGAAGTATATTAATATTATTCATCCTTATAGTTGGTATTGTTATAACTATTGGTGTATTACAACCAATATTAAATGAAGAAATTAACTTAAATCAAAATAATCTGCCTACTCAATTGCCGGCAACTGAAATGATTACCGATGCAACACAAAAGAATAATCTAATCAAAGATAATAATGTGATTAAAGAACAAATTATTCAAGAACAAAAGGCAGTTGCAATACCAAAAATAGAGATTAAGAATACTACTGTAAAAACAACTGTGCAAGAGGTTAGTAAACCTGTTGTAATTAGCAATCCTGTTACAGTAAAATCAAAGAAAAAAGTAACAAGAGCTTCTTAAGTTAATCTTTTCTCTTCATAATAAATACTTTATATTCTCGCATGCCCTGCAGTACTTTTTTTTCTGCAATTATCTCAAATTTATCCATGCACTCTTTGAGAAGCTCATCTTTTTCGATGATAATCACTATTAGATGTTTCTTTTTGAGAACATAATCTAATTGGTAGAAGAATTCTTTGTAAACAGGAGCTATATCTTTATCTCCAATTACTTTTGATGGTATCGGCAGCGCTGCAATCACTTTGTCTACACTTTTCTCGTCAATTTTTGTGTCAAGCCATTCTGTGTCAACTCTGCCAATTGACAATTCTTTGTGAATGCCGGCAATCTGCGCATTTTTCTTTAAAGCAGTAATATTATGCATTGATTTGTCATAGCAGATTATTTTTGTGTTTGCTGCTTTTATTTTGTCGAATTGCTTCAAATCTATGTTCCAAAGTTTTGCTGTAAGAAACTTGTCTTTTTTATAGAAATTAACTGATTTGTTTGTCAAAAATAATGCTGTCTCAATTGCAACTGCGCCAGAATTTGCGTAATGATTGAGTAAAGTTTCTCCTTCTTTGAGTTCAGCATCTCTCATTAATGAATATGCAATTGCGCCGTTTAATGAGTTCTGGGTGTTGAATATATTGTAATCTCTTTTTGAAAGGTTGAAGCCAGCGATGTCTAATCCAAAGTATAAATTATTGTTGTGGATGTAGCAGTGAAAGATAACCTCTGGCGCGTTTAGTGAGATTACAGCGTTTGATTTTGCTGCAATTGTTTTGCTTATCTCTCCAGCAATTTCTAAACTGTTAAATTGATGGTTTCCAAAGCGCTTGCATTCGACTTTGAAAGATTTGCTGCTGACTAATGCTGAGAAATCATAATCTTTTATTGCTGCGTTTATCAGTTGTATTGTTTTTGTCTTTTCAGTTGTTATTGTTATGTTTGCGATGAGAAGCAATATTCGTTTTACACTTCTTGCTTTATATGCAAATTCAACAAGCTCTTTCTTTTCTGCGTCAAAAAAAACAACTGTTTTTTTTGTTAGTGCTGTTTTGTTCAGAATTTCTTTTATCTCCTGTTTTGCGAGCTGTTCAAGTCCTTCTGCTGTAATTGCGAGGCATTTCATAGTTGATTTGGAGAATGATGGTGTATATAAATTATTAGTATTTTCTTAGTATTTGCGAATTTACTTCGTTCATTCAGCAAATACTATAATGAGGAATACCTATGAGATTAACTACTATCTCTTATATCACATCATCCTTATACAAAATAAACAAAACAATCATTCCAATCACAGCAGTAACTATTCCTGCAACAGCGAATGCCTGCGCTAAGCTGTATACATCTGCAATCCAACCAATAAATGGAATCAAAATTGCGTATAATAATCTTCTTGCTAAAGCTTGCACAGATAATACTGTAGCCCGTATATCTGAGGTTGTCAGTTTGTTTATGTAATCTGAGAAAATTGGATCTGAGAATGCTCTGACAAACTGAAAAAGGTAAATGAATACAAAACTGAATAGAAATATTATCTTGCTTGTCAAGAGATAACCTATGAAGATAATTGGAACTAAAATAATAAGTGAAATTTTCATTCCAAGCTTATTTTCTATCTTATGGGCATATTTTGAGGAGATTGCTGAGACAATTTGGAATGAAGCAAAGATAATGCCAAAGTAAGCAATGTCAATCCCAGTCAATTTGAAGTAAGGTTGATAAAGCCATAAACCTGCAGAGTTTAGCGCGTAGATTACTGCTGAGAAGATTATTAACCACCGCATCTTTATGTTATCAATCAATGAGTATCTGAGAATTCTTATTAATTTTCTAAAATGGTTCTTGAGATTGCTTTTTTCCACAACAAGTTTATTTCTTTTTGGTTCCTGCATTGTCAATGTAATCAATATTGTTAAAAGATAGAACGGAATTGTGAGGTAAAATGTCCATCTAAAGTTGATTTTTCCTATAAATCCCCCAATAATCTGCGAGATAGCCATTGCAATAAAACCATAGTATTTAGCATTGCCCCAAATTTTCTTGTATTCATCTTCTCGTTTTAATTGTTTCAATGTATCATATACAAGCGCTGAACTTGTTCCTGAATATAATGATAGCGCTAATGCAAAGAATAATTCAGCTGCTAAAAATGCTGCAAAACTAGATCCTATGCTATAAACAGAAACTGCAATCACAAAACTAATCCCGGATAGCAGCAGAATATTCTTTCTTCCATGCATATCTGCAAGATATCCCGTAGGCAGTTCTAAGATAACAATTGCTATTGCGAATAATGACTGCAGAATCATTATCTGTGTCAAGCTTAAACCATTCTCCTGCCAGAATAAAACAATAATCGGAACTGCAAAGAGCATAGCTTCAAATATGTCAAATAAATAGAATTTCCAGATGTTAGATTCTAATCTTTGTCTTTCTGATTTGTTTATGATTATCTTCTCACTCTCTCCAATATTTTTAGTTTTTCCTTTCAATCGGTTTAATCATATAATAAACTAACAAAATGCTTGCGCTGAGAATTATTATCAATAATGTTATTACTGTGAGCTTTGTTGTTTCAATATTCTGAAAGAGTTTTGCAAAGAATGATTGTTCTGTTGTTTGTATTTCTATTGCTATTGTTTTAAATCCTTGCTTTGCTGCTGAGATTGTTATTGTTCCTTCTTCTTCAATCTTTATTTGAGCTTTTCCGTTGTTATCTGTTTTTACTTGCTGCGTTTTATCTGATTTATATTGTAAAGTTATTTTTGTATCAGCAATTGGATTGTTGTCATTGTCATGAACTTGTATTGTAATTATCTCTCCTGTGTAGAAAACTTCTTTTTGTTCAAGAATTGAGATTGTTAATTCTTTGATTATTTCTTTTTCAGGTTCTTCTTTTTTTATTTCTATCTGTTTACAAGTATATTCATAATCTTGGCAAATAAATCCTTCTCCACAATCGTTGTTTGTTGCGCATTGCCTGCATTTGTTTCTGTAGCATATCTTGTTTTCTTTTTCACTGCAATCACTATCTTCTGCACATTCATAGTTTATACAAAAATGCGATTGAATATATCCTTTTGAACAAATAATTGCTGCGCAGATGTTTTCATTTGCTGCGCATTCTTGTTCATCAGCGCAATCAAGATTTGTTTTACAATCTCCTGCTTTTGATGTATTCTTTGTGCCGAATTGCGCTGGTTTTATTGTACCTCCGCCGCCCCCTCCATTATTTTGTCCAACTACTATTACTGCGGGGATGGTATAATTTATTTGTTTTACTCCTGAATTGCTTAAGCCTGTTATTTTATACTTACCAATTGTTGCGTTATATGCGCAGGCATAGCCATTTTGCGAAGCGCCATTGCATTCAATCTTGTATTCATTGCTAGCGGTACATTCACTTGAAATATTTGCAATTGTTTCAATTTCTGCGTCTTTGATACAGACAGCGGAGAATTCGCTTTTATTTGTGATAAAGACTGTTTTTTTCTGGGAAATTGCTGCTAAGTTTAATCCATTGATGATTAATTCTCCTGTTGTCTTGTTGTTTGTTTCGTAGATTGTAAGATTTGTCAAGTCTAATGTTGTGTTTGAGAAATTAAAATAAAATTCAAGCAATTCTTGTGAATTGTTGAGGATTCTTACAAATGCAATATCCTGGAACTGTTGATTTACGTTTACTGAATTATTTATTGTTATAGATATTGCTCCAATGTTTGTGTAGATTGTTGAAGCATTGCCATTGAGTTTATCGTTTGCATTTATTATGCCATCATTATCTTTGTCAGTATCATTGATGTCGGCAATGCCATCATTATCTGTATCCTGCAATTTTGTGGTGAAGTTAAATACATAATTGTTTGAGATATTATTGCTGTTTGTATCTTGTGCATTTGTTGTAATATTAACTTTGTATGTTTCATTTTGTTTTAGCAGGATTGATGGTATAAATGTTGTTGCATTTGTTGAGGTGTTGTAGAATAATTCTCCATTGATCAGATTGTTTGATGCATCAAAAACAAAAATGCTGTTATTCAATATTGTTGCGTTTAATGCTTTACTAAAATTTATTATTATATTTGTTGTTCTAGGAATATTGTTTGAATTATTGCTTGGAAATGTGTTTAATGTTGTTGGTTTTGTTGAATCTACAACAACTACTATAACATACGCAGTTGCATTGTTATTAGCTGCGTCTTTGAGAAGTAAACTTACATTATATGTTCCTGCTGTTGTGAAATTGTATGTAGGGCTTGCAAGAGTTGAATTGCTGTTGTTTATAACATTGAAATTCCATAAATAGCTTGTAATGCCAATATTATCTGAAGAATTGCTGGAATTAAATTGCGCAATCTGGCTTTCATTTATCTGTATTGTTTGGCCGGCATTTGCTGTTGGCGCATCATTATCAGAAACTGTTATTGTATAATTATTTGATGTTGCATTTAGCAAATATCTGTCGTATGCTTTTATGATATAACTTATTTCTGTTATTGTGTTATTTGGCGGCGTAATGTTTATTGCAAAACGTTCTTGTATTGTTTCAGTCATTATAATTGTTGTGCCGTTGTTTAATGTTATGTTTGCTGAAGTTACATTGATGTTATCTGCAGCGTTTATTTCAATTGTTACAATATCTCCTGTTGTGGCAGAGATATTGCCAGAGATATTGTAGATTATCGGAGCAGTTACAGTTAAGAGTGTAAAGTTAAAGAATTTTGTTGATGTTGTTAATGCTGTAGTGTTGTATGTTTCATGAGTTGTGTTGTAAAAGTTAATCTCAACAGTATCTAAAGAAATATTTGTACAAATCATTGCGCATCTGTAACTGTTGTTAATTGCGCTTGGAAAATTGTTGCCATTTGTTGTCTCATAGGTTGTGTTTAAAGAGTTGTTTCTGTCTAATGTGCAGTTAATATTAATTTGGCTAAGATTTAAGGGATTGTTGTTTGTGTTGAAAATTCTTCCTTGAATGTTGCAGAAGGCAATGTTATCTGAATGCGCTTCTGTTGTAATTACTAAATAAAATGATAAAGCAATAGCTAAAGCTATAACTATTATTGATTGCATGCCTGCTTTTTTATTCATCATACTCTCACTATGTTTTGATTATTGCAGTATTTCTATATAAAATTAACGATAAAGGACAACAGCATTACCAACTAATAGTAACATTTAAAAAGCCATGCATGTTCTTTTATATTTATGGCAGTTAATGCAACTATTAAGAATAGAGAAGTTAGAGAAGTATTAGAATTTATGATAAAGGCAGTTCGTTATGCAGGAGATAATATTCTTTTGCCAGAACGGCAGAAAATATCTGCATCTCGTTGCGGCAATGGGCTTGTATTTTCTGAGGCTGATCTTGTGAAAAGAAATGACACTCTTGCTGTTGATTTTGTAACTGATGCAGACAAGAAATCTGAGCAGCATATTCTTAGTGAAATTGACGAAAAATTTAAAGGTTTAGCAACAGTCATAGGTGAAGAAAATGGAAGAAGGCTTGGGCCGCTCATTTATAGCTTTGTTTTTTATCCTTTAGATGGAACAGCTATTTTCTCTGGGAAAATGCAAGATCTTTTGGAGAAAAGCAAGTTAGAACGTTTGATTGATAATAAATATCAAACACAATTCAATGTTCGTGTTAAGGAAACAGATTTCTCAAAGTATACTGTGCATCTTGCATACATTATTCTTGATAAGAATACTTTACAAAATGAAGCGGCTGTTGAAGCAGTATATGCTCCTGAAAGAAAAGAGTTGTTTACAGCAATAAAAGGTGAAGGTGTTTCTTATCAAAAGCTTTCTGAAGATGGGCAAACTGATACTGTAAGTCGATTATCTGCTCAATCAAAAGATTTTGATAATGAGATCATACTCGCTGATGCTTTTCTTCCAAGTATGCTTTCGCCAGCTTATCTTAATAGATATAATTGTTTATTAAAAACTTTAGAGAAATTAAAACTTCCTTTTAGAAAATTTGGTTATACTTCAGCTGTGTATGAATCATTAGCAACAGTATTTCCAAGTACGCATGCTGATAGAACAAATCTCTATGTTAACCCTCATGTTTGTTTATGGGATGTTCCTGCATTATCTGTTCGTGAAGCAGGAGGAGAGGCAATGGTTGTTAGTGAGCAGAATGGTCAATATATATTCCAACCATTTGATTATACATCTTTTGAAATCAATAATAGAAAATCTAATCTATATAAAGAACCATTTTTTGTTATTGTTGGTAAAAAAGAACTTGTCAGTGATATGGTATTGCATATGAAAAAATTAGTGAGTAAAGTTAATCAATAATATTTTCAATAACATTTAAATAAAACTATCTTCTTTAGAAAAGCTATGGCACAAAAAGAGTTTGTTGTAACACCTTGGGAAGTTTCTGGAACAATTGATTATAATAAACTTATAAAAGAATTTGGGTTGCAGCCATTTAAATCATTGCCTAAAGTATTTCATGATTTTCTGTTATTTAGAAGAGGATTAATTTATAGTCATAGAGATTTTGATAGAATATTAGATGCAGTGCAGCATAAAAAACCTTTTGTAATGATGACAGGGCTAATGCCATCTGGCAAATTTCATTTTGGGCATAAATTAGTTGCAGATCAGATGGTATTTTATCAGAAATTAGGAGCAAGAGCATATATTACTGTTGCAGATATTGAAGCATATAATTCTCGTAATCCTGATATGAAAGAACTCCGTGAGACAGCATTAACTGAATATCTTACTAATTATGTTGCATTAGGATTAGATCTGAACAAATGTGATTTTTATTTTCAGTCAAAACGATCAAATGATGGAAAGAAATCAAATGCTTACTATAGTTTAGCAAATATGCTTGCCAGACATGCAACTTTTAATGAGTTTAAAGCAGTTTATGGAGAAGTAACTCCAGGAAAAATGGCAGCTTCTTTGCTGCAAGCAGCAGATATGCTGCATGCGCAACTGCCTGAATTTGAAGGCGTAATGCCTGTTGTTGTGCCAGTAGGAACTGATCAAGATCCACATATAAGATTAGCGAGAGATTTATCACAAAGAATTACTGGTTTTGGATTTACTCAGCTTAGTTCAACATATCATAAATTCTTGCTAGGATTGAAAGGTGGCAAGATGTCATCATCTGATGCTTTGTCGTATATTGCTTTAACAGATTCTCCTGAAGAAGCAGCGAAAAAGATAAAGAAATATGCGTTTTCTGGCGGGCATGCAACAATTGAAGAGCATCGAAAATTAGGAGGGAATACTGCCGTAGATGTATCATTTCAGATGCTTTTGTATGGCTTAGAAGAAGATGATAAGAAATTACAGAAGATTCATGATGATTATGTTTCTGGAAAACTATTATCTGGAGAGTTAAAGCAGATCGTTGTTGATAAAATAACTGCGTTTTTAAAAGAGCATCAAGAGAAAAGGAAGAAGGCTGAGAAAACTGTTGCAGAATATGTGATTAAGAATAAATTTTAGTGTATGTTTTTATTACTGCAAACTCTGTCTTCAATATAATAAATTAATCGAGTATTATTTGTGATAGCTTCACGATAACAATTATTTCCACCTGAAAGATGTTTTAAGCGAAGAGGATTTTCTCTTATTTTATTTTTCTTCTTATCCTCTTTTTTTTAAGTATTGGTCTAGTTCTTTCTCTGATCTAGCAATTGAGGGATTTGTTTGCAACTCTGAAAGTCTTTTCTTAGCAATTTCATCTTGGTCAACAAGCGATGCTACATCATCTATTAATGTTTCCATATCTAATAATATCTTGTTCAATTTATCTTCAGATATTGTTATTTGTTTCATCATTAATAAAGATAGTGCCGTATATATAAATATTTAATTGTTTTCTCTTGTATTTCCTGAGTGAGTGAAACGAACTCGAAAATACTAATCGGCTTCATCCAATAAATAGATTAACCAGTTAATTCTAATATAAAAATATGGGTAAGCCGAATATTCGGCTCAACCCACAAATAGACTCGATTCGTAATCGAGTTCTATTGACAAAGGCAACTGAGTTGCTTCTCTCAATTG
>JACRKF010000012.1 GCA_016219865.1 Candidatus Woesearchaeota archaeon | reverse complement strand
TTATCAGAAGTAAATTCATACTGATTAGAACTTGGAAACAAGTCAAAAAGTGCTTCAAAATTCGAAAAGTTATTAAGGTTCAAGTATATTTCTGTCATTGGATAATCACCTCTGTTTATATCTGAAAATATACATTTGAGGTGGTTATCCTTCTATTTATATCCATCACTCACAAATTGGATTGTGCCATGAAAACGAAATATTTATATATCCTCATCGATAGAGAAAAAGGAATGGTTCAAGAAACAGTATTTGGCAATGTTATTCAATTCTTAGAGAGACTTGGAGTATATGATGTAATACTTCCATTTATCCTCGTATTTACAATTGTTTTTGCAATTTTCGAAAAAACAAAGATATTTGGAACAGAAGATGTTGAAGGAGTAAAAACAGCAAAAAAAAATCTTAATGCCATGGTTGCATTTGTTATTGCATTTTTAGTAATAGCTTCATCACAGTTAGTTGCAATTATAAATAAGTCATTAGCAAATATTGTATTATTATTGCTTATTTCTGTCTGCTTCTTACTATTGATAGGAACATTCTTTTCTGAAAAAGAAGAAGTTAAATTAGTAGGAGGATGGAGAACAACATTCATGGTGATTATGTTTGTTGGTGTTGTGCTTATATTTTTAGCAGCTATTACAACAAGTTCCGGACAAAGCTGGCTGCAAGTGATTATAGATTCTGTTGTAAATAATTTTGATTCAACAGCAGTTAGTTCAATAGTGTTATTAATTGTTGTGTTAATATTCATGATGTATATTGTTCGCGAACCAAAACATAGCCATGTTGGAAAAGAAGGAAGTGGTGATAGCCATGGTGATCACGGACATCATTAATTAAAATACTAAAGATTTATATACAAGTAAATAGTAAAAAAGAGATTAATAATTATCAATTAGATATTTATCAAAAAAGGAGGGTGTAATTATGCCATTATATGCTGGCGGCGGTAGAGCACAAGATTTATTATACTTTTTAGATAACTATGGTCTTAGTGAAGTAATAATTCCATTTTTATTAGTGTTTCTAGTTGTGTTTGCAGCTTTGCAAAAGACACATATTCTTGGAAAAGATAAAAAACAATTCAATGTTGCATTATCATTATTGCTTGGATTGATGGTAGTATTACCGCATGTATTTGGAAAATATCCACCAAATGCTGATGTTGTTGTCATTATGAACAGCGCAATTCCAAATATTTCTATTGTTGCAGTTGCTATTGTTATGTTATTATTATTACTTGGAATATTTGGTGTTGGACCAGATTGGGCAAGCGGCGGAGTATTTTCAAGCTTTATTGCAATCGCAGCATTTGGCGCAATTATATATTTTTTCGGAGCAGCAGCTGGATGGTGGCAAAATATTACTTATTCATGGTGGGGTTCTGATACTACGTCAATAATTATAATCATATTAGTCTTTGGACTGATTATTGGTTATATTACTAAAGATGAAACATCTGCAGCAAAAGCAAGCGCTTTTAGCAATGTGATGCAGGACGTTAGAAAATTCTTTGGTGGCGGCGGTGGAGGTCATCATTAGATGGCAACACCAGCAATAGATATTAGCTTGCTTGCAAGATTTTCGCCTGTTTTTATATTCTTATTAAGTTTAGTATTAGTTTATGCACTCTTAGCGCATACAAAACCAGTTGGTGATCAAAAACTAATTTATGCTGTTGTTGCACTAGCTATATCCATAGGAGTTATATTATCTCCGGCTATTATGCGAATGATTGAATTTATGGCGCCTTGGTTTACTGTAGTATTTATTTTCTTAATATTTGGAATTATTTCATACAAAATATTCGGAGCAACTGATGCAGATATCCATACAGTTATAAAAGAATACGGAGGATTGCAGTGGACTGTTGCAATTATAGGCATACTTATTGCATTGGGCGCATTATCAGCTGCATTTGGACAGCAAAATCTTGAAGGAACTGCGCCTGGGGCAGCAACAGATACAGGAGAAACAATTACTTTTGATGGAAGTGGTAATTATGCAACAGAAACAGGTTCACCTAATTTTCAAAGTAATTTAGAACGAACATTTTATCATCCAAAAACACTTGGGATATTATTTGTTTTAGTTTTATCTGCTTTAACAATTGCATTATTGACTGGGAAAATGACACCAACTTTTGGTGCTGGCGGGGGAGGACATGGACATTAACTTCAGTTATGGATGATGTTTTTCTTCTTGTTTTTTCTGAAAGAATTCTCCTAAAGAGAATTTTGCAAAAATGCAAAATTCTCTAATCTTTCCAATGCACTTGAATAATTCTTCGTAATGCTACTTTTTCGATCAGTGAAAGATCTTTTAATCCAGTATATATCATAATAGTCTCTAATGATTCTTCATATATAGAATTGATAGTGTAATAATCTTTTAATTCAACCATAAATATTAGAATATATGTAATGATTATAAAGATTTCCATGAATTGTACGACTAACTACTTTGTCTTCAAATCTCGTGTTATCCTTGATAATTCATTTACGTTTTCAGTCATTACTGGCAAGATTTTAGAGAAGACTTTATCCATTGCTTTTATATCAGCCAAACTTTTTAAGAAAAAGTTTGATCAAAAACACAGGAAGTACAACTTCACTTCGTTCAGTTGCACGACGAAACTACTTTGTTTTCAAATCTCTTGTTATTCTTGATAATTCGTTTACATTTTCAGTCATTACTGGCAAGACTTTAGAGAAGACTTTATCCATTGCTTTAATCTCAGCTGCGATATTTGATAAGTTTTGATCGTATTGACCTATTTTGCCGAGAACGCCTGTGTGAAGAGTTGTGAAATCTTTTTTCATGTCATCAATCTCTTGCTCTACTTTTGTGATTCTTCCTTCTACTCTATCTTTCCACTCAATAATCTTATTGATGCTTCGAACAATTTCATTCCATTTTTCATCAATGATTGCTTCTGCTAACTCTTCCATACGTTCGAGTTCTGGTGATTTTCCTCCTGAATAACTTGGAGGACCTCCTGAATATCCACCATCTGGCGCAAAAGATTGCGGTTGATTAGGAACATCGCCTAAACCTGGACCCATTGGAGGAGCTTCTCCAAAAGGATCTCCTTGAGGAAGTGGTGGAGCTATTCCTGCATTTGCATTCATTGATTGTAATTGCGGTCCCATTTGTTGTACCTCGTTTTGCGCTGGCATATGATCTGTAGATAATTCAACAGTGCCTTTTATGTCAGCCTGATTCATTGCGTCAAAAACTTGAGTTGATTCATATCCATTTCTTTGCAATAATTGTATAATCTGACTATTACTCAAACCTTGCTGACGCATTGCTATTACTTTATCAACTGGAACTCCTTGAGGAGGACCATGTTGCGCATGATCGTCATGATTATCGTTTTTTCCAAATCCAAAAAGTCCCATGTAACTTCACTTTTATTTATAGAGTTGTGTTGTTATATAAAACTTTCTAAATTATTTTAAAGCAAAGCTTTAAAATAATTTAATATCCTATATATTAAAAAACAATAAAAAACGAACGAAGAGAGTTTTTTATTGTTTTTTATCCTGCATTGCATTTTCTAAGGCTCTTTTGACTATTTGGTCAACATCCCTTTGAGTAACGAAATTTAATGGCTCCCATAAATTGATGTATTTGTCTAACAATTCCACATCTTCTTTTTTAGCAGTGGATTTTAATTCTGAAATGATTAATTTCATTTCATCTTTTATCTCTGACAATTGTGATTTTAACTCTGAAACTTCATCTGTCAATAACTTCACACTTTCATGAACATCTTTGTTTGTCTTCAAAGCGTTTTGTTCTGTAACTTGCAAAATCTTTCTCAGACTACTGTAGCGCTCTTCAATAACACGCATTCTACTTGATGTATCTCGCACAACTTCAGAAACTTCCTGTAAATCTGATGAGAAATCACGCTTCTTTGGCTGCATTGATTGCATTTGTTGCTGCATTTGAAAGTCTGTTGGATCTGCCATTTAGTTTTTGGATGTGAGATGAGATAATAAATTTATAGGGTAACTTACAAGTAGTAAATTACCAAAAGATATTAAGATATTTAAAGCACATTCAATTTCCAAAGAAAGTATTTACTAAAATTCTACAAGATGTGGAAGTTCTCATTGATGATGTAGAAATTGCATTAGATGTAAAAGCACAACAAAGAATTTCAGACATCGAATCTGGGAAGGAAAAAGGTAAGACTGAGAAAGAATATTATGAATACTTAACAAAGAGATGGATAAAGGTTGATACAGTATGAAGTCAGATTCCATATTCATTGAAAATGAAATAGTTATAATTAACTTCTTACTTCTCTTCATCAATCCTACTCGCACCCGGTCCTTGCTGATTAATATATTTCGATTCTTTTCTGACATTATATGGTTTTTCTGCAGGTGATGAAAGTAATTGGAATGATATTTGGCAGATTTTTGAGTTTGGATATAAACAAACAGGTAATTTTGAGATGTTTGCAATCTCTAGTGTTAATTGTCCAGAAAAACCAGGATGAACATTGCCTGCTGTTGAATGCACTATGATTCCTAAACGCCCCCATGAGCTTCTGCCGTCGAGCTTGCCGACAATATCTGCAGATAATGTAACTGATTCAATTGTATTTGAAAGAATGAATTCTCCTGGATGGATGATGAATGGTTGGTTTTCTTCTTTAATTACTTCTGACATTAATTCTTCTCTTTTTACATTTCTTGGATCTACGTGGGTAATATCAGAATGTTTGAACACTAGGAATTTACTGTCTAGTCGAAGATCAATAGAACTTGGACCAATATTCTCTTCGAGAAATGGTTCAATTAAGATTCTCTTTTGTTGAATATATGATTTGATGTCTCTGTCGCTGAGGATTGTCATAGATTTGGGTTGATATTTGTGTTTTTAAAGATGATTATTTTTTAAGAACATTGAATATTCTGCAGTTCCGGTGGATATTCTCCAAGATCTTTAAAGAAGATGAATTTCTTTTGTGTGTCAATAAGTAATGTGAATTTGATACCTTCGTATTCAAAGATTGTTTCTTTGCCGTCGATGAAAGGAAAGGACTTTATTTCTTGATCAATATATTTTATATCACCATTAAATTGTGTTTCTGTCTTGAGAACATTGAATATAAATTGAAGTTGTATTGTATTTGTTTTTAATGGCCAATTTAGTATTTTAACTTTATATAATTTATCAAAAGTACCATCAGAGATAATAAAATAAATCTCCTGACATTCCTCAATTGTTGTTTTTCCATCATCTGTTTCTTCTTCTTTGTACGAACAACTACTATTTTCAAGATAATACTCTTTTTGTGGAATATTTGATTTATAGCAGAAAAGATCTTGTTTTGATTTGCATGCACCAGCATAATAACAATCTTTATCACCTGAGAAACAGATAATATCTGTTGCACAAAGCTCATTATTATTATTATTATTATTATTACATGGATCTTTTGTTATGCATACCTCTTTATTGATACATACAACTAATGGATCTTCTGTCTTTTCATTACAACTAACTTGCTGAACAATACTGCCAAAAACATTGTATGGATTTTTTTCACCGTAACAATAATCTTGGTTGAAAATTATATCTTCTGGAGATTTTATATCCCATGCTTTAACTGCTCCTGGAATATAAATATTATCCCCATCATCACTATCAATACAATTTGCTTTCTCTACACATTTTCCATCTTCACATTTTTTATAACCATTTGCTGCACAATCATACTGCTCTTCTTTGTAGCCATTGATTGCACATTCTTGCTCGTAAAGGATATTTTCTTTACAATAATCATCAATTGGTGTTTTCTCTTTCTTTCCGTTGTTGTTTAATTCAACTACTGCAAAACCTTTGTTTTCATAATTTGAACCATCAGAATCTTCGCAGAATTGCTGGTTTTGACAAGGTTTGCATATTTTTCCGCCGCAGTCAACAACTAGTTCATCACCATCTTTCACTTTATTATCACAACTTGGCTGCGTGTTGCATTTTCCAAATTGTTGATTGCAGCCATAATCGCATTTTACAACTGAATATAATTTCTCGCTGATTTTGTAGAGTGATTTCGGATTGTAATTATCACAATTGTATTCAATTAAATATTGGAAATCTTTGCAATTATCAGAAAGTGTTGATGTTATAAATTCTGAGCTTGATTTTTTATTAATTCCTTGAGTTTGCTTAATTAGCTCTTGAAAAGTTATTTTTCCAAAAATAAATGGCTGGAAACCCGTTGGAACAATGCCAATGTTATCTGTTTCTTTGCAGTATGGGGAAGTTTGTTTTAGATTCTTAATGCTTGCTCTATCTATTTCCTTAATTTTTTCAGGAATTTTATAGGCTTGAGCAACAAATGAATAACCAGTAGTTGTACTTGTTGGAGCAAATGAATCATAAGAAATACCTAAAAAAATGATAAGTATAATTAAAGAAATGATAATTGTCCATTTTATTGTTTGATTGTTTTTAGTTGGTTTTGTTTCCATAAATCTCATCTACAAACATTTACCATCCCAACAACCTTGTTCACATTTTTTGTAAATTGGCGTGCCATTGTCTTTGCATGTCCATTCTGTTACAATAGTGTTATCTGAAGTTAGGCATACATCTTTCATAATATCTTTCTTAAGAGGATTGCCTTGATGAATTATTTCAATATAACCTTTATTATAATAATTATCAGCATCACTATCAGTGCATTTTGCAAACGGATCTGCTGCTACTGGATTAAAATCAATTATACATTTGCCTGATTTACATTTTCCTGGACAATAAACAAGGTCGTAGACTGCATATAATTCTCCAGAGATTAACTCAGCATTTTTGTTTGAATAATCTAAATTTCTTGTTCCACATTTATATTCCTTTAATAAATCTCCTTGAATACAAACATCATTGAATGTCTTTAAAATAGGCAGAGAATTTTCAAACCCTATTCCTGTAACAGAACCAGTTATATAATCAGGTTTTGGCGCATTTATATCAGTATCAATACATGTTAATTCCTTACATTCTCCTTGCAAGCACGCTTGCCCTTGCGGACAGCTAAACCATTGCGATTTTACTGCTGTTCCATCACAATAATATTCTTGAACTAAATCACCATAATTGCTTTCTTGGTTTTCTATTTTTTTGCCGAGATTGTTGTTGCAGTTGTAACCATTGTTTGTGTTATCAATTACTGCTGAATCAGTTGCGTCTGCTAAGCAATATGTAACACCACAAGTATCTGGTTTGTAAACTGAAGGATTGCTTGATAAACATATTTTTGGAGATTGTGTTATTGATTTTTTGAAAATATTTTTTCCTGCTTTTGCATTATTGCCGCCATTTTCTTCAATGTCCCCATCAATGCATTTTACTTTATTTGCACAGCATGCGCCATTTGCGCAGCCATCAAATAAGTCATAACCATAAGCTTCTTTCGGACAGTTAAATTGTTTATATGCAGGAGTATTTCCGCTGCAATATGCTTCATTGACTGCATCTGTGTCGATACATTCATCTGCTAATGGACCTGCTGTGACTGCGCCTTTTGTGTCTTTTTGCTCTGCTGAACCTGGAATTGAGTATTTTGTGTCATAACTGTAGACTTCGATTCCTAAAATTTCAACAGTCATTACAGGAGCATACGCGTCTGAGTCAGCGCATGTTTTTTTATCACATACTGCGCCATCTTCTGTCTCTATGCAACCATCGCTGCAAAATTGAAACTCAGTTGCTTCCCCATCTATTGTGCAGTATTTTTCTTTCAGAAGATTTCCATTACAAGAATCAGATATTTTTTTTCCTTGATAAATAACATATCCTGGAACTGCAAAATTAATGCCTTTCTTTTGATTGTCATCTCCTGCTGCATCTTTGTCAGAATCATACGAACAATCTTGTTTTTCTGAACATAATGGACAAGGACCACCACAATCAATGCCTGTTTCTCCTTGATTTTGGAGATTATCGACACAACTTGGCTGCGTACATGCAGGGCATTCTTTGCCACAATCTATCTTTTCTTCTACAGTTGCATCAAACAGATTATTTTTACAATGATCTGGAATTGGAGCATCTGGCTGTTTGTTTATTTCTTCAGTGTATTTACAAGGTGGACAAGGACCGCCACAATCTATCTTTTCTTCATTGCTGTCTTTAAATTCGTTTTTACATTGGTTTGGATATAATGTTTTAATCTCATTTTTACATGGACCACATGTTAATCCACCACAATCAACACCTGTTTCGTCTGCATCTTTGATCTTATTTGCACAATGCTGTGTCTTTTGATTATCACATGCAGGACAAATTCCACCGCAGTCTACAAATAACTCATTCTGATTTAATTTAAAATCATTGCAGTTTGCGCATTTTAATGGACAAATTCCACCACAGTCTACATTCTGCTCATTTTGATTCTTTACACCATCATTACAATTACCATATTGCTGCTCAGTTTCTGCATTGCATCTTCCTTGTTTTGCATTACAACCATATTTGCAAGTGATTGAATCAAAAACATTTAGTGATTTACTCTTCGAAGCTAGATAATTCTCACAATGATATTCAATCAGAAATTTGTTATCTTTACAACCATCTGTTGCAGTATAACATTCCTGTTTCTTTGGATCATAATAAAGAATAGTTCCTTGTTTAGTTTCATCTTTTCCAGCATCAAATTTGTCAATACAATCTTGGTTTATTTTACATTGCGCATAATCTTCTTCAGAATACCAAGCTATTTGATTATTACCTGAACCTGGTTTGCTTGCTGCTAATCTTTTTGGCAACTGCTTTTCCTTTGTTTTTTGATATGTTTGCTCCTTATATTCAGCAGTAAATCTAGAAGTATCTTCAGGTGAGAATTTTGTTTCCTTTTGATATTGACGAAATGCTTGACCAACATAATCTTTTGTTTGCACTAACATAAATGCAGTAAATATTATCAATAAAAAAAGAACAGCAATAAGTATAAGATAAGTATAATTCTTTGAATGCATAGCTTTGTTGCTCTTTTTCATATAAAACACCTTTTTTTGCTTATTCGTCTGTAAAAGCCATAATTGCTTTTACAGCAATTAATTTACCGCTCATAATACAAAAAAAGAGCCTAAAACGAATGCTATAATTTCTTAGCATAGAGGGATATATAAATGTTTACTTCAAAATACTTTTTGGAATAATAACATTAATAAATAATGTTAGTTTCTAGTAAATATGGCAATCATCAGTATTCAAGAGATTATAGACATAATTATCATGACAGTTGCAGTTGGATTTATCTTTAAAGATGTTTTTCGAAAACACAATCTTGAAAAATTTGATAAGAATTATGATCCACTGGACAAATATATGGATACAACTGGAAATAAAGAAGCAGTAGTAAAAGGAACAAAACAATTCTTGCAAAGCCCATTTTTTATTGCTTGTTTGGCAACAGCTCCTGCAATCATCGTCCATGAATTAGCGCATAAGTTTGTTGCGCTTGGATTTGGAATTCAAGCTACATTCCATGCATCATATTTTTGGCTATTGATTGGTGTTGTGCTGAAACTATTGAACTTTGGATTTATTTTCTTTGTGCCTGGATATGTAAGCCATATTGCAGCGAGTTCTCCACTGATTGATGCAGCAATTGCATTTGCCGGGCCTTTTTTGAATTTGGTATTATGGATAGGAGTATTGCTTGTCTTGAAAATGGCAACTGTTAAAGGTAAATGGTTACTTGTGCTAGAATATACTAAGTATATCAATATGTTTCTGTTCTTCTTTAATATGATTCCAATTGGACCATTTGATGGAGCAAGTGTATTTCGAGGATTGTTTGCAGCGTTTTTTGGGTAAATCTTGGATACTTTTTTATACTTATTCTACCACAATAATGATAAAAGGTGATACTTTATGCAAACAAAGTTCAGAAGGACAATTCATCGCTGGGGAAGTTCTTTGGCAATTACAATTCCAAAAGCTGCAGCTAAAAAAGGAAGATTGAAATTGAATGATAATATTGTAGTTGAGATGGAAAAGGAAGTTACGCTGAAAGATTTTATTGGGAAGAAGAGAATGAAGTAATAATGATCATGAACCATATTCTCTTATTTTTTCACTGAATTCTGGATCATTGGCATATTTCTTTGCCCTTTCGTTTATCTTGTAATATTCTTTTGCTTCTTCCCATGATAAGTCTGTATCAATCTTTGACAAGTTCTTCTTTAATAAAGGAGATTCTTCAGGCATTTGTTTAATTCTTGGATTAAACTGTTAATAAAGTTTTTGAAATACAAACATTTTTATACTGGTTATATTTATAATATAATTATATTAATAAGATAACTAATATAATTATTGAAAGGTGATATTATGCCACAATTAATTACAGCGAAATTACGACCATGGGGTAATTCTTTAGGGTTAACTGTACCGAGAGAAATAGTGATTAAGAAAGATTTAAAACCAAACGACATTATAACCTTTGAATTAAAGAAAGGAATTACTGTAAAAGAATTAATGGAGAATGGAATAAAGGGCACTGCTAATAAAGTAGATATTGAAAAGATGAGATTGGAATCAAAAAAGATGTGGGGTATGGATTGATGGATGATACTTATTTCTTTGATACATTTGCACTTATTGAGCTGTACCATAAAAATCAGAAATATGCCAGATATGGATCCGCTAAGATTGTTGTGACTTATTTCCAGATATATGAGCTTTACTATAATTTAAGAAAGATCTATAGTAAAGATGAGATTGATATTTTCGTCAACTCACTTCTTTCAAGTTCTATTGGATTACAGTTTGAATGGATCAAAGATGCTTCAGAATTTCGTTTGCTTGAAAAAAAAAGAAACTTATCCTATACTGATTGTTTAGGGTATATCGTTTCCAAAAGATTAGGGATTAAGTTTCTTACAGGAGATAAGGAATTTAAAGAAATGCAAAATGTTGAATTTGTTAAATAGAACCATAAAATACAAAACTTTAAAAATTCCAGAGATTTTCTCAAACAATGCAACAAACAAAAACAGGCAAGGACATATTAGACAGTATTTCCACAATTTCTGATGAGCATGAGTTTTATACACCAATTCCTACTGGATACATTGTTGGAAAAACTAAATATATTATTGTGTTTGGCACTGTTATGAGTGGATTAGGCAAAGGAATATTTGCTTCTTCGCTTTCATTTCTCTTGCAGAATAAAGGTTTAACAATTACACCAATTAAATTAGAAGGTTATTTGAATATTGATTCTGGAACATTAAATCCATTTCGCCATGGAGAAGTATTTGTCTTAGATGATGGTATGGAAACAGATATGGACTTAGGCACATATGAAAGAATTCTTGATCAAGAACTATCAAAAGAAAACTTTACCACAAATGGACAGATATTAACAAAAGTGCTTGAACAAGAAAGAAAAGGAACTTATTTAGGAAGAGATGTACAATTTATTCCACATGTTACTGGAGAAATTAAAAAAAAATTGCGAGATCTAGCTGTAGCAAAAAAAGCAGATGTTGTTGTTGTTGAAATCGGCGGAACTGCCGGCGATATTGAAAGTATGTATTATATCGAAGCTATGCGTGAACTAGCGTATGAAGAAGGAAAAGAAAATGTTTGTTTTGTCGCATTAACATATATTCTTGAACCTCATTTCTTAGGAGAACAAAAAAGCAAAGCTGCGCAGCTAGGATTAAGAACATTAATGTCTGCTGGAATAATGCCAGATATTATTGCATGCAGATCATATCATCCAATCACTGAAAAGATTAAAGAAAAAATCAGCATCTATTCAAATGTTCCTGTCAGCAGAGTTGTAGGATTGCATGATGAAGATTCTATTTACAAAGTTCCTTTGATGTTGAAACAAACTAAGATTGATGAAGAAGTTTTTGCAATTCTTCGAATTGCAAAAAATGTTGATACAGTAAAAGAACAAAAAATGTTAGAACAGTTACAAAAATATATAAAAACTGTTGAGAATCCGAAAAATGAAATAACAATTGGCATTACAGGAAAATATACAACAATCAGAGATTCTTATGCATCTATCTTGAAAGCATTGGAACATGCTGGTGTTGCAAATAATTGCAAAATAAATGTTACTTGGATTGAGACATCTGATATTGAAGATGGAAAAATATCTGTTGAAAAAGCATTAACTGGGCTAGCTGGCATCATTGTCCCAGGAGGATTTGGCAAGCGAGGAGTTGAAGGAAAGATTGCCTGCGTCAAATATGCTCGCGAAAATAATCTTCCTTACTTTGGATTGTGTTATGGTTTCCAAATGGCATTGATTGAAATTGCAAGAAATGTGATTGGATTGAAAGATGCACATACAACAGAAGTCAATCCTAAAACAAAGCATCCAGTTATTGATATTTTACCTGAGCAGAAAAAAATTGAAGGTTTAGGAGGGAATATGCGTCTTGGCGGCAGAGATGTGCTTGTTAAAGAAGAAACGCGAGCGTACGAATTGTATGGCAAAAAAACAATGATTAGAGAAAGATTCAGACATAGATTTGAGTGCAATCCAGAATATATAGAGCAATTTGAAAAAGCTGGCGTTGTGTTTTCAGGAAAGGCGCCGGAATATGATATTATGCAGATATTTGAATTAAAAAATAAATCTTTTTTTTGCGGTGTGCAATATCATCCTGAATTTACATCAAGAACATTTAAGCCAAATCCTTTGTTCTTTGGATTTGTGAAGGCGTGTTTGGGGAAGTAGGTTATAACTTTTGTAAATATTTTGTTTTGAGGATATGATTTAATTCTTTTATCTTTATTCTGCATTCTTTTGCTGTTCATCAGAGTACCTCAATAAATCCTTCAAATCTATATCCGTTAATTATATTATTTATGAGCTCTTTATTTTTATTTTTTATGGTATTAAATTCCTGTTTTGTATAATAAAATAATTGTATCTCGGCATGAAGCTTCTCCTCAAATGGTTTTAGCTGCAATTCTTTCTTACTCGTTGCGAGTATAAATAGATCAATATCGCTTTCTTTTTTGTTTTCTGCCTTTGCATAAGACCCAAAGAGAATTATTGTTGGATAATCAAGTTTTTCGTTAAGAAAATCAATGATTCCAGAACTGTATAATTTTTCTATATTGTAGAATTTCTTTTTTAGTTTAAATAATTTATCTTCTGTATTTGCTTTTATCTTTATTAATGGCGAGTCTTTTTGTTTTTCTTTCTTGATTAATCCTTCTTTGGCAAGTTCATCAGTTATAGTTATTATTGTATTTGGATTTAATTTTGTGAGTCTTGCAAGTAGCCGAATATGAAATGATTTATAAGTATCCTCAAAAAATTCTTTTAGTATCTTTTCTTTGTTGTTCATTATTTCATAAACCTGTAGTATATATTATACAGATGTATAATTGATTATACTATATAAAGTTTTTGGAATAATGCCAAGAACTACATCAGATATCCATTTTTTCTTACACCGTATATCTGCTCGAATCTCTCAATTAATCTTTGCTGGGAATATTCTTTTAATAATCCGCTTACTCCAGAGCCGTCCTGGAACTTTTCTTTTGCTGTCCCTTCTATAAACACATCAAGCCCTTCTCCTTGAAACATTGCTGCAACAATCTGCTGTTTGATCGTATCATAACTTGCAAGGTGAGGCACATTTGTGAGAACCTTTGCAATATCTCTATTAAAGTAAGGAGCTTCTAGGCGAATACCATATTCTGCAAATATCTTTCCCATCCTGCAGATTGCATGTTTTGCTAATCCTCCTCTTCCTAACTGCCTGTCATTCTTTTTTAATCCAAATGTCAGAACCTCTCGAAAAACAACATCGCCTTTATCCTCTGTTGCATAACCTAATTCTTTTGGAATATAACCATAATCATTGATCATCTCATTTGGACCTTCTCCGCAGAAAACAGCAGAAATTCCTTCTGTTCTCACTGCTTGCGCAATTAAGTACATTGCAGCTGCGCAAAAAAGATTGTCTTTTTTTGGATTTCCGCTAATTCTGAGCGATTCTGTGATTACTGATTCAAGTTCTCTTGCTTCTGCAACTTTTCTTATGTACAAAAGCTCTCGCTGTGGATTATATTTTTCAAGAGCAATAGTTATTCCTTGCGGATCTGCAATCAATTTTACTTCTGCTAAATCAATGCTTAATTGTTTCGCAATTTCTCTGCTCTTGATAATATCATGATCATCTTCATTCACCTTGAGCGTGAATGCAGTTATTTTTTTTACATCTGCAGTTTGATCACTTTTACTTTTTTGCGCAACTTTTGCAAGAAGATATGCTACGCTCATGCTGTCTAATCCGCCAGAGAGTAAAATACCTAGTTGTGTTTCTGTAATTGCTGCAATTCTTTGCTGCACAGAATCTTCTAATAATTTTCTTGTTACTGCGCCAACTTTTGCAAGATCTGCAAAATCAATAGTTTGCTGTAATATGTAGTCTTGCAAAATGCAATCTCTTTCTTCTTCCTGCGGATTTGCTATCTGAAATGCAACATCATCAATAGTTACTCTACTGTTATTTGAGACAGCTCGCACTCGCTCCCAATTGAATTCACGTTGATTGTTTTCGAGATATTTCTTTATATCAGCAATATTATTTCCAACAGTGAGTTCACTTTTTGCAGTATCAATAAAATAATGCAAAGGATTCTCACCAAGATAATCCCGCTCAAGCACTGCTGCTTTAGGCGTTATTTCCAGAGTTGAAAATCGATAATCCAATTGCGGAAATGCTTTTGTGTTTCGTATGTCTTTAACTTGAAATCGCACCATTGTGTTGCCCCAAATACAGATAATTACTTCTTTTAAGGAGTTACAGGTATATAATACTTAGTATTATATTTTTTTACAAAATCGGAGATTTTAAATAATAATTAGTATTTTGTATTATTATGGATAGCAAACTTCATTTGGATGTAAAGGATAGAAAAATACTCTACCAATTGGACTGCAATTCACGCCAATCAAATGCAGAGATTGCTAAGAAAGTCGGATTATCAAAGCAAGTTGTTGGCTTTCGAATAAAACGATTATTGGAACAGAATATAGTTTCTTCATTTTATGCAGTAATTGATATTTCAAAGCTTGGATTTGCTGTGCATAAGAATTTCATTCGTCTGCAGAATCTGGATAGGGAAAAGGAAAAGCAATTGATTGAATATTTAAAAAATCATCCAGATGTTGTCTGGATTGCAAGCTGTGATGGAATGTTTGATCTTGCATTTGGAACATGGGCAAAAGATATGGCTTTTCTGAATAAAACTCTTACTGAACTTAATCGAAAATTTGGCGAGCACATTTCTGAAAGACAAATTGCAACAATTATCCGCGGAGAATATTTTATCCGTGATTATCTTATTGCTAAGAAAGAGCCTAGTTCCCTCCGTGAATCTTTTTTTGGAGCAATCCCAATGAAAACAAAAATTGATGAATACGACTGGAAGATTTTGCTGGAATTAGGAAAAAATACTCGCGTTACTGCAGTTGATATTGCAGAAAAGACTGGATTAAGCGCATACACAATTGGAGAAAGAATCAGAAAACTGGAAAAATCAGGAGTTATACGACATTATAATATTGTTCCCAATGAAACAAAATTTCCTTATCTGCATTACAAGGTATTGATTGGCTTTCGAAATATTTCTGAACAGCGAGAAAAAGCATTCATTGAATACTGCAGGATGAATCACAATATAGTTTATATTGTCAAAGCGCTTGGCCCATGGGAGTTTGAGATTGATATGGAAGTAGAAAATGCTGCGCAGTTCCGAGAGATCATGATGGATATTAAGACAAGATTTAATGACATCTTAAAAGATTATTCTGCATTGCATATCTATCAAGTGCATAAATATAATTTCTGCCCGAGTATGAAAGATGAACTGTGATTGGATGATAAATTCCAAACATATTTATAGTAGTTATAACTATTGTACTGATTGTATGAAGAAACAAGATAATCTAACTAAAAATTATAAAAGTATTTCTCAGCATGAAGCTGCTTTATTAAATGCAGCGGAAGCATTCACTGTTTTTTCTCTTGCCATTGCTGCAAAACGCACTGGATGGAACAATGTTCTTGTCAAAAATACGCTTTATTCGCTCAAGAAAAAAGGGATTATCATTTCTTTAAAGAAAGATAATTATGTTGCTGCTGAGAAAATCTCCGGCAGTCTGTTTGAGATTGCAACAACTATAACAGCGCCATCGTATATTAGCTATTGGACTGCTGCTGCTTATTATGGATTTACAGAGCAACAACCGCAAGCAATACAGGTGGTATCAACAAAGCGATTTCCTCATCTTATAATAAAAAAAAGCGCAATAGAGACTACAAGAGTTCTCTCCAAAAAGTTTTATGGATACCAAAAAATGCAGAACTTTGCAATTGCAGAGATTGAGAAGCTTATTATTGAGATTGTTTCTGCATCACAAAAATGCGGAGGAATTGAAGAGGTAAAAAAGATACTTAAGAACTGCTGGGAGAAAGCAGATCAAAAACAATTGCTTGCGTATTGCATGCAATGGCATAACAAAGCTGTTTTTGCTAGAGTTGGGTATTTATTAGATGCAGTGCATCTTACAAATGAGCATGAAAGAATATTTCTTAAGAATATTCCCTCCTGCTTTAGTGTCTTAAATCCAGCAGTTGCTTTAGAGAGCAAGAATATTATTTATAATAAAAAATGGAGGATTATTGTCAATGATCAGTAAACAACAATTGCAAGCAATTGCATTGCAAAGCGGATTAAACTTATACCAGCAAGAGAAAGATTATCTTTTAAAACTATTTTTGTTTTATTATTATAAACACTACGATGATGCAGTATTCAAGGGCGGAACATATCTGAAATATTTGTTTTCATTAGAACGATTTTCTGAAGATCTTGATTTCAATTGCAAGAAGATCACTATTTTCCAACATCAAATAAAGAAAGTATTGAAAGATATCGAGCAGCTTGGGATTCAATCTTATTTTATCAAAGAAGAAACTTTTGCAGATGCTTATACTTGCGAGATTGGTTTTTATGGTCCATTATATCAAGGCACAAATCAGACGCAGAATAAATTTCGAATAGATGCTGGATACAGAACAGGAACATTGGTTAAACCTGAGTGGAAGTTGCTTGCAAGCGAATATCCTGAAACACAACAGCAGTTTCTTGTATTAGGAATGACGCTTGAAGAAGCGCTTGTCGAGAAAATGATTGCATTATTCAGCAGAAAGAAAGGAAGAGACTTGTATGATATGTGGTTCTTAATGCAGGCAAAAGTTGTCTTTGACAAACAATTATTCCAGAAAAAACTCAAAAAAGAAAAGATTAAGATTGATGTTAGAAATATTGTGAGCAAGAAAGAATATGAACGTGATATGTCAAAATTAACATCAAGAATGATCGATTACGAACAGATTGTGAAAGAAATAAATATCTTTCTGAAAAAGAATAAGTATAATTGAAAAAAAGAAAAACAAAATAATAACCTTACTGACTTATTTCTACTTTGTTACCTCAAACAACAATCCAGTGTCTGCTGCAATGTAAACAGAAACATTGTCAATCTTTACTTTTGCGCTGATTAACATTTTTTGGAGCCATGTTTCCATGAATGTATCATCCCAGTTGTAGAGCAATTTAGCTTTCCAATCAGCTTCTAATTGCTTTCCATTGACTGTGAAAGGATAGTTTATCCCATCATATCCTTCAAGCAGACAGATTTCGTTGCTTTCAACTGTTGCACATAGCTTTTTATTCTCGTGGTATTCCCAGTAATCATGCATGAAGTATTGGTTGCTTTTTAATTCACCAAAGCCTTCAAGATCAAAGTTTTCTGTTTCAACTAAAGGCGCTCGTTTTTCCACAGTGATTGTTGTCAATTGTTCATTGTTCTTACTGTTTGATTCTGCTTTTTCTCCACGCACAAATAAACCATTTTCTATTGGTTGTTGATAACCAACAAAACGCAGACCTAATTGATGCGTTCCTGGCAAAACTGCTTTTGCATCTCTAAATTGAAAGTCATGCTCTAGTTTTACAGATTCACCTGGAAATAATTGAATTGAATCAACTGGCTGCGTAAATTTCTGTTCAGCTCCTGAATCATATAATTCTACTCCAGATACCATTCTTTCTTCTACTTTTTCAATTCGTGTTGAACCATCTTTCTTGTAGACAGTTAATTCTGTTATTGGTTTCTTCTCTGCTCCAGCTAGGAAGAAAAGATTATAGACACCTAAACCATTGTAGCTGTCTGGCGTAAATGGCTGTATCTGCATTCCTGTAATTACTACTTCATCACCTGTGTTCTTTATTGTAAATTGCAGATGCACAGGCGAGTATGCTTCTGCTGTTTTTTTTGCCTGCAAATCTTCTAATGAAAGATCAATTGCAGCAAAAACTGAAGTTATACTCATTATACTCAGCACAAATACTAGTGCAATTATTGCGTATAGTTTTTTCATTGTTCCACCCTCACTCTATTTTTTTATTTTTTACTTGATTGTTTTCAATCATGCTATTATGCTATTCTATCTTAATGATATCTTAAACTACCATTAATATAGTGCAACAAATATATATTACTATTGCGGGCAGAAGTTTTCTAGAATGCTTATTTAGTCTCTGTTTTTGTTAAAAATACTTATTCATTGCCCAATTTTACCCTATTCGTTTATCCAATCAGAAAATTTTATTTTGACAGCTTTTCCGTGTTTTTCTATTATTATTAATTTCTTTTGCTCTAAAGATTGCAAAGTTCTTGTTAATGTTGTTCTTGCTATATCTGTTGCATGACGAAGAGCAGCTTGCACTGCTTGATTATTGTTGTTCTTCATATAATCAATAATAGCTTTTTCGTTCTTTGATAATGTCGGATAGATTGTGTTTAGTTTATCTGACAATTCTTGTTTTTGTGGTTTTTGTTTTGATTGCTGGTCTTGTTGCTGTGTTTGTTCTTTCTTGAACTTTATCTTTTTTCTGATTAATTTATGCAGCCAATAAAACACTGCAAAAAGAATGATAGCAAACATAAGAATAATTATGAGTAATGCAATTGTGCTTTTTGTGTTTACTAATGGCGTGTTGAGTGTAATGACTGCTTTTGTTGTTGCATCTTGCTGCACTTGAATAATTGTTGAACCTGTAAAACCAGCTGCTTGCGCAAAAAGCTCACATTCTCCAATTGCAGCATTTTCTATCCTGAATGTGCCAAAGTTGTCAGTTGTTTTGGGGTAATTAATGTTGTTATCATTACAATCAAATTTAAGAGCTGCTTTGCCAACAACAGCACCATCTTTGTCAAGAACAATGCCTTTGAGGATTGTAGTGGCGGAGATGAAAGGAATAAATAGAATAAACGAAAATGCCAGTAGTACAATTAAGGATAAGACTTTTTTACGCATATACTGTTTTTGGAAGTATTGCTATATAAAATTATCTTAAAATTGTTCACCTTGTGAACAATTTTTCAAAGAAAGATTTATATATAACTGAACCTAAAAAAGAGGTTATGATTAAAAAAGAGCAGAAAAAGAGTTTAAAACATCATTTTTTAGAACATCATGCTATGCATAAAGAACATCATCAGAAAACAACTGAAGCTGTTTTTATGTTAGGATTATTATTAGTTGGATTCTTTGCATTTTTACAAGCTGTGCCTTTCTTGACTGGATTTGCTGTGGCAACAGGTGATGCAGTTGTTACAAGCGCAAGCACAACTGCGCAGGCTGTAAGCACAATCAATAATAGCGACGATAGATTATACTTTAAATTATTTGCATATACTGTCTGGATTATGTTGTTTGGTGTAATTTCTGTTGCAGTTGTTAATAATAAACGAAAGAAAGGACACTATAACCTGAATAGATAATTTGCTGAACACAGTTCGCAAATTATATCATTATTTTTTCTTCAACTTGATAATATCTCCTAAAGTCATTACTCCTGATTTTTGTTGATTTATGTTTCCTTCATGAAGTTCTTTATGTTCTTGAATTAAAACAATCCCTAATGTTTTTTCTAATTTTCTTGCTAATTCTATAGAAGGCATATGTTTTCCTGCTTCAATATTTTGTAAGAATGAATGCTTTTCATTGAGCTTTTTTGCGAACTCTTCCTGTGTTAAGTTTAATTGTTCTCGCTTTTGTTTTATTAGTTGCGCATAATCTTCTCTCACCAATAAAATAATTTCAATTGCTGGAACTTGAGGCTTTTGTTTTTTTACTTCTTGTTGTTTTTGCTTTACTTCAGGACGATAATTGCCAAGAACTTTACCAAATCTTGCGCATGCTTTACAAACAGTGAGTTCTGTGCCTTCTATCAATGTTCTCAATAAATAATCTTCTTTTCCACACATGTCGCATTGCATTGTTTAATCCCTCTCAAAATAAAGAGATTGTCTAAATTTTTAAAGCTATTGGTTTTGCGTTTCACACTAAATTCTCTTTTTTGCATGAATTACTTGATATAATGGTGTTGTCCATTCATTTTTCCTTTTTCTTTGCAACTACGTCCCTTCCTGCCATGACCCAAGATATTTCTTTTGTTCTTCTGTTAATGTGTCAATTCTTATTGTTAATGCTTGCAATTGCAATCTTGCAATGCGATCATCAATTTCAGCAGGCAATGTAATAACTTCGTTTTTCATTTTGCCTTTATTCTTTACAAGAAATTCACATGCTAATGCTTGACCGCAAAAAGATGTTGCCATTACTTCGCTTGGATGCCCTTCGGCACTTCCTAGATTTACAAGTCGAGCTTCTGCTAATATGAATATCTTTTTTCCATCAAGAATATATTCTTCCATAAATGGCCGCATTTGTCGCGGAGATGCATGTTTTTTTAATTCTGCAACATTTATTTCTGCGTCAAAATGTCCTGAATTTGCTAAGATTGTACCTGATTTCATTTCTTTCATATGGTGCAAGTCAATAACATTTTTATTTCCTGTAACTGTTACGAAAATATCTCCAATCTTTGCTGCTTCTGCCATAGGCATTACTCTGAAACCATCATAAACTGCTTGCAATGCTGCAAAATTATCAACTTCAGTGACAATTACATTTGCGCCTAAACCTCTTGCGCGTGATGTTAATCCTTTACCGCAACTGCCATAGCCAGCTACAACAAAGTTCTTGCCTGCAATTAAAGTGTTTGTTGCTCTCAAGATTCCATCGAGTGTTGATTGTCCAGTGCCAATAATATTGTCTAACAAATGTTTTGTTTTATTATCATTGACTGCTATGATCGGACAGTGCAATGCTTTGTCTTTCTCCATTGCTTTTAATCGAATAACTCCTGTTGTTGTTTCTTCACAGCCACCAATCAAATGAGGAATTAATTCTTTGTGTTTTGTATGAATCTCAGAAACTAAATCACAGCCGTCATCGATTGTAATATGCGGTTTTTGGCTGATAACATGTGTCAAGTATTTGTAGTAATCTTCTTTTGTTTCTCCTTTATATGCCCACACTTTAATGCCTTCAGCTGCTAATGCAGCAGCAACATCATCTTGTGTTGACAAAGGATTGCAGCCTGTAATTGCTACTGTTGCTCCACCTGCTTTTAATGTTCTAACTAGAACTGCTGTTTCTTTAGTAACGTGCAATGCTAAGCCAATTGTTAATCCCTTGAATGGCAATTCTTTTTCAAATCTTTTTCTGATTTGCAACAATGCCTGCATGTTGTTTTCTGCAAGTTCTATGTTCAATGAACCTTGTTTTGCTAGTTTCATATCTTTTACTTCATAATTAGTTGTTGTATCCATAAGTATCACACTTCTGATTTTATTTTAGAACTAGAATTATGGATGATTTAAAAAGGTTAGTATTTGCGACAGAGGTTAACTACGACAACTATGCATGATATCCTTAAGAACCTCGATAAACTATGTAACTGTAACGCCAAATAAACTTCCGATATAATATGTGATTACCATTGCAATTCCACCAACTATAACTGATTCTAATCCCAACTTAAATGGATTTTGTCTTACAACTAATGTTTTTAATGCGCCAAGAATAAATAAACCGACTAAACTTGCAATGATTGAGATAGTTAATGCCATTGATGTATTAAAAAAGAAAGGAAGCACTGGCACTAATGAACCAAATATAAAAAAAATACCAGATAATACTCCTGCTATTGCTGGATTATTAAAATCCACATCTAAGCCAAGCTCTTCTTTAATCATAACATCAAGCATTACTCTTTTATTTGAACTGATTATTTTTGTGACTTTTTCTAAATCTTTTCCTTTAAACCCTTTTTTTGTGTAAATCTCTTTTAATTCTTCCATCTCTTTTTCCGGTTCTTCATCTAATTCACGCTTTTCTTTTTCAATTTCTGATTTGAAGAAATCAATCTGAGATTTATTAGAAATATATGAACCTAACCCCATTGAAATTGCTCCAGCTATTGCCCCTGCAATACCTGCTAAAAGAACAATCTTATTGTTTGCAACTCCGCCTGCAACACCAGTAACTAATGCAACAATTGACACTAATCCATCATTTGCTCCAAAAACCACATCTCGAATATAATGACCTGATTTTACATGAACTTCTGACTTGTCAATCTTACCTAAACCATGACTGACTCTTGCTTTTTCCATTAATGTTTGCTTTTTCTGAAGCATAGTTATTTCTGTTATTAGTTGATATAAAAATGTTATGGATAATTGCATGTGTTTAGCACCTTCGAAATTCTCGACGAGATTTCTAGAGGAGCTGCGTTCCCGGTGGAGCATCCCCTCGCGACGCTCTCGTCTGGAAATCAATTGAATTTCGACCTTAGGGTGCTAAACACATACAGATAATTTTAAATAATACCAATATAACTCTTTTTTATGCCAACACTTATTGTTAATGTATCAACTGGAAAAGGAACTTGGATAGATGTGAATAAGATAATTGATGCTTTTGAATGGAAAAAGATTATTGTTGTGACTAATGATTTTGGTAAAGAAAATTTTAAAGCAAAAAAACCAATTGAGGTGATTTCCTTTAATTCAGATGCGCTTTCTTTAGATGAATTAACCAAGAATATAACTGAAGCATTCAAAGGAAAGATTGCAGACTTTGAGGTTGCATTGAATATAGTATCAGGCGCTGGAAAAGAGCATATGGCAATAATTACTGCGCTAATCAAAAATGGCTGCGGATTCAAACTTATCACAGTAAATGAAAAAAATGAGGTCGTTGATGTATGAAAAATAAATTAATTGTAATTGATTCCACTGTGCATTCTGATGCTAAACAATTGTTTCAACAACTTGGCAATGTAATTGTAACAGATACTACAAAACTTGATAAAAAAACAAAACAAGCGCAAATTCTTGTAATAAGATCAAAAACAAGAATTGATCAAAATTATTTAGCTGATATGAAAAAGTTGCAGATTATTGCAACTGCGACTTCAGGTGTTGATCATATTGATGTGAAAGCTGCTGAACAGAAAAATGTAAAAGTAGTTAGCGCAAGAGGACAAAATGCAGATGCTGTTGCTGATTATGTATTAAGAACATTGATTTCTATAACTGATGATGTTGTGTACACATCCAAATTGTTAAAACAAGGAGAAGACTTCAGCACAATTAAAGAAAATAATAAGCGAAGAGAATTAAGAAGCTTAACACTCGGTATTGTTGGTTTTGGAAGAATTGGACAAGCAGTTGCAATGAGAGCAAAAGCTTTTGGAATGGAAATAAAAGCATTTGATCCATACAATCAAAATGCAAAGAATACTCTTGATGAAGTATTATCTTGTAATGTTGTAACATTGCATTGTGAATTAACTAATGAAACTAAACATATGATTGATGGAAAAAAGCTTGCATTGATGAATAAAAATACAATCCTGATTAATGCATCCAGAGGAGCATTAATTGATGAAGATGCATTGTATGATGCATTGCTTCATAAAAAAATAAAAGCTGCAGTTCTTGATGTATTTGTTGATGAACCAAATCCTTCGAAGCTGTATAAATTAGAAAATACAATCTGCACTCCGCATATCGCTGGCAATAGTGAAGAGGGTATGCAGCAATGCGCAAAAGCAGCTTTTGATGAAACTGTGAAGATATTGAAAGAAGAGAAAAGTGAATGTGTATAATAAGAGCAAGTAGTTTTCTTTAGTATGTGTTTAGCACCTTCGAAATTCTCGACGAGATTTCCTAAGGAGCTGCGTTCCCGGTGGAGCATCCCCTCGCGACGCTCTCGTCGGGAAATCAATTGAATTTCGACCTTAGGGTGCTAAACACATATTTTCTTTAGAAAGTTTTATATATTTAATAAATTATACTTATTAAATGGGTGAGATTAAACTCATTATTACAAAACATGCTAATAATAAAATGTTATGGTTAGGAATAACTGAAGAGCAGATTAGGAAAACAATACAACAAGGAGCTAAATTTAAACAAACTGAAGGATATTTAGCAAAATACGCTTATATCTCTGTTGCTTACAAAAAAATAGCTGGGAATGAATACAAGATAAAAACAGTATTTGTTGATTAATGGTGATTTGATATGGAACGAAAAATCTGTGAAGAATGCAGAGGGAAAATTGTAAAGAAGAACATTGATTATATCTTTTTGGGTGAAAAC
This sequence comes from Candidatus Woesearchaeota archaeon, assembly GCA_016219865.1. Lineage (GTDB taxonomy): Archaea > Nanobdellota > Nanobdellia > Woesearchaeales > DSVV01 > JACRKF01. The sequence goes on along the minus strand of JACRKF010000012.1, from coordinate 21,887 downwards.
ATAGGTAGTTTTCCGGCTCAAGTATGCACTAAATGCAAAGAAGAAGTATTCACTGAGGAAACTACAAAAAAAATTGCAATTATTACAAAGGAAAAAGGTCTTTGGGGACTAAATGATAGAACTAAGATAAATCAAGTTGGCGGAAGTGTAGGTGTAACTATTAATAAAAAAATTGCTGAGTTTTTAAAATTACGAAAAGGAGAAGATGTTATTGTTTATCCAGAGAATAAAAAAAGATTAGTAATACAGGTGTTATAATGATAGACAAAAAGAATCTTTTAGCGCTCAAAAAAGAATTTGAGGAATTTGAAGAGAAACGAGAAGAATTGATTAGGATATCCAGAGATATTCTGAAGTTTTCTAAACATGCAATTTATAGTATCCATAGAGATGAGATAAAACAAGCCGAGGAGAATATTGCTGAAGCAGAAAAATTAATTGATAAATGCAATAATATGCTAAAGAAAAACAGCAATCTTATTGATGTTTCAAGTTATTTTGCTTCTTTAGAAGAATATGTTGAAGCAAAATGTTTTTATGGCATTGTTAAGCATAACAAAATACCAACAAATAAAGAACTTAAAGTTGGTTATGATGAATACTTCTTGGGATTGTGCGATCTAACAGGAGAATTGGCTAGACAAGCTGTTTTGTTAGCAACAAAAAAAGAATTTGCAAAAGTAAGAGTGTTAAATGATATTGTGCATGATATTTTTGGATTCTTTTCTTCTCTTGATATCCGCAATGGAGAACTTCGAAAGAAATTTGATGCTATCAAATGGAATCTTCGCAAAATGGAAGATATCTTGTATGATGCTAGCATGAAGTAAGAGTTTTTAGAAATCTTTAAAAGCTATAACAAATAATCATTAGTTTATGCGCAAAAAAATAATGATTTTGTTGATATTAATTGCTGTTCTATCCATAACTAGCTGTAAAAATAATAATATGAGCATTGGAAATGTTAAAGTAGAATATACTGGCGAAGCTGCTGGATTTAAGCTTGTTTCTGAGAATAAGATAGTATATATCGATCCTTATAAATTACCAGCAGTAGTTGAACAAAAAGCTGATCAGATCTATATAACACATTCACACTTTGACAGCTGTTCTGCAAAAGATATTGCAAAAGTTGTGAAACCTACTACATGGATTATTGCGCCTCTTGATTGTTTACAAAAAGTTGCAGATTTACAATTTGGGAAAGTTGTTAATTTAGATCTTGGATATACATATAATATGGATGGCATTACTGTTGATACAATACACGCGTATAATGTTAATAATAACTTTCATCCATATAACAACAGATGGTTTGGATATGTACTAAAGATTGACGGAAAAAGAATTTATTATTCTGGGTTTACTGATTATGCGCCAGAAATGCAGCAGCTGTTACCCGTAGATATGGCGGTTTTAGTTATTAATGGTGTTGATTCTATGAACAATGAAGATGCTGTGAAAGTTGTCAAACAGCTACAGCCAAAGAAAGTTATTGGCGTTAGTTATAGTTCAGCTAGTTCTTTTGTAAATATTGGCGGGTTTAAAAAGGATTGTCAGTGTGATGCTGAGATTGTCTGATGATTATCTTTGTAGCGACTTATTTTAAATTATATAATTTAAACCTAAAATTATTTAAAGATGAAATTAATTATAGTTTCTATGGTTAAAGTAATTGGAACTGAGACATACTTAAAAGAGATAGAAAAATGGCCTAAAGATGAACAAGAAATTGCAGATAAGTTACCAAAAAAGTTAGCAGTAAACCCTTACAGCGGAGATCAACTGTGTTATCCATTTTTAAGAGAGAAAAGAATTAGAGAAAAAAGAATTTACTATTTGATTTATGATGACTAAGAATTAGTTCTTCTTGTTGCAACAAGTGGAAAAAAAGATCAGCAAAACACAATTGACCATATAAAGAAGAATCTTAACGAGTTTAAAGAAGTTGCAATACAAATCTCTAATCAAGTCTTTTGAATCTTCCTTTTTTTAAGTCGTCTAAACTATTAGAGAATTGTCTAATTAAATCGAAATCGAGTTGTTCTAATCTTTTCAATTGAACATATTCTTGTTTTGAAATAGTAATTGTTTCCATTGTTATCACACCATATATTAGATCTAATATGTCTAATAGATTGTTGTAGTATTAATAGTTTACTCTTTTCAAACTTAACTGCTGAAATCACTCATAAATTAGATTGTGCCAAACAAAAGTTATAACTGCAGAATCAACCTATACCCAAAATAAATTGCAAACAAAATCAATGATATTCCACCAACTAATGATGTATAGCTGATTATCTTTTCTGTTGCTACTTTTCTTCCAAAATGTCCAACAATTGCTTTCAGATTATCAGCAAGAAATATTCCTAATATTATCGTTAATGCTATTATAAGACCTGAGCTTATCTTTTCCGCGCTTGTAACTAATGGGGCAAACACACCAAGATAAAATACAAATGCAAATGGACTTGAAAAACCTAAAAAGATGCCTGCCAGAAAAGAATTTTTAACTGCTGCAGGTTGTTTTTTTTCTAGATTGATATTTTTGTAGTCAGCAATGCTTTTGTATCCTAAGTACAACATAAAAAGTATACCAAAAAAAGTGAGAAATTTATTTGCTGCCGTAATATTGAAAAAGTTGTACAATCCTGAAAAAATTACAACAAGATAAATAAAATCAACAATTGTTGCGCCAAGAATTATTCCTAATGCAGAGAGATAACCTTCTTTCAAGCTTCTTCTCAGTATTTCAACTGTGACAGGACCGACTGAACTTAATGAAAATGTAATTCCCAAGAGCAATGATTCAAAAAATACCATTGCTGTGAATATTTGCAGAGGAGTTTATTAATTTATTCATATTATCCTAATTATCCGTAATCTTTATATAACTCTTCATAAACTTCTCTAACTATGCTACGCACACATACTTGTGGAGAATTAGGAGAGAAAGAACTTAAAAAGAAAGCAGTGCTTGGCGGATGGGTGCAATCGCCCAGAGACCACGGCGGAGTTATTTTTATTGATCTTAGAGATAGATATGGATTAACACAGATAGTATTTGATCCAAGCCATAATAAAGAGGTACATAAAGCAGGAGAAACTTTTAGGAGAGAAGATGTTATTATTGTTGAAGGTCATGTCAGGCATAGACCAAAAGGCATGACAAATGAAAAACTTAAGACTGGAGCAATTGAAGTGCTTGTTGATAAAATTGTTAGTGTGAATAAAGCTGTAACTCCTCCGCTTGATGTTGATGATAGAGTAGAAGCTTCTGAAGAAACTCGATTAAAGTATAGGTATCTTGATCTTCGTAGAACAAAAATGCAACAACAACTTATGTTTAGACATAAAACTATCAACACAATAAGGCAATATTTGAATGAATTACAGTTTATTGAAATTGAAACGCCATTGCTAATCAAAACAACTCCAGAAGGCGCAAGAGATTATATTGTGCCAAGCAGAGTAAATCCTGGCAAATTTTATGCATTGCCGCAATCACCGCAGATATATAAACAAATTCTAATGATAGCAGGGTTTGATAAATATTATCAATTAGCTCGATGTCTGCGAGATGAAGATCTACGGGCAGATAGACAACCAGAACACACACAACTTGATTTAGAAATGTCTTTTGCTGAAGTAGATGATATTTTATTATTAACAGAAGGTTTAATCAAACATGTGTTTAAAACTATGCTTGATAAGGATATTAAAACTCCGTTTAAAAGATTCACATATCAGGAATCAATGGAAAGATATTGCATTGACAAACCAGATATTCGATTTGATTTTTTCTGTGCAACTGTCACAGATATTGTTAAAGATGCAGAATTTAAAGTTTTCAAAGATGTTGTTGCACAAGGAGGCATTGTAAAAGTGCTTAATGCTGAAAAATGCGCAGAAAAGTTAAGCAGAAACCAGATTGATGAACTTATTTCATTTGCGCAGAAAGAAGGAGCAAAAGGATTAGCTTGGATGAAGGTTACTGCAGAAAATAAACTTGAAAGCAATATTGTGAAATTCTTTTCGAACGATGTTCAGAAAAAAATAATTGAGAAAACTGGGGCAAAGATTGGAGATTTATTGTTATTTGGCGCTGATAAAGAAAAGCTTGTCAATGATGTGCTTTCAAAAGTGCGAGTTAAACTTGGAAATGATTTAGGATTGATTAATAAAGAAGAGTTTGTATTTTGTTTTGTTACTGATTTTCCAATGTTTGACTGGAATGATGAAGAAAACAGATGGGATTTCTGCCACAATCCTTTTACAATGCCAAAAAAAGAAGATCTGCATTTTTTAGAAACAGATCCTGGCAAAATCTATACTTACCAATATGATTTTGTAGTTAATGGCACGGAATTATTTTCAGGTTCTGTGCGAAATACTATTCCAGAATTACAGGAGAAGATGTTCAGAATTGCAGGATTGTCTGAACATAAAGTCAAAGAACGATTTGGATTTTTATTAGAAGCTTATAAGTATGGAGCGCCACAACACGCAGGATTTGGTCTTGGAATTGATAGATTAACTGCATTAATGCAGGGAATTCATGATATTAGAGAAGTTATTGCATTCCCTAAGAATAAATCTGCTGTTTCTTTGATGGATGAAGCGCCAAGCACAGCTGATGACAAACAGTTGAAAGAACTGCATATTAAATTGGATGTTGTGAAAGTTGAAAAGAAACATGAAGAGAAAAAAGAGTGATTAGAGATTCTTCAGTTTTCTTTTTATCTCATTCTCTTTTGGGAGATATGTCTTATAGACAGCAACAAAGATCTCTTTTTTAAGATTTCCTAATGAGAATTTTGCAAAAATGCAAAATTCTCCCATCATGTCGCGACAATTGGATAAATTCTATAAAATTGAATAATCCTATATAATTCATCTCTTGAAAAATGAAGATCATTTGCAATTGCAGAGACTGAAATATCTGCGCCATAGAGTTTGTTTGCAATATAAAATGGGAGTGTTGCATCTACAAAAAATTCAACAGGATCATTAGGATTTTCTAGTTTAATTTCTCTTTTTTCCATTGTTGATACATACTCTTTAGGACTCATACAGAAGAATTCTAATCCTAACTGTTGTAATTCTTCAGCTGAAAGAGTTACTGCAGGTTTTTCTTTCAATTGTGTTATTCTTTGCAAGGATTCTTCTTCCATACCAATATTAATAACTAATTTGATTGCAGTTGCTTGTTCTAGCCATGCCATTACTATAGGGAATTCTTGTTGATTTAAAAAAGTGTTGATTGAGATAAAACTCAAACACAATATTAATAAATAAACAATTATTTCTGTGATTATATGGAAAAGAATGATTTTATCTCAATCCAAGAAGCAATGAACAAAGGCAGCGGAGAAGTTGCTATACGCGGCTGGATTTATCGAGAACGAGGATCTGCGAAAGTAAAGTTTGTTGTATTAAGAGATTCTTCTCAGATTGTGCAATGTGTTATCAAGAAAGATGCTGTTGGCGAAGATAAATATTCTGTTGCTGACAAGTTGCAGATTGAAACTTCAATGGAAATATATGGAACTATAAAGAAAGAAGAAAGAGCGCCAAGCGGCTATGAAATTGCAGTAACTGATTTTAGCGTCATTGGCGCATGCGATACTTTTCCAATCACAAAAGATCAATCACCTGAATTTTTGCTTGATAACAGGCATTTATGGCTTAGATCAAGAAAAATGACAGCTGTTATGAAAATACGATCAACTGTGTTTGGCGCAATTAATGATTTCTTTAGAAATAAAGGTTATTTTGAATTTGCTCCACCAATATTCACGCCAAATGCATGCGAAGGAGGAGCAACATTGTTTGCTGTCAATTATTTCTCTGATAAAGAAAAAGTTTATTTGACACAATCATGGCAATTATATGCTGAAGCAGCTGTATTTTCATTAGAAAAGATTTATTGCATAAGTCCCTGTTTTCGAGCTGAACAATCAAAGACTTCCCGACATCTTGCTGAATTCTGGATGGCAGAAATGGAAGCAGCATGGCTTAATTTGCACGATACTTCAGAAATTGCAAAAGAATTGATTGCGTATATTATTCAGACAGTGTTGACTAAAAATCTTGAAGAATTAAAGATACTTGAAAGAAATATTGAGAAATTGGAGAAAATAAAACTTCCGTTTCAGACAATAACTTATACTGATGCATTAAAGATTCTGAAAGACAAAGAAAATATGGCTGTAGAATGGGGAAAAGATCTCCGTACAGTTGAAGAAGACCTTTTGATGAAACACTTTGATAAACCAATTGTTGTTACAAATTATCCCAAGGAAATCATGGCATTCTATAAGCCTCGAGATCCAAATGACGCAAAAACAGCATTATGCTTTGATATTTTAGCGCCTGATGGCTATGGAGAAATAGCTGGCGGTTCACAGCGAGAAACTGAGATAAATGAATTGAACAAATACTTAAAGATGCAGGGAGAAAAACCTGAAAATTATGCATGGTATCTTGATTTGAGAAAGTATGGAAGTGTTCCTCATTCTGGATTTGGCATGGGTGTAGAACGAGTTGTTGCATGGATTTGCGGATTGGATAATATAAAAGATGCAATTCCATTTCCGAGAACAATGTTGAGGAAGAGTCCTTGAGGAGAATTTTGCTTTGCAAAACTTTAAATATAATTTATTATATATTAGATTATATGGTAACAATAACAAGAAAAAGCGGATTTGGATTACATAGGGGACTAGCACCTTTTTCCAAAGAAGATAAATTTAAAGGGCAGTTGGAAAAATGAATCAATTAGTCATAGATGCTAGCACATGGATAGAATATTTTTCTGGAACAGATGCAGGTGAGAAAGTAAAGGTAATTGTTGAGAATAAAAATAATATTTTAAAATCCTGAAAGATGTTATTATGATTAAATAATTGTGAAAAAAAGAAAAAATCACCCACAACAGCAGGATTTATTATCTTTCTTTTTCTTATCTTTTGTTTCCATGCAGCAACTATCACTGCTACCTTTTTTATGATCATGGCCGTGCATTGGCATCACCTCAAGAATCTCTTAATCTGATTGGATTAATATAGTTTATGGAACTAAATATTTTCGAACTCGCTTCGCTCGTTCAGGAAATATTTGAGTAATTTACTTCTTACTTATGATTTTTTTTAATGTTTGCAAGCTCTTTTCATGCTGTAGAGCAGTTGCTCCTAGTTTCACATTATGTTTTTCTGCAAGTCTCTGAATATCATGGATTGAAAGATTTAATAATTCAGCTGCTTTTCCTATAGAAACTCTGCCTGATTCAATCAATCTTAAGACATATTCTTCAGCACCTACATACAATAATTGCCGCAGTGCTGTTGCTTGGTCTATATATTCTTGTTTTGCCTTTAATTTTGCCAATCCTATTATTTCTTGCGGTATCCGCAACGGATATGATACTGTTTCCATTTTAATCACCTTTAAGCATTTCTTTTGCTCTTGCATATTGCTCTAGTCGAACGAATCTTTTCATTATTTCAAGCACACCTAGAGACTCTTCTTTTGTCATTATATTCTCAAATCTTAACAATAAAATAACATCAACTGGAAATAAGAACGGTATTTCCTCGTTTTCAAGTAAAATGATAAATTTCCTATCATCACTAATTATTGCATCAGCAGTTATTTTTCTATAGAGCTGCAATGACGATAGCTCACCTAATCCAAGAGGAAGATCTTGTTTTATCTGAGTAACTGCTATTGTAGTTATATTCTTTCTTATAACTAAATCTTCAATGATTGATGCATTCTCATAATGTCTTTTCTTTCCTTCACTAACAACTTCATCATACACTTGTTTTGTGATGATACAACTGTAATATGAACAAAACAGTTCTATTATTCCTGATCTTGTTAGTTTTATGAGAGCATCACTATCTAATATGAATTTCTTCATTATTATACATATGTAGAGGTTTGTATATTTAAAGATTTCTGTTGTTCTTCAGATATATACTATATATACACACAGTATAAATATGAACTCTGTTTTCTTCCCCTATGCGAAATATAGCAGTATTACTCAGAGAAGCTGAAGCAAAAGCAATTTTACTTAATCAAGAGAATGTTGGAGACTTGATTAAGTCGCTGAATGAAATATTTGGAACAGAAAGATTAGTTGATGATTACCATTTCACAGATGATGGTAATATTTATCAGACACAACAAATAGTTTATACTAATTGCAGTTATAACCCTGCAAAAACTGGGCAGTTTTGGAATAGCAACTATTTGTTCATTAATTATTATTATCCAGAACAAAAAGAAATATTGCTGAAAAGTTATCCTAGTGAGAAGATAGCTTCTACTGGCAGTATTCCTGTACACTTAGGTAATTCTTCTGGTAAAAACAGTCCAAGTTTATATACAATTGTTGAAGAGAATGGAACAAAGATTGGAGTATATATTGGAGTAAAAGCAAATGCCGATAAATTCGATGAGATTAAACCTCAAACTAGAAGTGGATTTGTATTGCTGTTGCCTGAAAAATGATTGAAATAAAGTTTAACCAACTAGAAAGCCAACTTCATCATCTGTCAGTTCAAACTCTTGAATGAAAGATTCTTTCATAGCTTTGTTTTTCTTCATCATTATGCTGATGAATGGCAATGTGTTTTGGATTGTTTCTTTTTTTGAAGTGTGTGTTTTTACAGCAATTTTCGCTGCAATCTCTTTGCGCAACCCATAACGCATGTTTGCACGCCAGATCTTTAATAATCGCTGCGTTGGAGAGTATTTGATAAATTCTCTGTTTTTTTCTGTCTTTGCTGCAGCGATGCCAGCTGTCATTAATGTTGTCTGGTAGACAAGAAAACGCCAATGTTCTCGTCTTCTAATTCTGCCTTTGTAAACATTTGCTTTTGATAATGCATTGTATGCTGCTGCAAGAGCTGTTGGGTTTGTGTATTCTTTCGGCAGGTTTTCATCAATCCATAATGTGGATTCATCAAGATCTTCAGCAACATAATCTAATGCTGTATTTGCAATTGATGCATCTGATGCTTTGAATATCTTTACTAATGCATTGAACATTGACTCTACTTTCTCCCTATCACCGAGATGTTCAATTGCTTCTGTCTGCAGAATCTTTTTATCCTGCACTAGACTTTGCAGATCATTAATTGCACCTCGTATATCTCCTGCTGCTTTTCGCGCTAATGATTTTAAATCGATTTCGTTGAACGAAATCTTCTCTTTTGAGCAGATCTCGTTGAGGATTTTGTAGACTACCTGATAATTTGGGGATTTGAACTCGACAAAGTTACACATTTTCTTTAATGGTTTTAATTTTTCATCATAGGCATCAGTTGCTGCGCAGATGATTGGATAGTATGACTTTTCTATCAATGATGTTAATGCAGATACGCCTCCTCTATCGTTTGCGCCTGAAAGACCATCAACTTCATCAACAAGAATAATCTTTCCTCGCGCGAAGAGAGACAGTTGTTTAGATGCATTGCCAACTGTTGTATTGATTCCCTCTGCATTTCTGAAGTCTGATGCATTTACTTCAATGATCTCATAGTTCAAATCTTTTGCAATTGCGTGGATTGAACAGGTTTTGCCTGAACCAACATTGCCGTGGATCAATACTGCTCTCTTTTCTTGATTTTTGTAATTCAGAATGAATGTTTTTATAGTTATAAGAGCTTCATCATGGCCTTGCACTTCTTTTGCTGATCTTGGCTGGTACTTAATTGTCCAAGGTTTGTTGTCGAGAGGATTGTTTGGATTGTTCTGCATGAATATGGGAAAGAAAAAGGATTTATTAATGTGTTGCTTTTCTTTAGTTAAGAGGTATAAACTTGCCATTCTGCACAGTCTTAAACATAAGCTTCTTATCTACTTCACCATTCTCATCAAAAGAAATTACCCCACTAACACCATCATAATCTTTAATTGCATAGAGATATTCTTTGATACATCTTGTGTTTTCATCACATTGTTTCATAGCTTCTGCAATTATTTTGACAGAATCATACGCATTTGCTGCAAGAAACAACACATCCTCATCCTGAGCGCGTTTTCTGTACTCCTGCATAAATTGAGAAATTCGTTGATTGCTGCTGTTTGCATCAAAAAAAGGAGATGTGTAAATCAAACCATCTGCTGCAATATTTGCTATTGTTATCAATTGCTGATCTTCTGATGTTTGGGTGCCAAGAAATTGCGCAGTTAGTCCTATCTCTTTTGCCTGCTTTAAAATAACTCCAACATTTTGAACAAAACCTGGAATGTAAACTGCATCAGGATTCAATGCTTTTATCTTTACCAATGCTGCTCTGAAATCTGTTGTTGTTATATCATACGTTTCTGTATAGATTATTTTACCACCTAGTTCTGTGAATCGCTGCATGAAAGCATCACGGTAGGAAACTCCATTCTCATGATTAACAACTAATATTGCTGCATTTTTCCAGTTGTTTTGCAGAGCGAATTCTGCCATTATCTTTCCATGTTTCTCAGCTTTTTCTCTCACACGGAATATGTAATCTCCAGCATTTGCTATCTTTGTGGAAGAAGCTCCTGGAGAAAGCACTATAATATTTTGCTGCTCCGCAATTGAAGCAGTTGCCAGAACTGTGCCAGACATAATCGGAAGAATTACCTTGCTATTATCTATCGTAATTAACTTGTTAAATGCTAACAAGCCTTCTTTTGCATTATTCTTGTCATCCTCATAGATAATCTGCAATTTTCTTCCATTTATTCCACCATTGCTATTAATTTCGTCCTTAGCAATCTCTAAACCAATTCTTGTAATCTCACCAAGATGCGCTTGATGTCCTGTTAATGGCATTATTACACCTATTTTTATTGTACTTTCTGTCTTTTCTTTTGCGCAAGATATGAAAGAGATAAGAATCAACAATAAGAATAATAAAAGAAATGATTGTTTTATTGTTTTGTTTATTATTATCTTATTTATTTTTTCATTTGCTTTTGTTTTGTATATTGCTTTTGTTTTGTATATTCTTCTGTCCATAAATCCCAACTTTAAATTAGGAGTTGTGTTACTGTATTTATTATCTTGTTGTGTTATTCCCACAACATTTATTAATTTCAACACAACACCAATATTATGGAAATAGACGATGCGCTTCATAAGTTTGGATTGAACAAGAATGAGAGAATTGTGTATATACAATGCCTTAGGTCAGGTTCAGCTCTTGCTTCAACTATAGCAAAACATGCAAATATTGCGCGAACTTCTATCTATGATATGTTAGAACGACTGCAGCAAAAAGGTTTAGTCAGCTACAGCATTGAAAATGGAAAAAAATATTTTTTAGCTGCTGATGTCAAAGACCTGCTCAGAATACTTGATAATAAAAGGGAAGCAATTGAAAGCGTAGCTAATCAGCTGCAGGAATTTCAGACTAATCAACTGCAATCAACAAGAATACAAGTATACACTGGAAAAGAAGGATTGAAAACAGTCTTATATGATATTGTCCGCACAGGAAAAACAATCTATGCATACGGCGCTGCTGGATTGAGCGAGAAAATGCTGCAATGGGATTTCCCGAAGATTATCAAAGCTCGAATAAAAGCAAGAATTAAGTTTAAAGTAATCTTTGATAAAAGCAGATTTGCAGCACACAAAAAGAAACTGCCATTGACAGAAGTGCGATTTATCTCAAAAGCATTTCAAGATTGCACCTTTACAGAAATCTACGGAGATAAAGTTGCAATATTCTTATATTCTGAAATTCCAAGCGTTGTGCTGATTGAATCGAGAGATATTGCTAAATCTTATAAGAGATATTTCGAAATCCTCTGGAAAAATACATTGTGACACTTCTTTAGAAATCAATTATTCCAAGACTAATTTTAATCGCTTCATTTATCTGCGCTAAATTTATTTTTGAATCTTTAATAAGTCCAGAATCTTTTCTCAGCAATAAAATTTCAAATGGATAAATGAAATCAATATTTTGAGAACTGATTGGAGAAATTATTGTAGTTGGACTCATCTTATTTCCTTGATTATTTTGTATGATGACACATGGCCTCGTTTTATAACCTCTTTTTTCGTTCAACTTCCAGCAATCTATTTATTGTATTTGCATAACTTTCAGAAATCTGTTTATATTTATCTAAAGCATATTTTGTTCTTTTGTCCAATTTAATCGTAGTTGTCTCCATAAGTATACTCAAAGTATACTATCTATTTAAAGTTTATTATTTGAAGAAAATCTTGCGGATTTTTTATTCAACACCATTTTCATACAGAATTGTTTGGCTTCTTTCTGGGCCAATTGAAACAAAATTGATTGGAACGCCAACATTCTTTTGAATATAACGAAGATATTGCACTGCATTTTCTGGAAGTGTTTTGTTCTTAATTAATTCTGGTGTTAATTTGAATCCTGGCAATGTCTTGTAAACTGGAGCGCATTGCTCTAATAGCACAGCATTATGAGGGAAATTTTCTAAAGGTTTTCCTTGAAATAAGTAAGAAGTACAAACTTTAATTTCGTCTAACCCAGACAAAACATCTAGTTTTGTAATTGCTAATGCTGTGAATCCATTCAATCTTGTGGATTCTTTTAACATTGCCAGATCAAGCCAACCGCATCTTCTTGGACGGCCTGTTGTTGTGCCATATTCTGCGCCTTGTTTGCGAAGATAATCTCCAATTAATGCATTATTTGCTGAATCAGATGTATTTTCTGTTTTATTATAATTATCTGCTGATAATTCTGTAATAAATGGACCAGAACCAACTCTTGTTGTGTATGCTTTTGCAACACCAATAATCATTGATTTTTCAGAAGGAATTCCTGCTTGGACAAATGCATTTGCTGCAATTGTATGCGATGATGTCACATAAGGGTATGTTCCAAATGCCACATCCAAGAAAGTTCCTTGCGCTCCTTCAAATAGAATCTTATTATTGCTATTCTGCGACAATTCAAGAGAAACATCTGTCAGATATTGTTTTAATTGATTGCCATATACTGAATATTCAGAGATAATCTGCTCATTTGATGAAAGCAATTGTTCATTGTATACTTTTTCAAGCAATGCTTTCTTTTCTGGATAAATAACATCTAAACGCTGCTGTAATCTTACTGGATCAATCAGATCAAAAAAAGTAACACCTCTTCTTCCCACTTTATCTTCATAACAAGGGCATATGCCTCTGCCTGTTGTGCCAATTGGCTTGTTTGCAGCTTTTTCCCGCGCAAGATCTAATAAAATATGATAGGGCATAATTATGTTTGCGCGAACATCAATGCCTAAATTTATGATGTACTTTTTTTCTTTTAATGCAGTTATCTCTTTGAGAAGAACTTTTGGATCAATCACAACGCCAGATGCCAATAAAACTCTTTTTCCTTGAATTACTCCAGATGGCAATAAGTGGAATTTGTACTCCTTATCATCAACAACTACAGTATGACCAGCATTATTACCGCCTTGGTAACGTACAACAATATCCTGCTGTTCTGCGAGAAGGTCAACAAATTTTCCTTTACCTTCATCTCCCCATTGCGTTCCAATAACAATTGTGAATGGCATGATATAGGGAATGAACTTGTTATTAAAAAGGTTGTCAATTACTGGGTGATGACGAGAATTTTGCAAAGGGCAAAAGCCATAATTGCGAAGCAATTAATTCACCGCAAAATTCTCAAATTTAGGCAATCCGGACATAATGAATTTAGTGAGAAGGATTTCTACATTTTTATCATTTGATCTGCGGAGAGAAATCAAGCTGATAATCTGGAATACCAAGCGTCAAACCATATTTTGTAACTTCAGCATATTGTTCTGGCTTTTGGCGATTGACTTTGAATCTTTTGTTACGGAAAATGATATAATGAAGACTAGCATTCTTGAAATCTGCATACCAAGGATGTTGAGAGTCTAATGAAGCGCTTAGTTTTTCTGCAATGAAATCAATTTTGTTTTCTTGGATTTCAACAGTGTATAAAGTCCATTGTTTAATCCATGGAGTTTTATATATTTCAGTAACTGTTTCAATTCTTGTGCTTATGATCTTTATTGTTTTAAGAACGTCTTTATTTTCAAGACTCTCTTCGATGATTACTCCAATGTAATTCTTTTTTATTGCATTTTTTAACTCTAATAAATCTTGAATATCATCAGGTAATTCATCTATTCCTTCAAACTCTTTAACAACAATAGATTTTACTCTTTTCCTTATCTCTGGTTTTATATGATGTATAACTATCTCATCTTCACCAATGCTTTTACAATCATCTTCTATGAGTATATCTGGAATAATTCTTTCAACAATATCACTATATTCTTCATTGTTTTTTCGAAACAATAATTCGCCTTTTGGAAAATGATATTTCTTAAGAACATTCTTAATAGATTCAACTTGTTCTTGTTTTTTTCTGGAAGTGAGGTAAAGAATCTCTGCGCCTTGCTGCTTCCAACTCATTATTTTTTGAGAAGCATTATTTATAGAAATGTATGAAGAATAATCCTCTTTTGCACTCTTGTGCATTAATATTGTTCCTTCAGTGAATATTAGTATTTTCATCCTTATATCTCATCCTTATATCTCATCCTTATATCTCATCCTCATATCTGATCCAGATCCTTCAATGCTGCATCCAGATTATCGTCATTTAATTCATCGTCTATTTCTTGCGGCTGTTCTGTATTTGTCGTTGTTTCTGTTGTAGTTGTTGATGGAAGAGCTGCTGATTTCTCTTTTTGCGTTTCAGTTGTTGTTCCTTGCACAGCAGGTTGTTGCGCTGGTTGCGATTGTCCTTGCTGTTTATATTGCTGTTCTAATTGCTGCTGTTCTGGAGCTTTTTGTGTTGCGCATGCAATTGAGAATAATAATAGTGACAATACTGCTAAGAGAACAATGGATTTAATATATATTGCGCTTGTTGCTACTTTTATTGTTCCTTGTTCTTTTTGCGATCTTCTCTTACATTCTTGACGAATTCTTTCCATAGTTCTCTCACCTCTAATATGATTTTCTTGCGTTTTTCTTTTGAATTTGCTTCATTGAACTTGAGTTTTTTCTCTTCTAATGATGTTACAAAGTCGATTATCAAAGCTTTGCTTATTCCTGAGTCCATTAATTCTTCAGCTCGTTTTTCCAAATCATAAAATCTGAATTTGACTAACCAATAAATCTTTTTATTTACAGTCTGCATACATTGTCCTTTATATGCTCCTTCTTTTGCCACACATGTTTGTTTTGCAGCGCTAATACTTTTTATGCCTATTTCTTCTTTTACACAATTAATTCTTGCATCACCTACAGGATACTTCCAGCATTTTTGCAATTTTGCATAAGTATTCACACATTCTTCTTTCTCGTCAAAGTTTGCAAGAGGTCTGCATTCTTCTGGAAGATATTGTAATTGCAATTGTTCAACTTGTTCTTCTTCTGTTAATTCTAATCGACAAGCAACTCTGTCCTGCATTTTAGAGAATTGATTGCATTTTAATTGACTCAGCATTTCAGAAATATAGGTGCATAAACCTTGTTCTGCTGGTTTTGGATCATCAGCGTTTTGACAATTTACTGTTAATTCACAAGATCTTGTTCGCGTGCTGTTATATTTGTCACAAGGAGTCCATTCTGCGCAAGTCCAGATATCAGCTTTACACGAGCTTCCATCATTGCTTATAATTCCACCACTGCTACCGCCAGCAGCAAGTACAAATGAAGAGAATAACATTATTGCTATTATGAATATAGATACATTAGATAGACTTAATTTTAGTTTAGATTGCATTTTGCTTGAGAAATAAAAGTGATATAAAAAAGTATTTATTTTTTGTGAGTTCCCTTCGATATGTACAGCTAAAGAGGAGTAGTAAAGATTTAAATATAACTGTTATTCTAAAAATTTGAAATGGTGCAACTAGGCGGTAACATAGAATTGACGGGTTTTGATAACATCAGAATCAGTGACCAAATTGTTCTAAAGAAGATCATTGGCAGTTTTGTGAAACAAATAAGTACTCAGCATCAACAATTTCAGAAATGCAGCATTGTGTTTTTAAATCCAGCTAAAGAAGCTTCTGAACAATATCACCTGAAGATCCAGTTAATGCTTGATAAAGAATATAATGCAGAGATGCAGGATAATAATATGTATTTTGCATTAGATAAAGCATGCAAAGCTGTTGCAGGACAAATACAATGAAAGCAGATGAATTAAAGCAATTGTTAACAATTGGAAAAAGAATTTCTCTTAAAGTAAAAACACAGATGCCTGTAACACAGATTGTCTTTGAAAAATCATCGTTTGATAAAGATAATCTTTTATTATTTATGGAAGTTCATGCTGCACCTGAAAATAATAAAGCAAATGTTGAAATTTTAAAATTTTTTAGTAAGAATTTTAAACTAAAAGTTAGAATTGTAAAAGGATTTTCCAGCAGGGAGAAAATTATTGAGATATGTTGAAGTGATTATAGATCGATAATATTTACTTGATTAAATATTTAATGTACTCATGCACTTTCTCCCGCAGATCAATGATTGTTGTTGTATTGACAATTGTATGATCAGCATACGCAATCGGACCTGCTTTGTTGAGATGCTCAATCTCTGCAATATCCCTGGATTCAGCCTCTTCTTTATCCAATGGACGAAGATGGCGAGTGTTTAAACGGATGTGACGCAGTTCTGGAGAAGCATAGATTGCCAATAGATGCAGCTGTTCGCCAATGTAATGTTTGAGGAATTTATATTCTTCCCAGCTGTATAAACCATCAATCACAACATGGTTTGATTCCAGATTTTTTTGAATATTGCCTAAATTTAATTTTGCATACGCAGCCATACCATGTTTTTTTCTGAGAAACTCTCGCGCATTTCTTTCGTTATGTTCGTTTACTTCAAGATTATTCTGCTGAAGATATTCCTGCGTCAGATCACCAAAGCGTATCTTTACAAAGCCAGCTAATTCGAAGAAACGAGCAACTTCAGTCTTTCCTGCGCCAGCTAAGCCAACGATTGCGATAAGTTTGTGTTTGTGCATAATTACTTACCTTCCTTTATTTTTTGTATTTTTAATTCTCTTGTTACTATTTCAACAGTTTCTTTTTTTTCTCTTTGATTTTTACATTTCATTAAATTAGCACGTATATTTAATATATTACTATCATTATTAAAAAGGTATCTTAAAAATGTTATTTCATGATCATTCAGAAGCTTGAAATGATAACAATAAGACCAAAATAAAACTATTGCTAATAAAAGATAGATTATTATTAAAAAAGATAAAAACAAACTTTCCTTAGAAGAAATGGTAATTAACCCATAGTAGTAGCTCTTAAAAATTAATGTAAATAATAATGATCCTATAATCAAGGATATGACGAACGTAAGTAAAGAACTACATTTAACAGATAATTTTTTAAATTTATATATCTTCTCTGAATAATCCTTATTTGAATAGATTAATAAGTTATATATTAATTCAACATAATATCCTGAAAAAATATAATTTGATTTTTCTCCAAAAAACTCTCTTTTCTTAAGAAATCTCTTAAAAAACCTGATTAATTCTCGATCCTCTAAAAGAAACTTATGATAAATTAGTCTATAAAGCTCATGAATAAAATAACCTATTATAAATGATATTAAAGTAATAAAAATAAGTAAACTAGGAAAAAAATTAAAAACATTAATATTAAACATTTTTAGAATTAAAATACTTAATGGTATTGTAACTATAAAACCCGGCATTATATACCAAACATTTTTGATTAAATATTTATCTGATTTTTCTCCCAAGATGACACCTACCTTACATGACATTGTTCAATATAAAAAGGTAATGATGTTTTTCTCGCTGAAGTAAAAAATAACAATCATCAATTTTATAAACAAACCAATATTTACAAGACGTATGGAGAACAACGAACAAAACATACAAGTTAAAATTGTTAAAGTTAACAAAGAGTTACCGACACCAAAATACGCGCATCATGGCGATGCAGGCATGGATATCTATGCTGCTGAGAATTATATGCTGCAGTCTGGTGAATTTAAACTGATTTCTGCGGGGATTAAACTAGCAATACCATACGGCTATGAAGTGCAAGTGAGGCCAAGAAGCGGGCTTGCTGCAAAGCATGGCATAAGTATTGTCAATACACCTGGAACAATCGATTGCATGTATCGAGGAATGGTTGGTGTTATTCTAATAAATCATGGCAAAAATCCTTTTGAAGTAAAAAGAGGAGAAAGGATTGCGCAGCTTGTATTTAACAAAATTGCTTATGCATCTGTTGAAGAAGTTGCAGAATTAGACGAAACTGCGCGAGGAGAAGGTGGATTTGGAAGCACAGGCAAGCATTAAAACAATTTATTATTATATAATCTTATCATTAAAAAGGGGGAGATAGTTTGAAAGTTAGTTACAATGCAAGCAGAAAAAACAAAAAATTACTCGATTTCGAAGAATCAACAGAAGAATCAGATAGTGAAACCAAGGAATAAAATCCAGCTCTTATCTCCTGCAGGAAACTTTGATGCATTAGTCGCAGCTGTGCAAAATGGAGCAGATGCTGTGTATATTGGAAGCAAATTGTTTAATGCTCGAAAATTAGCAGGCAATTTTCAGGAGAATGAATTAAGAAAAGCTGCGCAATATGCGCATGCTCTCCGTTTATGTATAATGATTTTGTCAGTTGCATGTCAAACACATTTATCAAGATCTGTTCACTATTGAATCATCTCTTCTGTTTTTGGAGTACTCATATAAGATATTAACTTTGCATCCTAAACGAAGCGAATTCGCAGATACTACCCACAGAACGTCTTGAACAGATTCACAGCTTTTTCTTTTGTGTCTTCTGCTGTTGCTGGAGCATTTGTATCAAGATATAATACTTTTGAGCCTTTTGATTCAAACAATTGTTTGAGCCATGCGCTTTCGTATCGTTCTGCTAATCTTCTCTGGAAATCCAATGTCTCAAAGATTGCATGATCTTTTTTATCTTGCCTTTGTTTTAAACGCTGAATAACTACCAATGGATCTACTTTTGTGATTATTAGAAGTGTTGGCGCGTATTTTAATGTCAGTTTATTTCCAGGAAGATTAAGGATGTCCATCAGAGTTATTTTTTCTAATTGAATTGGTTGATAAACTAATGAAGTTACTACACCACGCTCTTGGATAATTGTTTTGCCTGCTTCTAACGCTGGAATCAATAATTTTCGATACAAAACTTCTCTGTCTAATGAAAATGCATGCGCAGTAGTTAATCCAGAATATTTTCTACCATTATCCCTGATAATCTCTTCCCTGATAACTTTACCAATCATTGAAAATGTTGGCTCCGAGGAAATAACAATGTCATAATCTTTGACTTCTTCAAACTCCGGAATGTTATTTGTCTCTTTCCAATAATCCCTAAGATCAAAAACTTTTTTGTTTTGAGATAATAAATATTCTTTCAATCCTGTTGCTACTGTGCCTTTGCCAGAGCCGTCAAGGCCATCAATCATAATAAAAATGCCTTTCATTGTTTTTCCTCAGATTTCTTGTTTGGTATTTCTGTTGATGTCTCTTGGTGAGTTTCCTCAATGATCTCTGCATCAACTATATTCTCCTTAACAGTTTCTTTTGCTTTTGTTTCTGTTTTTATCTGGCTGCTGCTTTGCTGCTGATTGTGTTGATGATTATAGCGCATTGTTTGACTTCTTCTTGCAAATATAAGACGAAGTATAAATCCAAGAATTGCGAGAGCAGTTACAATTACTAAAACAATTAAGGCAATCGGCAATGCTAAGAGAAGTATAACTGCAATTATCACTATTGTAACTAGAAAATAAAAGAATCCTTTCCATACTCTTGTTATGCCCATGATACTGAGAAATGATTGGTATTATTTAAATGTAATTAGTATTTAGAGATGAAATTAATCTGGACTGCGAACGAAGTGAACGAAAAAATTATAAATTAAGATGATTTAGTGTTATTATGATTCAGAAATACCAACAATCTACATTTGAAACTTGTTTAGCTGTGGATTTGTTAAATTTGGTTGGAATAGAGATTTCTCAAAAAATAGAAAGAGAAGTAATTGATTATGTTCTTGATTTCTCTAGAGATAATTTTACAATTGGACATCTAGATTTTATAGCAAAGAGATACGATGCAAAGCTTAATCTTTATGTTGATAATAAACCATTTTTCAATTTCATTAAGAAGTTTAAATTTTCAGGGAATATTAACTTGTTTAATCAGAAAATAGATTTAAAACTAATTGATGAACGTATTAAATTTTCCCCTATTATTGTTTATGTGGATTCTTATAATTTATGGAAAGTAAGAAATCACCTTAAATTTTGTCCGCAGTTAATTCAAAAAAGATAATTCAAAACCCAACCAGATTCGTTAAATCGTGAGAAATAACTTGTCTGGTGCTTGCATCAATCTTAATGTTTAATGTCTTAAATGAATGAGTAATAAAGGTAATGTTAAATATCTGACCAATATCAAGATGCTGTAAAATAATAATTGATTCTCTGATCATTTCTCTTAGATATTTCTCTTTTTGGATTGTTGCTGCAATTTCTTCTGCTTCTTCAAGACTAAAAGAGACTTGCGTAATCTCCAATGGTTTTATTGCTTGTTTATTTGGTTCTCTAAATGGAGCAGATTGCTCTTTTTGCACACCATTATTGACATCAAATGTTGTAATTAATTCTGCATTTTCATCATAATAACCAAGCTGCAACGGCTGTTTTGTCATAGAGAAAATGTGAACAAGATAGGCTTTAGGAAATTGCTGCTTGAAGTCTTTGAATGGCTGCGTTTGCTCTACTATTCTGACAATCTCTTTTAGGTTCATAAAATTGTGAAGTTTTCTTTTATTTATATAACTTTTTATTGAAAGAAAGATTATTTTACTACAAATTCAACAAATACAGGCATATGGTCTGAAAAAGGATACTTCAATACCTCATAGCGTTTAACTTTTATTTTCTTTGAAGTTAACACATAATCTAATCTTCTTTTTGGTTTAATGCTTGGTTGTGTTGAACAAATTGAATGATGATGCAACTTTGCATTATCTTTTAGATTTGTTTTTTTTAATAACTTTTTAATCTCAGTTGCCCCATTAAATGTGTTGAAATCTCCCATTAAAACAACTGGTTTTTTTATATTATTAACTATCTTTATCAATTCGTTTAATTGCTTTTTTCTTGTTTTTCTTCCTAATGCAAGATGCACAAGAAGCAGTGTTATAGCCTTAGGACAATGAATTGTTGCTTCAATCACGACTCGTTTTGTTCCTTCGTTGAGCATATGATATTTAACATGAGATATCTTATACTTAGAGATGATTGCATTTGCTTGCTTCCTAAGAATAGGTATAAAACGAAGAAATTTCAGCCAGCCTTTCAAGGGATATTTTATTTTTTCAACAAAATCTTTCATCCCCAACTCATGTTCAAAGAATTGCACTTCATTTTTCTTTCTCGAACGAATTGAACCAGTGTCAACTTCAACTAACGCAAGAATATCTGGTTTATTCTTTTTTAGCGCATCCACTATTTTCTGATCCAAACCCTTCGGCGGAAAAAAGATTCTCCAGAATTTGAGATATTGATACCATTTTCCTTGGATACCCTCACAATATTCTATGTTATAACACACTAACTTAACCATTAATTGCATTTATAATACAAAATAATAAAAAGGTTGTGGTTCACTCAATAGTAGCTCCAGCTAGATTTGCAATGGGGTGCGACTAGTTCTTTTAGGTAACTTCTAGTAATTCTGCTAGTTATTTAACGATAGAAAAGCGAAAACTTTATATATTAGTATCTAGTTATATAACTAGATATTAGTGAGGTGATATCTATCGGATTTAAAACAAGA
>JACRKF010000011.1 GCA_016219865.1 Candidatus Woesearchaeota archaeon | reverse complement strand
TATAAAAATTTCTAAGAAATGCAAAAACAGAAGAACTTTCTTGAACCATTCCATTATTTCCTTCCATCATCCTGTGAATTTTCTGTAAATTATGCGCAATTGATATCAGATTCATCTCAATTTTGACTTTTTCCAAACCATATAGAAAAAATTCCCTAAATCCCAAGTTCTGTTTTATGTGTCCGTACACAGGTTCAACAGTAATTTTTCTCAGCGAATAAATCTTTTTGCTTTCGTCAGTGTTCATTTTCTTTTTCACAGGAAGAGAACATTGAACAGAATGAGACATATAAATCAACTCTTTCCGAGTTCTATCATTGAACCTGTAGATAATTCTTTTTTGTTGATATCTATTAGGAAGTATTATTTTATCATGGTTTATTCTTCTCTCTATTGAAATATCTGTTTCATCTATCTTAAAATTTAATATAATATGCAAATCGTAAAGTCCTGTGATTCTTTCCATGTTATCTCTCCACCACCTCTAATCATTTCTTAAATATTGAATTAAGATAATCAAATAGCCATTTTCTCCTTTCATTTTCATAGTGAAAATAGCAATGTTTATATATTAACTATGCACAACTATTAGTAGTGGTGAAATATGGAAAACCTATTACGGCAGTTGCATTTAACAAAATATGAAATAAAAGCATATGCTGCTTTGCTTAAAGCAAATACAATTACAGCGTATGGACTAGGTAATTTAAGCAAAGTACCGTCAGGAAGAATATACGACGTTGTTGAATTGCTTATTTCAAAAGGTCTTATTGCAACTCTTCCAGGCACGCCAAGACTAATCAAAGCAATTAATCCAAAGATTGCGCTTAAAGCACTTCTGAATCAAAAAGAAAGAGAATGGAAACATAATTTTTCTCAATTGAATATCATTATCAACAAACTAGAACAGAAAGAAGAGCAAGAAGAAGTATCTTTAGCAAAAGGCGAAGATGTTTACTATCAGAATATTGTTGATATCTACAGCAAAACAAAGAAAGAATTATTTATTATTGCTGGAACTTTAACTCCGCATAAAAAAAGTGTTGATTTAATAACGCCAACAAAATTAATTATTAAGAAGAAAGTAGATAACAAGATGATTATTCCAATTGATGAAAACAATAAAGAAAGAGCAAAAAAATTGCTGCGTTTAGGAGTTCAAGTTAGGGATTATCAGCTGAAAAAGAATCTTCGTTTGCATATAGCTGATGACAAATATGCAATGATAACAATCATTGGGAAATCTGAAAAAGATAGATCAATAATAAAGATAAATCAGAAAGAGAGTGTTGAAACTTTGCGAGAGATGTTTCTTTCTTTGTGGGGAAGGTCGAAAAAAGTAGAATAAACAGTTTGAAGTTTTGCTTTTTGTAGCAAAATCTTCTTTACTTAATAACTATGCTTGGCTTTCCTGGCAATGCTTGTTGAGCTTTTTTATCATTGCTGTTTTTCTCATGCTGTATTTCAACTGTTATTTTTAATTCTGTCTCAAGATATTGTTTAGCATTGCATAATGCAGTATATTCTTCATCATCATTATGGAGAATATTCATTATTCCTGATTTTAATGTTCTTTGCATTATCTTCATAACATCTTCTCCATGTTTTCTGAATTCTTTTTTTGCCATGATACTCTTAGTGATTATTCCTGGATTTTTTGTTTTGCTGTATTCTGTCCTTAATGCGATGCAAAGGTCATATTTCCAATTGTCTGCAACAAATAATGTCATCTTTTGTGGAGTTATCTTTACAAGATTCATAACTGCGAGTGTATCATCAAGAATTGTTTCAATAAGTTGTTCTTCGAGATCAAGCTGTTTATTTACTTTTGTTTCATCATGAATTGGCCATGATGCTTTTGCGATGAACTCTTTCTTTCCAATTGTTTCCCAGATTTCTTCACAGATAAAAGGAGTAAATGGTGAAAGCATTATTAGTTGAGATTCAATAAATTGGCTAAGCAATCTTCGGTTTGGTTTATTGTTTGTTCTTTTGAGATACCATTTTAATGATTTGTTTAATTCAAAAAACATCTTTTGTGAAGCTGTTCTAAATAATGTTTCTTCCATGAAATAGGTGACTTCTTTTATTGATTCATTAAGTTTTGATTCAAACCATTGGTCAATGTTTCTCCATTCTTCACTGCCTTTGTTGTAATTCTCTGCGCAAAATGCATAGAATTGTTCTAGTTTTGATTTAAATGAAGCTGCGAATGCGTTATCCCAATTAGGATCATCCATGTTTTCCCCGCCGTTCATTATTGTAAAACGGGAAGCATCTGCTGAATATTTCTCAGGTAAGTCTCGCATTAAAATGAAATTTCCTAGAGATTTTGACATCTTTTTTCCATCAACTGTCACCCAACCATTTAATCCATAACCATTTGGCCAGTATTTTTCAGGAAATATTGCAGTATGATTAAATAATGCAAATGTTAAATGATTTTGAATCAGATCCTTTCCTGAACTGTTAAAGTCAAATGGGTACCAGTATTCAAATTCAGTTTTCATTTCTGTAATATATTCTATGTCAGGTTGTTTTCCTTTGTCAAGCATGATATAATCAAATACTTCGTCATTTATCTTTTCTGGATTTATTTTTTGAATGTAATGCGATATTGGATAAAATGCAAGATAAATTGTTGAATCACTTAAGCTTTCAATCAACCATTTTTCATCCCATGGCAGTTTTGTGCCAAGACCTTCTTCTCGCGTGCAAGCCCATGCTTTTAGCCAGTCAATTGTATACTCAAATTGAGGACGTGAATGTTCTGGGTATAATCTTATCTTGCTGAGAGCTTTTTTTGCAGTTTCTTTCCATTCTTTATTGCCATAGTCAATAAACCATTGGTCTTCAACAATTTTGATAATGCTCGGCGTTAAACATCTGCAGACAACTTTCCCTGTTAATTCATAGAAAACATCTGATTGATTGAGTTGCAGTAATTCTTTTTTAATCAGCTCTTTTGCTTGTTCAACTTTCATGCCTTGGTATTTTTCAGTATTGTCTTTCATGATTCCAGCGAAAAATTCTGCCTTATACAATTCTTTCTTAGCCTCTTCTAATAATTCAAGCTGTTTTGTTGATTTTATCTTTCTTTTTTCACAAGCATCTTTTGCTGGATGTTCACTGTATCCTTCCATGCTGATCAATCCTATCGGTGTAATCAGATTGATAGCAGTAAAATCAAGATGATATTTTTCTGCAACAGTTTTATCGTTTTTTATCTCAACTAACCCAAGCCAATCATGTGGCGCATGGCTTGGCACACTCATAACAATCCCGGAGCCTATTGCAGGATTACAAAATTCTCCTGGAAGGATAAGTATCTGCTTATCTAATTTTGGCACAAAAACATATTTACCCAATAATTCTACTGCTGGCAATTCTTTCTCAATTGCAACAGATTTATCCTGGAATTTTAATTTTTCCAAGCATTCTTTGCTGATGATCCAGTGCTCATCGTTTACTTTTGCTTGGATATATGTTGTTTTTGGATTTATCCAGATGTTTGTGATGCCGAACAATGTTTCAGGACGGAGCGTTGCAGCAATAAGAAATACACAGTCTTTATCTAAAGTTCCCTCTGCCCGAATTGCCTGATTGGGAGAATTTTGCAATTTTGCAAAATTCTCTACAGCAAATTTTAAAGCAGTAAATTCTTGCGGTGTTTCACCTTCTCCTTCGCTTCGCGCATGATCAGATACTGGATTTTTGCATTTTACGCACCAGACAACTGGGAATCTTCCTTTAATTACATAGTTTTTTTCTTTTAATTTATTGAATTGCCAACGAATAAATTTGTCATACCATGGGTTTAATTCAGTTGTGAAGTATGAACGACGCCAATCAGTTGAAATACCCATTGCTTTGAAATCTTTTGTAAATTCTGGCATGAAATATTCAATCCAGTATTTTGGGTCTTCAAATCTTTTTAATTGTTCTTGATCAGTAATGCCCATGTCTTTCAAAATCTTTAACTGTTTTTCCTCTTTTTCTTTCACTCTTTGGGCAGCTGTTATTATTGGAGAACCTGTAGCATGCCATGCTTGCGGCATCAATACATTATAGTTTTGCAATCGTTTGAATCGCGCTAGTATTTCTGGACGCATTAATGTATAAAAATGGCCAAGATGAGGGTATGCATTGACATACGGGTAGGTAAAATGGCAGAAGAATTTCTTTTTGTTTGGATCTGCATCTGCTTCGAATATTTTAGCTTTTTCCCAGCGATGCTGCCATTTACGTTCAATTTGTTGGAAATCTATTGCCATAAGATAAGAATAGAGAAAGGGGGTTTATATAAATGTTTTTAGTATTTTCGAATTCACTTCGTTCATTCAGAAAATACTAATGCTCTGTAATCTGAGTGGAGTATTTTGTAAAACTTTTTACATTGTGAGTGAAACGAACAAGTAAAAAATTAAAATTTCTTAAATTGCGCAGAAATGTCAATCAGATCAACGTGACCTAAGAATAATGCTCTGCAGCAGTATCTGTCTAAGCCAAGTTCGTCCATTACTTTCTTTCTGTCTTCTCCTGCTTCAGTCCTTTCTTTATATTCTTCCCATAATTGGGCAACTGGTTTTCCACAGGATAAACATCGGATTGGGATTAACATATACTCTAAGAATTAACTACCCCTTTATAAATATTATGTACTCCAAAACGATATTTTTATAAGTAATTATGAAATTCTATTCCTATTATGTTTGAATGGCTAAGTTCTTCAATTGGGTCAGCAATAGGTTCATTTGTCGGTGTTATAGGTGCAGTCCTAATTGCTTATATTAAAATAAGAACTGAAAAAAAGAAAGAGCAAACTGAACAATTTTACAAATTAATTGCTTTAATGTATGAAATAAAAAGAAATATTAAGAGATGTGAGCTTTTTTTAGATCAGAGACTTAATAAGAATAAGATTTCTTATTCAACAATTCTATCCTTAACTTATAAATCTCATGGTTTCAGAGTATTTCTCTAGTATTTTTGCTGGAATTATAGCGTTTCCTCTTCTTCCTTTTTTAATGCTAAATCTTCTGCGAATTCGCAAAATAGCAGCTTCATGCACATTTGTTGCTTTGGCAATCTGTATGGAAGTTGCTTCTGGATGTGATACTTGATAGCGAAGAACTCTTTCTACTTCTTCTTTTGTTTTCTTTGGTCGTTGTATTCCTAAAGTGTATTCTTTGCGAATTCTTTGTACTTTGATTGCACTTACCTCAACTTGTTCAGCGATTTTCCAAGCTGGCCATCCAGGATGCTGCTTATGTGCAGATAGGATTTCATTGATTTTTGATTGTTTGACTTTATTATGCGTTCCTTGTTTATTTTTTTCTTCCCATGATTGTAAGAAAGAAGAATCATTATAGAATGTTTTTATTTGTAGGAATTTAGAGTATTTTTGCAGACTACCTGACATGATTTTCTGTTCTAATAATTGGAGAAGATTTTCTTTTTGAGAAATAACTAAACCATGAAAATTTTCATAATTAGTTGATCTAATTCCTAATTTTTCTAAGCAGTTTTGATATAATTTTCTTTCTTCAAATTCTTTAGCACTTATAAAAACTCTGAAATGTTTACTAGTTCTTTCAATTTCAACATTTGATTCACCTGCAACAATTCCTTTCATAAAATATCTAATCTCATCTTGTTTGCAATTAAGAATTAAATGTGATAATTGCCTTACATAACTTTTTATAATTTGACTAAATATATTATTCTTAAATTCTAAAATTAAAGTGCCATAATCATAAAATCCTAAAATTCTTTTATCATTATGTTTAACATACGATAAAGCGTTTGGATACCATCATTTTGGAATCTATTTTTGTTTTTGATAACCAATAATTTACTAATTTTTGTTCAATTTGCTTTTTATATTCTATATTTGTTGGTTCATTAATATTTACCTTAATGTACCATTTCCAATTATGATTAAGATGCATTAATTCTTTATGAAACCAAGTCATTACGCGTTTAATTATTTTGTATTCATGATTACAGAAAGTTAAACCACCATTTTGTGTTTTTCCCATTTCTGCTTGAAGCAATCCAAGAACTTCAAATGTTTCTTTTGAGCGTGATATATATCGGGGAAGATAATAAGCATGTTCATGTACAGGTGTGCTATTATTCATTCCAAAATGTTCTGTGTAATACCAGAAGGTAATACAATCTTCATCAATCTTCTTATAAAGAGCTATTTGTTTTTGATGTATTCCTGAATAGATGAATTCTGGAATGTATTGTAATAAATCTATATTTTCTTTTTTATTCATTTTTAATCACCTCTTCTTCTTTCGTTGAAATCAATTCATGTTATTTTATGTGATAACAAAAAGAACAATGAAATTGTTGAAACTAGTTTTTGTGATTAAAATTAATAAGAAAAATGATTTATATACTTCACAGCTCCATGTCCAGTGGCCAGTGCATTTATTCCTAAAGCAATAAATAAAGAACGTTTTAAGCCTTAATGAAAATTACCACAGGACAATTGAAAGATTTTCGGAACGATAACTATATTGACGTTTAACTATTATAATAACAATTAAAGAAATAAATTTATTTTCTAATTAAAATTTTGAAGAGGTTTAATAATAAAATAAACCCTAATCTTAAAAAATAAATATAAATAATCCTTCTTTCTATGAAATGAGCTTAAATATGCCTTTTTTCGCCATAGAATTACACTATTCGGCCTTATTATCGATATGACTTCTGACGTTTAGCTCTAGCTTTAGAATCGTTAGGTTTAGCTTGTTCTTTCCTACGCACATCAGCAATGAGTAATTGACGATCATATTTTAAAAATGCATCTTTTAATTCTTGTGAATTTGAAAATGCAACTAATGCTTTTGCAATTGATAATCGCGATGCTTCTGCTTGCGCCATAAAGCCTCCACCAATCACAGAAACTGAAATATCAACTTTTGGAGCATATTTTTCTGCGATTATTAATGGTTCCATTATTTTTAATTGCGCTAATCTTGGTGTATAATTTTCTAATAATAAACGGTTGATTCTTACTACGCCTCTTCCAGCTTTTAATGAAGCTGTTGCAATTGCGCGTTTTCTTTTTCCTGAAGTGATGATAGTTTTCATATTTTTGCACCTATTAATCTGCAAATTTCACCAAGTGTGAAACATTTGATATTTACTAATTTTTCTGATGAAGCTTGTTCAACTGGATATGCTGCAGCAGCTTTATATTTTTCAGGCGCACCTATGTAACACATGACTCTTTTAAATGCATCTCTTCCTTTTTGCATTTTCCAAGGAAGCATTCCTCTAATTGTTCTTCTCATCAATCGATCAGGCATTCTTGAGACATATGGTCCTTTTAATGGAATACCTTTCTTCCATTTTTTGAAGTATTTTTCTAAGATAATATCTCTATCTCCACTAATCATTGCTTTTTCACTGTTGATGACAATTACTTCTTCACCAAGCAAAGCTTTTTTAGCTGCAACTGTTGCAATTCTTCCTAATATTAAATTTTCTGCGTTAATTATTACCATTGTTTCAACCAATTTGTTTAATCATTAATTTTTTTAATTTATCCAATTATTTTAATGCCAGTTCCTTTTGGGTTTTTCTGCATTAATTCTTCAAATGATATAATGTTTCCATTTTGTTTTTGAATTTTTTCTCTTGCTTGTTCTGAAATCCTAAATGCAGCGATTGTTAATTTATGATTTAAATCTCCGCCGCCAAGCACTTTTCCAGGAACAATAATAGTATCATTTTCTTTTGAATATCGTGAAATTTTTGCAAGATTTACTACACGAGCTTGTCTTGCAGGAGCTTCAAGGTATCTTGCAATAGCTTTCCAAATACCTTTTTCTTCCTCTATTGATTTCTTCTTTAATTCTGCGATTGTTTTTGTTAATATTTGGTTTGATTTTTGCATTGCATTCACACACTATGATATTTGTTTATATCATTTATTCTCTATTCTAGTTTTGCTGTTTCTTTTTGCAATATATCCAATGTATCATTGAATACGTCAACTGCTTTTAATATCATTTCTTTGGAAGATAATTGACCAAATGATTCCACAGTAAATATGAAATTGTTTTGATTATGTTCAACTTTTATAACATCATCACATACTCCTTCACAAGCATCAATGAGTTTTTGTTCGTTGATCAATTCTTTGTCAATCTTTCCTTTTTTGTCGAAAATCTGCGGCGGATATTTATCTTTTACTTCTTCAAATTTAGAACTATTATTATTTACAGTTACAGTTGGCTCATAAACATACCATGTTAATCCTGGACACCATTTTACATGATCTTTTCCAATTCCTAATACAGCCAATGCTTCTAATTCAAGCTCTTGGCCTTTTATTAATTTAACAATAGGTGTTTTTGGATAAATAGGAACTATTTCAGGATCTTTTGATTTAATATCTCCTGCGTATACTGTGCAAGGGCCTTTTGCTTTTAATGTTAGTTTTACACTGCATTTTGCTGATTCTATCTCTTCAGGTGTTTCTGGCATTTTGTATGATTTTAAATCAGTTTTTAACACAACTAATCCTAATCTATGCGCTACCATTTCATCGTACAATGCTGAACTATTTTTTCGTATTTCAACATTTTCAATTGCCATAGCAGGTGTTTTATCAATCATAATTCTTCTAAGAGCATTTGCATAGCTATAATGAATTCCTTTTACTAAGAAGGACACTTTTGTTTTATCCTTGTTTTTTTCTAGTAAGCTTATTTGCATGAACATTTCACTTCGTTATTATTTATACACGTCTTCCTCGTTTTCCGCCTTTCTTTCTGCAACCATCATGCGGAACTGGCGTAACATCTTCAATTATTCCTATACGCAAACCCATTCTTGATAATGAACGCACTGCTGCTTGAGCGCCTGGGCCAGGCGTAGCAGGACCATTATGGCCTCCAGGAGCGCGAATTTTTACATGAATAGCGCTGATTCCTTTTTGTATTGCAATCTCAGCTGCTTTTTTTGAAGCTGCCATTGCTGCAGTAGGAGAACTTTCTAATCTATCTGATTTTACAACTTGTCCTCCTGAACTTCTTGCAATAGATTCAGTGCCAGTAATGTCAGTAATATGAATTATTGTGTTGTTATATGATGAAAATATATGAGCTATACCCCAACGAAGTTGCGGTCTTTCATATCTTCTTTCCCTTTGCGGAGGGGCAGTTTGTTGAGCTGGAGCAGGTGATGTTTGCCCCGGTCCTTTTGGTGTTGCGGTTTGATTATCCATTTTATGCACTCACTTCTTGTTTCTTTGTTTCTGCAACAGTTGATACAACTGCAGGAGCTTTTTGAACTCTTTCAGGATGATCTGTATTTGCTAATGCTGATTTTGTTTTGAATGTTATTTTGTGTTCTGATTCTTTTGGAACAAGGTAGCCTGGAGCGTCAATATTTTTTTCATCAACAATAATGTGCCTATGTGTAATGAATTGTCTTGCTTGTCCAATTGTTCTTGAAAATCCTTTCTTGTATACGATTGTTTGCAATCGTCTATCTAATATATTTTTGATTGATAATCCTAAAATATCGTCGATTTGCGCGTTATCTTGAACTAAACCTAATTTTTGCAATTTTTTTATTAAATTGTTTTTTTCAATCTGAGCTTGTTCTGTTTGTGAACTTGCTAAGTTTTTTGTTTGTTTCTTGAAATCTCTTAATTGCGAGTTTGCTTTCCATAATTCAAGCTTGTTTTTGAGAGCGTATTCTTTCATTAATACTTTTTCTTCTTCAATTCTTTCTTTCTGCCATGGATGTGATGGCTTTTGATATTTCTTTCTGGTTTTTTTAGGATCTCCCATAGTTTATCATCTATCATATTATTTTATTTCTTTTTATCGTCTTTCTTATCGCCAGCAGGAGCTGCAATTTTTGATCGTTGCACACCCATGACTTTTCCTTTATTTCTTCTGAAGTTAGATCTTGTTCTTTGACCTCTCACTGGTTGGCCAATCATGTGCCTAACTCCTTTGTAAGCTTTAATCTTTTTAACTCTTCTAATATCATTTTCAACTGAGAATTTAAGATCTCCACCAAGCAAGTGCCTATCTTCTCCTGTTTCATAATCTTTTCTTCGATTAATCATCCAGAATGGAACATGAAATTTTTGAGGATTGCGTAATGCATCATCTAATAATTCCACTTCTTTTTCATTAAGATATCCTGCCTTCTTGTATTTGTCTGTGTTAGTGATGTTGCATAACATATTTGAATACATAAAATTAATGCCTTTTATTTTTCTTAATGCAGAATAAATTCTTTTATTGCCATCCAAATCAGTATTACCTATACGAATAATATGTTTAAAATTTTCGTCTTGGATAGTTGTTGGAGCTTTTGCAACTGCTGAATTTTGTCGTTGTTGGTTTTGTCTTGGTTGTTCTTCCATACTGTATCAGTTACTTATTATATCCTTTGTAAGAAGCAGTGTACTATACATATTATGTAAGTACCCTACAACGCTTCTAAACATATTGTTTATCACTCGGGATAGTACTATGGATTTAGAGCTTATTTATAAATATATTCTTTTGTTTGGGCTGTGGGACAGTAAACTATGAGCCTAACCAAAATAAATTGTGCCATGCTGTTGTAAGTCCATAAGCTGTTTCTATTCTTTCTTCTTTTTTTTGAGCAAATCTCCATCCTGTTCTCTTTTTGTCCTCTGAAAAACTGCT
>JACRKF010000009.1 GCA_016219865.1 Candidatus Woesearchaeota archaeon | reverse complement strand
AATATTCTTTATTTTGAGCTCATTTGTGACAATTGTGTTGATTTTACGCATATGCTTAATATATATTAGATATATATTAATGTTTCGTTTTTAGAGAATTGTTAAAATTTTCATTAGTTTAAGAACGACTTATTACTTACAACCATCAGTTAAATATATATATAAGCAAACAAGATATTATTAAAAAAGGGGTAATCATGAAAAAGATACATAAAGCATTCCTATTTATTCTCACAGTTATAGCATTGGCAGCGCTCGCTCTTTTTGTTGCCTACCTTCAGAATAATAATACTGATTCTGATCAAAAGTTTTCAGATTTTGTTGGAGAAGCATTTAAAGGCATACGAGAACCTAAAATGCTCAAAGCTTATGACGAAACAAAAGTAAAGAAAAAGCTGAATATCGACCCAAAAATAGCAGCAGCAACTGCAAATAACAATGAAAAAGAGATTGCAAAAAAGATTCTAAAAAGAGGCAATAAAATATCAATATTTAGTTCTCGAATAGATCAAATGAACAAAGTCAATTATTGCGAAGCAACAAAGAAAGTAAGCAGTTGGTCATCAAGCTCAATAAATAAAGATGCAAATACTGCAATTGGTCATTATTCTGGCTGTTATGATCCAACAGGCGATGATCTTAAAAAAGCAGGAGCTGTCTTTTCTTATGATTATTATTCAGAACCAATTTCTCCAAATGCTGCTAATACTTTTGAATTTGATAAAATTAAGATTCCATCCAATCAATGCAAAATAATGCCTGACAAATGCAAGACAGAGAATTTGCCTTTTATTTATGAAGCATATTGTGATCAATATGGGAAACCAAAACATTCTGCAGCGCAGGATTGCAGACAGATATTTGGCAACCAGGATTATATCTGCAAAAAAGGAGCATGTGTATTGCCGCAAAAGCCAGCTGAACTTCCTGAAGTGCCTGTAGAACCAGAAACGCCAAAATTAAAGCCAGACTTAGTTGTTGAAACAATCTATCCAACAATATTCGGCAAGCAATGCATTAATTCATTTTATTTCAAGATTTGCAATAAAGGCGAAGCAGCAGTTGAAAAAGAATTTTTTATTGAAGTTTCTGCTAATAGCTACAAAAAAGAAATAAAATATCTTTTTGTTGATTATCCAAAGCTTGCTCCTGCTCAATGCACAGACTATTTTAGCGCTGGAAAATTAAATATTATTGGTTTTAATGTATTGTTAGAAACAACAGCAGATGTTACAGTCAATCTTGATTCTCTTAATGACTTAGAAGAAGCAGATGAAACAAACAATCAGAAAACTGCTGCTGTTTATTCAGGCGATGGCTATATTTATGATCCAAATAATCCAAAAGAGTTTTGTGATACTACTTGTTATGATTCAGATGGCAGTGATAAAGCATATTTTGTTCCAGGTGAATTGATTTTTAAGTATAATGATAAATTATATAGCTCTAAAGAAGATGAAAGTTTCAAAGACAAATGTGTTGATGAAGACTTTGGAAAAAAGGAAGGAGTGAATGAAAACTCAGTTGAACTGAAAGAAGTCTATTGCAAGCCGATTGTGAAATATCAAAATACAGACAAATTCTCTAATCCTTATGGTAATAAATGGGTGGATTGCAGAGATTTAAACAAACCAGATAATGGTATCTTTCATAAATGCCAAGAAGGCGCATGCAAAGTTATTCCAAAAGATAATCTGCAATGTTTGGATTATGAAGATGGACAAGATGCATTCTTTAAGGGATATATTGATTATACATCAATTGATGGGAAAAATGAAAAGATCTATGACTTTTGTGTTGGAACAGAAGTATTGCGCGATGTTTTCTGTGAAGATGATTATCTGCGAGAAAGCGCATATATTAACTGTTATGAAACAAAAACAGCAGATGGTAAAGGTCATGTGTGTGAAGATGGAAAGTGTGTTGCAACAGATATTGACAAAGAAGCATGTACTGGTCCAAAATCTTCTGAAACAGATCCATACACACTTGGTAAAATAACTGTTACTAAATTGCTTGGAGAAACTATGCCAAATCAGGATTGGTGCAGTAATTTTGGCGATAGTGTCGTTGAAGTTTATTGCGATGGCAAATATAAACAAACGAAAGAATACAGCTGTTCAAAAGATGGAGCTGGCTGTGTCAATGGTGTATGCGTCAAACCAGATGACAGCAAGAAAAAATGTGAAGAATTTAATGATGCCGGACTAGATTTTTACAAAGGCGGTGATAATAAATATGCAACAGCATTTGGAGAAAATCTTTGGGCAAAT
The DNA here is from genome assembly GCA_016219865.1 of Candidatus Woesearchaeota archaeon. GTDB lineage: Archaea > Nanobdellota > Nanobdellia > Woesearchaeales > DSVV01 > JACRKF01. The sequence goes on along the minus strand of JACRKF010000009.1, from coordinate 5,808 downwards.
GATTATTGCATTGATAATGACAAACTGATTGAGGTCTTTTGTGAAGGAAACGAAATCAAATTTACAGATCCATACTCTTGCAAAGCAGAAGAAAAAGAATGCGTCAATAATGCCTGCAAATCAAAAGATCCAGCATTAGAAAGCTGTAAAGATGATAAAGATGGCGGTAAAGTTGTTGATGTTAAAGGAAAGACTAAAGCAGTTGATCAATATGGCGATACAAATTATGAAAAAGATTATTGCGTTCAGATTGATGAAAATCCAAATCCAAAATGTGATGGCGAAACATGTCCAACTGAAGAAGTATCGTGGGATGCAGAAACAAATGGCGTCAAAGAATTTTATTGCGATGGAAAAACAATGAAATCAGAAGATATTCTCTGCGCTGCTGGAAAAGTATGCAAATATAATGAATGCATTAAAAAAGATCCTGCGCTAGAGAATTGTGTGGAAACAGAGAATAATATAATAGTTACAGATGCATTTGGTGAAGAAAATTATTATTTATTAAATGGGTGTAGTTCTTGGGATGGTGTTTCCAATAATACCATCAACAGCTGTGATGGAAAGAAACTAAAACAAGAAACAATTATTTGTCAGCAAGGAACTGAATGCGCTTATGATTATAATCAAGGCAAAAATACATGCGTTGTTTTTGATGAAAGCAAAAAATCATGCAAACTTTCAGAAGATGGGCAATGGTTTATCACAACAAATAAGTTTGGCTATGAAGATAATTACTTTAATAGCGCATCCTGTGGAAATAAAGGCGATATTTCAATTCCTTACTGCAATGGCAATGAAATTGATTGGAATAAAAAACCATGCGATGCAGGTTACAAATGCACTTGGAATGATGATGGAAAAGAACAATGCATGCCGTATGATGAAAGCAAAATTAAATGTGAAGTAGTAACTGAAGGAGTTGAAGTAATGTGGATAAATGCTTTTGGAAAAACTGAACCATATAAGAAAGGTTGCGCTTATGGTTCTGCTAAAGGACAATTAAAAATACCTTATTGTGATGGAAAGTTTGCTGAATATAATATTGCGCCATGTGAATCTGGCTATCTCTGCAATCCAAAAACAGATAGCTGCCAGAAAGGAGATTTCTCTCTGGATAAATGTATTGGTCCTGCAAAAGAACAATTAGATATAAAGAAAAAAGAAAAAGTCATAAAGACAAATGAATTTGGAGAAGCAGCAACATTAGAGGATAAATTTACAACAGAAGATGTATGTGTTGCAGATGTTGAACCTAAAGAAGATCCTGAACATAAGAAACTAGCGCAGTTTTACTGCGATGGTAAAGATTTTAATATTAAGTTAGTTGATTGTCCAAATGGTACAAAATGTAAAGATGGAGCATGCGCTTAATATTTGCTTGTTCACTTCGTTCACAATGCAAATATTATAACCCTGTAATCCGGACTAACGTGAACTGCAACAATCACCAATAAAGATAAAGTTATTAGGGATTTTTATGAAAAAGAATAATAACACGCGAATAATGCAAAAAAAAAAGAATAGCTTATTCCTTGCAATAATCATCACTCTTTTAATCATCAGTCTTATTTCGCTTTATTGGTATCAGCAAATTGCAGCAACTGAATCAGATAAACAACAAACAACTCTCTCAGATGCTGTTGGACAAGCGTATAAATCGCCAAGAGATCAGAGTAAAGCAAAGATATTGCCAGCATACGATGAGTCAAAAAAGAAAATACTTTTAACTGAAGAACAAAAAATGCAATACAATGATCCTGTAAAATATTCAGCTTGCGTTGAAGCAAAGAAAATCAGCAAATGGACAGATAAAAGTTTTAATCAGAATACAAATATGAAACTTGGAGAATACAAAGGTTGCTATGACCCAACAGGTGATGATTTAAAAGTTGCATCTGCTGTCTATTACTTTGATTTTTTCTCACAGCCGACATACAAAGCGTATTCATATAAAGAAGTGAGTATAAGTGAATGCAAATTTTTAGCAGACAAATGCAAAGGAGAGAAAACACCGTTTATTATTGAAGCATATTGCGATCAAAAGGGCAATCCAACATATACAGAAGCTAAGGACTGCAGAGTGATTTTCGGAAATAATGATTATGTATGTGATAAAGGAAAATGTGTTTTAAATGTAGACATCAAAAAAAAGCCAGATTTAGTTGTTGATATAATCTATAAAGATGTTTATGGAAAGCAATGTGTTAATTCATATCATTTTAAAATCTGCAACAATGGCGATGCTCCACTTGAAAAACAATTTGCAATGACAGTAAAAGCAAATGGCTATGAATCAAAATTTAATTATCTCTTTGCTGATTTCCCAAAATTAAAACCTAAAGAATGTGTTGATATTATTAAACCAGATAAATTAACAATCTTGAAGTTCAGCACAAGCGTGCAAACAACAAATGATGTAAATGTTGTGCTAGATACAAATAATGAAATTGATGAACTTGATGAAAAAAATAATGACAAAACTGCTTCAGTGTATTCAGGCAATGGATATATATATGATCCAGCTACATATGATCCAAATAAAGAAGAAACTTGGTGTGATACATTCTGTTATGATTCAGATGATGGCAAAAATTTTGATAAAATTGGAAAAGTATTATTTAAGTACAACAGTTATATATCAACAGCAGATGATCATTGCTGGGGAAATAATGAAGTAAAAACAATTCTTAATGAAGCATATTGCAAAAAGATTGTCAAATATGAAAATACTGGCAAATTTTCAAATCCTCTTGGATGGAAAGACTTTGATTGCACAATATTAAATACAGATGAACAGCAGTATAAATGTGAAAAAAATCAATGTGTGCCATGCATTGGTGGAAAATGTTGGTATGCAACAAATGGAGTTCCATCTGGCAAAGATGACATTTGCAAAGAAATTGTTACAGATAATGGAAACAGTGAAGATAACAACAAAGGAACAAATGAGCCGCAAGCAGATCCTTTTGTAAAAGGGAATAATGATATTTGTTCTGATAGCACTTCTTTAAAAGATGGCGATGAGCCTCCAATTGATAAAGACACTCTTCCACAAGATGAACTCAAAGCATATTGCGCAGCTACAGGAGAGGAGATTGGAAGTTCAGGTAGTTCTGGTTCTTCTGGTTCAGAAGAGATGAGTGATTTTGAGAAATGGTTAAAAGACCTTTATGGTGATTATGTTCCAGAGGAACCAACGTATTATGACTGCAGTTATTATTCAACTGCAGACCAAGCATATGCCTGCATTGATGGCAAGTGTATTGGTATTGATGAAAGTCAGAATAAAGAAGCTTGCGTAGGTCCAAAAGAAACAGAAATTGATGCTTATCAAAAAAATAAGATAACTTATACAACAATACTTGGTGATAAGCAAGAAGAACAATCAGATTGGTGTATAGATTATGGTGATAAGGTTATCAATGTTTTCTGCAATGAAAAGAAATTGAATACAAAAGAATATAGCTGTGTAAAAGATGGCGCAGCTTGCGTTGATGGCAAATGCGTCATGCCTGATGAAAGCAAAAAGAAATGCGTTGAAAAATATGATATTGGTATTGCTTATGAAACATTAGGTATAATAGAATATACAACAGAATATGATCAAAGTGATGTACGGGGAGATTACTGCATCAATGGTGATCAATTAATAGAATACTATTGTGAAGGCAAACAAAACAAGTTTACAGATCCTTTTTCCTGCAATTCACTTGGAAAGAAATGTGTTGATGGCAGCTGTCAATAATATTATTAAATTTCTATTTATTATAAAAATTCCTAATCCATATCTTTTTCAAATAACCAATTGTCAATGTAGATAATAAAAATCCAATTGTTGGAACAAATGCATTCAACCAAGGATTTGCAACATTTATTGAAATAAGAAAGATAACAACAACAAAGTATGTAAGAACAGCAATAACTGCTCTTCTTGTCTTACTTGTTTCCCATGCTTTATCTGCTTCTACGCGTCTGTTGCGTTGTTTAAGAGATTCAATTTCTGATTGCATTTTATTATTGGCATTATATCCTTAACTATATAAATCTTTTTAAAGTACGTAAGTACATAAGTACTTATGGTATTGAAATTAGAATTACAATCAGAAAACGAACGTAAGTTCAGAGAATTAGCTATGCGAAAATATGGATTTTCACGAGGAGCTATAAAAAAAGCAGGGGAAGAAGCATTAAAAAGATGGATTAAACAGGAAGATAGAGGAACATTACCAAGAAAAGACAGAGATCCTCTTAAATCATTATATGGCGCAATGAAACACTTACATGGTAAGAAAACTTCTGTTCAATTACAGCACGAGGCATTGCAATTATGGGCGAAGCAGAATTAGTATTTATTGATGCAAATATCTTTCTTGAATTTATTTTAGCTAATGAAAAAGCTGAGATTTGCCGTGATTTTGTTGAAAAGATCAGAAATCATGAAATAAAAGCAATAACTTCTGATTTTATTATCTATACATGCCTCATACAGATACAATATCAATTAAAGTCAAAGCAAAGCATGCATGATTTTATAGAATTAATACATAGTTTAAATAGCCTGCATATATTAAGACCTCTACTCAATGAGATAGATACAGCTATTATTATTTCTGAAGAACATAAACTTGATTTTGATGATAGTTTAGTTGTATCTTGTATGTTAAACAACGGAATAACAAAACTGATCTCTTTAGATAAAGATTTCGATAAAATAAATATGATAAAACGTTTAGAACCAGAACAATATCTCAAAAATAATTAAACATGAAATGTTTAATATTGATCTTAGAAGAATATTCTCATTCGTTCTTTCGCATAACTATCTTGCAATGGCATGGTAACTTATAATACGCCAAACTTTTTAAGAAAAAGTTTGATCAAAAACAGGTTAAGTACAACTTCAACTTCGTTTCAGTTGTACGAACAAAAATAGAAAAAGATTATTAGTTCTTTCGCATAACTATCTTGCAATGGCATGGTAACTTATACTGCGCTCTATGCAATCCTTTTTTAGCAGTTTCTATGTCTTTTTCTTCAACACCTACAACAAAAAGAATTTTTCCTTTGTTAATCTGCGCTGCAATACCTATAGCTTTACCATAAGAACGAGCCATACCTGTGCTCATTCTGTCAGCTCCTGCGCCTGAAGCTAAAGGATTTTCTCTAAGAATGTGATGCGGGAACATACGCAATTGCATATAAAAACCATTTTTACCTAATCTCTTTTCTAATAATCTGTTGCAAGTTAATCGTGATGATTCAATTGCATTGTGCCTTATTTGCAGATTAGCATCTGCAACTAATTCAAGTATTACAGGAAACTTCTTTTTAGTCTCTCCCATCTCGTATCTAACAACCTTTGAAACAGGGGAAGCTCTAACATAAGATAATTCTCTGTATTTAGACTTTCTTGTATATGGCCGTTTTAATTTTCTATACGCTACAGCCTTTCTTGCTCTTGCCATATCATACAAAGATTAAGAGGTTATTTATAAATGTTTTTTTTTTGCTCATTCACGGTAAATTAATTTGTGAAACAAATTATGGCTTTTACCATTCATGATGCAAAAAAATGATTAAGTAAAATTAAAAGATATGACAAGAGATAGAATAAAAAATGCGCATTAAGGATAGAAAGATATATATATATAATCAGATTATTGGCTGTGGGACAGTAAACCTAAATTCTAATCTTTAAGAATAATAACATAAACTCTTCTTCCAAGATATTTACGTGGTATGTCCGCTTTTGCTGATGTCCCTATCTTATTTACAGTTCTTTCTAAAAATCCTTCAACTTTT
>JACRKF010000007.1 GCA_016219865.1 Candidatus Woesearchaeota archaeon | reverse complement strand
TTATGATTATTTTTACTTAACTATTATTGGAGGAGAAAGAATCTATTTTAATAAAAAAGGAGTTCGCATTACTGACATTGCTGAACTAACAAAATTAAAAACTTTAGAGAAAGAATCTCCGCATAAAATGTATCCAATTGGTAGAATCAATTCAGAAAATGGTAAGTTTATTGGAGAAGGAATATTAGGTGAAAATGAATTTAACATCAATTCTCAACATTAATTATTTCTCACAATAAAAAAGAATTTTCTTAATGATTATCCTATGTAAATCAACTTACAACCTTCTTATCTAAATATCTAGGCAAGAAACCCATCATCAAAATAGCAATAAACAACATAATCAAAGAAATAACAAATATTCTAAAACTATAGATAGTCAGCAAAACAAGAATAACAACTGGTTCAATCATCGATTCTGGCGCAATTGAATTATTCTCTTGATCTAAGTTTGAAAGAAAATTATTAATAATTGGTGTAGTATCAAGTGGATTGAAAAATAAATATGCATGTAATAATAAAAAAGGAATCAAGTAAAACAATGATACTTTCAGGAATATTCTTCCACTTCTCCTCATATATTCTAAAGGTTGTCTTAGAAAGAATAAATAAAGAATTACAAAGAAAAATATTATCAAAAATGTTAGGAATGGAATAACCATCTTCCTAAGTTGCTTATATGTATCAAGAATGCTTGTAAACTCATTGCTATCACCTATGCCGCCTATGTATTGATGTTTGACTTTTTCTTCAATATCTTCTTGAAACCCAGCATTATTAATTTCACCTGCAAACAACGCAACTGCTCTTTGAAAAATTTCCGCATCTGACTGTGTTTTTGCATTGAAATCAATACAGATATCATGTGCTTTTCTTAGTCTTTCATCTTGTATTTTTTTAGGATCAACAGATTCATAATTAAGAGTTACACAAAGATTTGTTAACAAACTGGTTATTTTTTGATGCGCAGCATCATTGCTATTTGTATATATATTTTCAGTAATCTGACCAACATCAATATGAATAACCGTAATAAATACAAATGTAAATAGAAAGAAACTTAATAGTGTACAAATGATCCAAATACAAAATCTTTTAAAAAAATTACCAACCTTTTTTAACATGATTCATTTTTATTTTATGGATTTAAATAGTTTTCCATAGAAATTGGAGAGATAAAAAAAGATAGTTAACTTTAAATATAACCACCACTTACAAAAGACAAATGGGAATAATAACTACAATAAAAACATGGTATCAATCCAATTTCAATAAAAAATCTAAAGAATACCAAGCAAGAGTAATTGCAAAAGAAATAGAATCAGAATATTTTACAGTACCATCTTCTTCAACTGTTTTTTACGCAGCAACATTAGTTCCATTAGCATTAGCTGGCTGTGAAAAAAGTTATGAAACTGTTCAACTGCAAACAAAAGAAACAATTGCAGATCTTTGTGCAGATGTTGCAAAAAGTTGCGATAATTATATTAAATATCTTTATTTTGAGAAAAAAGATGCTTGTAATGAAACATTTGAAAAAGTCACTGGAAGTTATGAACAAAGTAGATTAGTTGAAATCCTTATAAAAGTAGCAGATCAAAAAGATATAAATTGTAATTCTACTATGATAGAATTTCTGAGATTATATACTACAAAAGATAAACCTAGACTATCAGACAAACAACTAATGATAGAAGCAAAGAGATTTGTTGAAGTACAAATCCATGAAGAATTCTCAATTTGCAGTTTCTATAAAGCAGTTGATAAATTAGAAAAAGAAAGTGAAGCATTAGGAAAAAGAATTAAATAAAAAAATTGCAAAGCAATTTTTTAACTAATCATCCTTTGCTAAAGCGTAGATTGCTTTCAAAGCAACAACGATTGTAGCTGGAATTACAAAATTAACTAATGTTGTCAATACCATCTGTATTCTAGGACCTACAGTTGCAATTGAACCTAATAGATTTCCACCAAGACTGGAAACGATTACTAATGAAACTGAAGCCATCAAAAAAGGCATTGTTTCACTTCCAGATACATTTAGAAATCCTACAATCAATCCTAATACTAACAAGACTGATGTTACTGTTGCATTTAATGGCCAGAATCCTGCTACAAGAGCAATAATTACTCCCACTAGAAATGCCCAACTTCCTACTTTCTGCATCATACTTACTTCTTTACCCATTTTTTTTACACCCCGTTAAATTGTTTTAAAATCGGTTAAAATTTTAATTTCATAGTTTATTTTCTTTAATCATATATAAAATTTTCTATATAAAATTAGTATTTGCTTGTTCGCTTCGCTCACAATGCAAATACTAGCTCTGTAATTCGGACAGGAGTTAATTACGAAAACCATTATTTAAGGTGAATAAAGTTAGTCGTTTTGTGGGGGGTGAGCTTTGTTTTTACAAAGCGTAACCCGCACGATCCTGGTCAAGCTTGATAAAGGTTGGTGATGTTCGCTCACAATGCAAATACTATAAGGATTACCCCACTAAATCATCTTCAGAAATTTCTCCTTTCTTCTTCTTAGCTTTCATCTCTTTCATTTTCTTAGTGATGTCGATGTTTGCATCGCATTTATCACATTGAAAACGCAATGTTTGCGCGCCATTGATGCTTTTTCTCTTATTAGGAATTTGTTTTTCTCCTTCAAACTTACAACTTGGACAAGTATATATAATAGAAGCAGTTAAGCTATCTTCGTGCTCTTGTTTTTCTACAGTATAATTACATGCAGGACAAACATATTCTTTTGCACGAATCATGATATTACCCTCTTCACCTTTTGGTTTACCCATCAATGCTTTTTTGCACTTTGGACATTGCTGACGTTCAACCCACACTTTTGCTTTTCCTTCTCCAATGCTTCTGTTTGAGAAATAAACTAATTCATTCATGCTTTCTGGTTCTTTTAATGGCATTTTGCTGGCACCTCTATCATTCATATTTTAATAGACATTTTCTCGATGGTCTATTGCAACAATTATAATTGTTTTTTCTTCATAATTGATTCTATACAAAACTCTCCATTTACCTATCCTTATTCTAAAAACACCATGCATCGTCTTAATAGATTTTGCATCAGAAGGAACCGGATTTGTTATCAAGATAGTTTCAATCTTATCAATTATTCTTAATTTTACATCAATACTTTGATTCTTCAAAAATCTCAAAGGTTGATTATCATATGTAATTTCAAAGTTCATAATCCTAACTCTTTTTTTAATTGTTTAGAAGATAATAATTTTCCTTTTTTCTCATTTTCATAGCTATCTTCTACAAGTTTTCTTTCATCTTCTGTAAGAATTATATCTGCATCAACCATATGTTCACGTATATCCTCTATATTCTTTTCAATCTTTTCTAGTTTTTCCAATATCAACTGTTCTGCTTTCATATGATTATAGAATAATCTTTTCCTGTATATAAACTTTTTTATAAAAATAGTATTTGCTTGTTCGCTTCGCTCACAATGCAAATACTAAGCTCTGTAATTCGGACAAAGATTAACTACGGCAGCTATTAGTAAGGGTGAGCGAAGCGTAACCCTTACGATCCTGATCAACCTTGATAAAGGTTGGTGAGGTTCATTCACAATGCAGATACTATAGTCAAGCAATTCGGACAAAACTACGAAAAGATTAGTTAAGTACTACCAATAAGAGATAACTTTAAAAACTAGTGTTTATTTCTATAACACCATGGCAGATGAAACTACACTTGAAACAGCAGAAATAATAAACCCAATAAATGAATCAGCAATAAATCAACATCAAGAACCAACTTCTAATCATTTCAATGGCAGTTATCTGAATTTGCCTGATGGATTTGAGATTCAAAGTTTAAAAGAGGATAAAGTGTATACAATCAGAACTAAATTTGCAAAAGGCGGAGAAGGGCAAAGTTACATTGCTACAGATCAGCAAGGCAATATTAAAGTAGTAAAGATAAAAGAGCTAGGAGAATCAAAGCAATTTACTGATTTTGAAGAAAAAGTTTCAGCTGAATTCAAGCAGATTAATGAAAAATTAGGAACAAACTATCATGTGTTTACAATTGACGAACAATATTTAGCAACAGTTGCTGATTACATTGAAGGAAGAAACATAAAAGAAGAATTAAAAAGCAGAAATGCTGTATTCTCAGAACAGGAAGTGATTGATGTATTGCTGCAATTAGCTGAAAAATATCTGCAGCCATTGCATGAAGTAGGGATAGTGCATAGAGATATAAAACCTGAGAATATAATTGCTTCAACAGATCAAGAAGACAAAACCAAAAAGTATTCTTTGATTGATTTTGGTTCTATCCGTCAGCATGATCAGCTTGCAACAGTAACAGGACATTTTGTTGGTTCACTTGGTTATTCAAAAATAAAAGGAAGATACGAGAAAAGTGATGATTTTTATTCATTAGCAAGAACTGCGTACTTCTTATTCACAGCAAAAGATCCTGAGTTTGTAGCAATTGATGAATTTGATAAGATGGCAGATGAGAGAAGATTCAAAGCGCTGAAAATAGACGACGGATTAAGAGATATTCTATTAAAAATGGCAGGACATGAGAAAAATAAAAGGTATAGCTCAGCTGATGAAATCATTGCAGAGTTAAGAAACATTGACAAGAGGCTAAAACAAGGTAATCAAAATGGTATATCTGCAAAAAAATCTCCAATAGTTACAATAGATGTGGAATCTGCTCAGAAACTCACAAGATATAGAGAAGCAGCAGAACCACCAATTGCATTGCTGCAAAAGATTGAAGGATTGAAAACTTTGTTTGCAGAACAATATGCTGGCTGTAAAGCAGACAGACATCCTTTAAGCGCAGCATTCTTATCTGATCTGAATGAAGTGATGGTTGGATTAGGGTATTATAAAGAAACAATCTTTCTTGATGCATCTCAGAAAATGACACCAATTGTCACATATATTCGAAATAGAAAAGATTCTACTACAATTGATGTACTGCATTTGAAAAGCACAGCGATAGATAACAACAAAGATAAGAATATTGACGATTACTTTGATTATTTTACAGTTGATGATAAGGACATTGCAAAAAAACTATGCGGTGCAGCATATTGTACGAAAGCTGTGCAAAAAACATTACTTAAAAAAGATGATCACAGTCTAAGCATAAACATAGCTATTGGAGCAATAGCAGTTGGAGCAATTTTTACATTGTTTACAGCAGCAATTAGTTATGGGATTTATAGTGTTGATGTAAAAAATGCTGTAAAACTTGGTAAAGAAATTGGAGAATATATAGATTATTTTCTTGCAGGACTAAAATTCATGTTACCTGTCGGCTTAGGATTAGGTGGATTAATTGGGTATAGTGTAAATAAGAGCAATAATTTATTAAATAAAATAGAAGAATATAATGACGCGCAGTCTCTTGAAGAAGCATTAAAGCCAGCAGCAAAGTTTACATATGAAATTAGTAAACTTGAGTAACTTCTAGGGAAATCAAGAATTATTCTAATTGTATTTAACCTTTCCAGTAACCAATAAATCATTGCCAAATTTAGTGGCATGCATTTCCTGAAGTTTAAAATGAAATTGTTGCTCGTCAAAAACAGCCAATGCATTTTCTTCTGCAACTGTAAATGGCGCGACTAAAAGAATCATTTCGTCAACAATTCTTGCATGCAAAGCATTTTTATACACAGTTGCTCCTCCTTCAATAAGAACAGAAGAGATATTTTTCTCACCTAAAACAGCAAGAACTTCTAGAAGATCAATTGATTCTTTCTGCAAAACAATAATTTCAACTCCTTTCTCAGACAATTGTTTATATTTATCAGCATCATATCCATTTTTACAAAAAATAATTACATTATTATCTGCTAATACTTTTGCTGACAATGGAATCCGCAAACGAGAATCAAGAATGATTCTTTTAGGATCTCTTTTCTTATCAATATGCAATCTACATGTTAACTGAGGATCATCATTGAGCACAGTATTGATGCCTACCAAAATAGCATCACACTTATTACGCATATGATGAGAAAAGTTTCGCGCTTCATCTCCTGTAATCTGATTTGCGCAACGATTGCCCCATGCAATAATTCTATTTTGTGACATTGCAGATTTTAAGAAAACATAGGGTAATTGGGTTGTAATGTATTTATTAAAAACTCTGTTCAGTTCATCTGCTTCCTTGTCTAATAAACCTAACTTTACTTTAATGCCTGCTTTTTTTAATGCAGCAAAACCTTTGCCATTAGTGATTGGATTCTGATCAAGACTTGCAATGATTACTTTTCTTGGTTTAGCAGCAATTACCTTATCAATGCACGGTGGTGTTTTACCATAATGCGTGCATGGCTCCATTGTGAGATAAAACGTTGAACCAAACAATTCTTTTTTATTCAATCTTTTCATTGCATTATTGATTGCAGCTATTTCAGCATGCATCTCACCATGCTTATTATGATATCCAGTTACAAGAATTCTGCTATTTTTCGCAATAACACAACCAACATAAGGATTTGGAGAAGGATTGCCCTGCTTAGCTAATTCTAAAGCTCTATGCATAAATTGATAATCATTCTTTGTGTAGTTATGCATATGATTATGAGTTGTCTGCATTTTAAGAGTAGTATGCTGTTTTGTTATATATAGTTAATTGAAAATTTAAACAAAAACATTTATATATTAGGTAGGACAATAATGTAATATATGTTACAAAAAAGTAGTATGCAATTAATCACAGATGTGTTTTATCGCTTTCCAACTAAAGAGCACACATTAAAAGATGTGAGTAATTGTACAAAAATTGCTCATACTTCAGTGAAACAAAATCTGCAGAAATTAGTCAGAATTGAACTTATCCAACAGAAAATAGAAAAAAAAGGAAGAAGAAAATTCCCGTTATACATAGCAAACAAAAACAATAGATTATTAATTCAATATAAACAAATATATAATCTACAATCAATAATGGAGTCTGGAATAATCCAATATCTCGAAGAAGAACTGATGCCTAAATGTATTCTTGTATTTGGCAGCTATCAAAGAGGTGAAGACATAGAAGATAGTGATATTGATTTATTCGTAGAAAGCAAAAAGAAAGAGCTTAAGCTAAGAAAATTTGAAGAAAAATTAGGAAGAAAAATTGAAATTCATTTTAATGAGCATTTCACTTCTTACCCAATAGAACTTAAGAATAATATTATAAATGGAACAGTACTTCATGGATTCCTAGAGGGTTATACATGATAACAAAAATAACATCAGATAAACAAAAAGCACTGTCATTATTTAAAATGGCTGAGATAACCTTAGAACGATTAGGAAAAACAGAAAAAGAAACATACCCCAGCAATACCCTTGTTGATTATTACGATATCATCCATAAACTTTTAGAAGCAATTGCCTTAAAAGAAGGTGTTAAAGCAAAAGGCGAAGGAGCACATCAGGAATTGATTGATTACATAGCAAAACAACAAAAATTAGATGAACAAACACGACTATTTTTACAGCAATTAAGAGATTATCGCAATAGAATTTCATATGAGGGTTTTATGGTTCAAAAAGATTTTATCTCAACAAATCAGAAAAGAATTAAAACAATAATTGAAAATTTAAGAAATATCTCGATGAGATTAAATTAGTAAAATAAATAAAGAGGATTATTTTATGGACATAAGCTTTGTAATACCATGCAGCAATGAAGAACAGCAATTACCATCATGTTTGGATTCTTTACTAGAACAAACAATAAAACCAATGCAAGTGATTGTCGTATTAAATGGCTGCGCTGATAATTCTGAGAAGATTGCAAAAGACTATCAAAAAAGATTTGTTGATAATAATATCGAATTTGACATTGTAAACTCAAAAAAAGGATTGATTAATGCGCGTGCAACTGGATTTTCTAAAGTACGAGGAAATATCATTGCATCAATTGACGCAGACAGCATTTTAATCCCTCAATGGGTGCAATATATGATTGATGCATTTGAACAAGACAATAATATTGTAGGCATTACTGGCAAAACTGTATTTAGAAATAAATCAATTGCAATCAAATTATTAAATCTGTTTAATGCAGCTGCTTCACGCGCCAAAAAGACAATTCCATTAAGAGGAAACAATTGCGCTATTAAGAATTTAAATATTAATTGGTATGATGGTTATAATATTATGAAAGAAACCTTAGAATCAAATGGCTGTATTTTAGAATCGCATCATGATGACTTTTTTCTCATGCACCGTCTAAAAAAACATGGCAGTATCATTTACGAAAAAGAAGCAAAAGCATCATTATTTATGAAAGACAAAGGCACAAACAACCTTAATTTTCTCCGTTTATTAGAACGATGGCAAAATAGAAAACAAAACAGCAAGATGATTGCCAATTACTTTGAGAAACATAGTGAACTAGTTGTTGATTAGTTTTTTTGCATTGTGAGTGAAACGAACAAGCAAAAAAAATTAAAAAAAAAGAACATTTATAAATAACCTCTTTTTCTGAATAAGATAACCTGTGATTAATGAAAATCAGCAATGGTTTGAGAGAGGTTAAGATGATTCTTACCTCAATTAATGCAAGATTAGAAAAATAAATACACATTTATTATTAATTGGAGGAGATTAGTATGGCAGATGATATGGTTGAAAAAGTATATCAAGCAATTGAATTAGCAAAAACAACTGGGAAATTAAAAAAAGGAATCAATGAAGTGACAAAAGCAGTTGAAAGAGGACAAGCTAAATTAGTAGCATACGCTTCTGATATAAATCCACCTGAAGTAGCAATGCACATACCTTTATTATGCAAAGAAAGAAAAACAGCATGCTATAAAGTAGGAACAAAAGAAGAATTAGGCGCAGCAGCAGGGTTGACACTTGGCACAAGCGCAGTTGCAATTATAGTTGAAGGAGAAGCAAAAAACTTACTCAAAGATTTAATCAAATAAATTGAGGAATGATACTTGTGGCAGAACCTATACAATCAGGAAGAAATGTAACAAAAAAAAAGAAAAGAGAAGATGAGCAGCAAGGCGAAGAAGTAAGAAAAGGTTCAGTTAACTTTTCAATGTCTTGGGCAGCAAGAGTTGAAGAAATCATAGGCAGAACTGGTATGAGAGGAGAAGCTACCCAAGTGCGATGCAAGATTTTAGAAGGAAGAGATCAAAACAAGATTATTATTCGTAATGTAAAAGGTCCTGTGCAAAAAGGAGATATGCTTATGCTTCGAGAAACTGAAATTGAAGCTAGACAATTATCCAAAGGCGGAAGATCAACACAATAAAAAAATTAAAATGGTGTAAACAATGGTGCTATGTTCATTTTGCGGAGTAGATATTCCTAAAGGTACTGGAAAAATGTATGTCAAAAAAGATGGTAAAATATTTTACTTTTGTTCACGAAAATGTGAAAAGAATTTATTTAAACTCGAAAGAGTTCCAAGAGAAACTCTATGGACTGAAGAATTTAAACGATTTAACAGAAAAACACAAAAAGTAAATAAAAAACAAAGCAATTAAAACATAACTAAATAATGATGGTGAGTATGATCCAAAAAACATTAGTATTGCTAAAACCTGATGCTGTTGAAAGAGCATTAGTTGGAAGAATAATTGAACGATTTGAAAATGCTGGACTAAAAATAATTGGCATAAAAATGGTCTGGGTTGATAAAGAATTTTCTAAGAAACATTATGCTGCTCATGTTAGTAAAGCATTCTATAATCCATTAGAAACATTTATTGTTTCAGGTCCTGTTATTGCTTTTGTATTAGAGGGAATTGAAGCAGTTGAATTAGTGCGAAAAATTGTTGGCCCAACAGAACCAAAATCTGCTGCTCCTGGCACAATAAGAGGAGATTTCGCGCACCATTCTTACAAATATGCAGATAGCAAAGGAATTGCAATCAAGAATCTTATTCATGCATCAGGAACAGTTGAAGAAGCAGAACAAGAAGTAAGACTATGGTTTACTTCAGAAGAAATGCATTCATACGAAACAGTGCATGAAAAGCATACTAAGTAAAGCGAGGAGTTTTTTTATGGCAGAAAAGATGGTTGAAAAAGTAACAAGACTGATGGGTAATCAAGAGAAGATAAGAAATATTGCAATTTGCGCTCATA
Source organism: Candidatus Woesearchaeota archaeon (assembly GCA_016219865.1). Classification (GTDB taxonomy): domain Archaea; phylum Nanobdellota; class Nanobdellia; order Woesearchaeales; family DSVV01; genus JACRKF01. The sequence goes on along the minus strand of JACRKF010000007.1, from coordinate 6,008 downwards.
TTGATCATGGTAAAACTACATTTTCAGATAATCTTTTAGCAGGAGCTGGAATGATTTCAGAAGAATTAGCTGGAAAACAATGTGTTCTGGATTTTCATGAAGATGAAATTCAAAGAGGAATTACAATTGATGCTGCAAACGTATCAATGGTGCACACAGTAAATAATCAAGAACATTTAATTAATTTAATTGATACGCCTGGTCACGTTGATTTTGGTGGAGACGTAACACGAGCAATGCGAGCAGTTGATGGCTGTATTGTACTTTGCTGCGCAGTTGAAGGCATCATGCCGCAAACTGAAACAGTTCTAAGACAAGCATTAAAAGAAAGAGTAAAACCAATTCTTTTTATCAATAAAGTTGATAGATTAATCAAAGAATTATTGTTAACGCCAGAACAGATGCAAAAAAGATTCGTTGATATTATTACCAATGTTAATAGATTAATCAATGAGATTGCAGAAAAAGGTTATGGAGAAAAATGGCAGGTTAACGTGCAAGATGGCAGTGTATGTTTTGGTTCTGCATATTCAAATTGGGCATTATCTATTAATTACATGAAGAAAAAAAGCATCACATTCAAAGAAGTAATTGATGCATACAAAACAGGCGACGAAGAAGCAATAAAACAATTAAGAAAAAAAGCGCCATTGCATGAAGTTATCTTAGATTCAGTTATTCTTCACTTACCAAATCCTATTATTGCGCAAAAATATAGGATTCCTAAATTATGGCATGGTGAATTAGAATCAGAAGAAGGAAAATCATTGATTAATTGCGACCCGAAAGGACCTTTATTTTTTGTCATAACAAAAGTTGTTGTTGATCCGCAGGCAGGAGAGATTTCAGCAGGAAGATTATTCTCAGGAACAATGTCTAAAGGATTGACAGCATACCTTAACAAAGCAAAAAGAACAATGAGAATACAGCAAGTGTTCATCTATAATGGAGCAAAAAAAGAGATAATTGATCACGTTCCTTCAGGAAACATCATTGGAGTATCAGGAGTGCAAGGAGCGCCAGGTGAAACAATAACATTACAACAAACTACTCCATTTGAAGAGATTACACACTTATTTGATCCTGTTGTTACAAAAGCAATTGAAGCAAAGAAACCAAGCGACTTGCCAAAATTAATTGAAGTATTAAGAATGGTTCAAAAAGAAGATCCTACTATTAAAATCGAAATTAATGAAGAAACAGGAGAACACTTAATGTCAGGCATGGGAGAACTGCATCTTGAAGTTATTGAAAACAGAATCAAAACTGAAAAACATGTAGAAGTGCAAACTTCTCCGCCAATAGTTGTTTACAGAGAAACAATTATGAGAAAATCTGAAGAATTCATGGGTAAATCACCAAACAAACACAATCATTTGTTCTTTATTGTAGAACCTCTTGAAGAGAGTGTTGCAATGGCAATCAAAAGCGGAAACATTCCTACTGGAAGAATTAAAAAGAAAGATATTGAATTAAGAGATAAATTAATTGAGTTAGGAATGGACAGCAAACAAGCTGCAAGCATAAAGGATGTATTCAATGGAAATGTATTCATCGAAGGAACACGAGGACAAGTGCATATTGGAGAAATCTTAGAAATGGTGTTAGATATGTTTGAAGATGTCATGAACAATGGTCCAATTGCGAGAGAACCATGCATTAAAGTAAAAGTAATATTAACTGATTGTAAATTACACGAAGATGCTATCCACAGAGGTCCTGCTCAATTATATCCTGCAGTAAGAGAAGGTATCAGAGGAGCAATGATGTTAGCTCGACCTATGATCTTTGAACCAGTGCAGACATTGTTATTCGAAGCTCCTGTTGAATATATGGGAGAAATCTCAAAATTAATTGCAAACAAACGAGGACAATTATTAGATATGCAGCAAGAAGGATCAACAGTTGAAGTAAAAGGAAAAATGCCAGTAGGAGAAATGTTTGGTATGAGCAATAATCTAAGAAGCGCAACTGAAGGTCGAGGAAACTCCTCTGTAATTGATCAATCATTTGAAAAATTACCAGAAGAATTACAAGCAAGAATAATCAAACAAATAAGAGAAAGAAAAGGATTGACTGAAAATCAATAACTAATTTATGCTGAATGAGCGAAGCGAATTCGCACAACCTTTATCAAGGTTGATCAGGATCGTAAGGGATTCACTTCGTTCACCCTTACTAAATAAAAAAGAGTCATTGCCAGGATTGCTGAGCAACTAATTTATGCTGAATGAGCGAAGCGAATTCGCATAAATTAGTAACCTTTTTAAATAGCTCACAATTATACAATAAAATTATAGTAACTGGAAACAAAGCAGCTACAGAAAAAAGAAGCATAATCAAGGCTTTTTACAGCCAAATGAGGAGATAGAGTTACTATTCAATATTGAAGGAGGAGAAGAACAATGGCAGCAGGAAAAGAACATTTAAACCTTGTATTTATTGGACACGTCGATCATGGTAAATCTACAACAGTAGGTAGATTATTGTATGATTCAGGAAATATCGACGAGCAAACAATGAGAAAGTTAAAAGAAAAAGCGCAAGAATTAGGTAAAGGCGGATTTGAATTTGCTTTCGTTATGGATAACTTAAAAGAAGAAAGAGAACGAGGAGTTACAATTGACTTAGCTCACAAAAAATTTCAAAGTGAAAAATATTATTTTACAATTATTGATGCGCCAGGTCACAGAGACTTTATCAAAAACATGATTACAGGAGCATCACAAGCTGACGCAGCAGTATTAGTTGTTGCAGCAAATGATGGTGTTAATGCGCAAACAAAAGAACACGTATTTTTATCAAAAACATTAGGTGTTGGTCAAATAATTGTTGCAATTAACAAAATGGATATTTCTGGTGTTGATCATCAACAAAAAAGATTTGAAGAAGTAAAAACTGAAGTAAAAAACCTATTAAAAAGCGTAGGATATAAAGCTGATGAAATCGCATTTGTGCCAACTGCTTCATTAATGGGAGAAAACATTGTTAAGAAATCTGAAAAGATGACATGGTACACAGGACCTACTTTATTAGAAGCAATCAACAACTTTAAAGTACCTGAAAAACCAACACAATTACCATTAAGATTACCAATCCAAGATGTATATAACATCACAGGAATTGGAGTTGTTCCAGTTGGAAGAGTTGAAACTGGTGTTATGAAAGTAGGAGACAAAGTAATCTTTGTACCTGGAAGAGAAGGTAAAGGAGTTCCAGGAGATGTTAAAACTATCGAAATGCACCACGAACAAATGCAAGAAGCAACACCTGGGGATAACATTGGATTCAACGTTAGAGGTATTGGAAAGAAAGATATTGCAAGAGGAGATGTTTTAGGACATACAGACAATGTACCAAACGTTGCAAGTGAGTTTACAGCGCAAATTGTTGTATTAAACCATCCAACTGTAATTACAATTGGTTACACGCCTGTATTCCATATTCACACAGCGCAAGTAGCGTGTCAAATTATTGAAATTGTCAAGAAAATTGATCCAAGAACTGGAGCAACAATCGCAGAAAAACCAGATTTTATCAAAAATGGTGATGTTGCAATTGTTAAAGTAAAACCATTACAACCAGTTGTTGTTGAAAGACAAAAGGAAATTCCACAACTTGCTCGATTTGCTATCAGAGATTCTGGATCAACAGTTGCAGCAGGAATGTGTATTGACTTAGTTAAAAAACAATTATAATTTGAGATATTTTAATTTATTTGTTTAAGTTTTTAGATATTATGACTATGGGGTATAGAAGCGATGCAAAAAGCAAGAATCAAATTAGCAAGCACAAACATTGAAAAGATAAACGAAACCTGCGCATACATTAAAGATATTGCAGACAAAACAGGTGTTGAAATTCGCGGACCTATCCCATTGCCTACTAAGAAATTAAAATTAACAGTAAGAAAATCACCATCAGGTGAAGGAAAAGCTTCTTGGGAAAGATTTGAAATGAGAGTCCATAAACGATTAATTGATCTTGGTCTTGATGAACGAGCATTACGGATGGTAATGAGAGTTCCAATCCCAGAAGGATTAAATATAGAGATTGAGATGGTTGAATAGATAATATTCTTAGAAGCTTATAGGTCGTATTGACTAACCAATTTTTGACCCTGCTAAAATTAGAAAAGTTTATATATAAGCAGGGTTATTAGAATAATATGTATATCCCACGTGACTTAGAAAAAGAGATCAAGAAATATCTTTCAGTTAAAGAGATTATCGCCGTTACTGGCGCAAGGCAGTGTGGAAAAACCACTCTTATTCTTAATTTGCTTAAACAACTAAAAGATAAAAAGAGCATTAAGATGATCAGTTTTGATGATATTAAAGCACTCTCCCTCTTTGAAAATGATTTAGATTCATTTTGCCAGTTATATGTTAAGAATAATGATATTATTTTTATTGACGAAGTACAATATGCTAAAGAGAGTGGTAAGAAACTCAAATATATATATGACAATTTTCCTATTAAAATAATTATCTCTGGTTCATCTTCGTCTGAACTGTCAATTCAAAGTTTAAAATACTTGGTTGGCAGAATTTTTATCTTTTCCTTGTATCCTTTTTCTTTTAAAGAATTTCTTTTAGCGCAAAATCCAAGTTTAGTACCTCTTTATGAAAAAGCAAGATATGGCGTGGAGATTACGACTGAACTCAACCGCTATTTAGAAGAATTTATTCTATTTGGTGGATATCCCAGGGTGGTATTGGCAAAAAACAAAGAGGAAAAAATAATTGTTCTTAGAAATATAATTAATACTTATCTTTTAAGAGAGATTAAAGAAGTTCTTGGTTTAAAAGAAGATTTCAAATTGTTGAAACTCATTAAATCACTCTCGTTACAAATTGGAAATTTGGTCAATTATAATGAATTATCATCCCTCAGCGAATTATCGTATCCAGATGTTAAGAATTATTTTAATATTTTAGAGAAAACTTTTATCTGCTCGTTAATGCTTCCATTCAAAAGCAATAAAAGAACAGAATTAGTCAAAAATCCAAAAGTTTATTTTTATGATCTCGGTTTTAGAAACAGTATAATAGATAATTTTTCTGTTGAAAGAGTTGATATTGGTGGAATGTACGAAAATTTTATTTTTTCAGAACTAGTAAAAAATAATTTTACCCCAAAATACTGGAGAACAAAATCCAAAGCAGAAGTTGATTTCATCCTAGAAGAAAAAGAAGAAATAATACCCATAGAAATTAAAGTCAATCTTTCTGAAACTAATCTTACCCGTTCATTTCAGAGTTTTTTAGAAAAATATCATCCTTCTGCTGGATTTATATGTTCTTCTCATTTTGAAAATGAACTAAAAGTTTCCCATTGTAAAGTTTATTTCATTCCCCATGTAAAACTCTTACAGCGCCTTAATTTATATCTAAATAAATAATTCAACGAAGCAATAGTTTACATACAGATGCATCAAACCGAAGCCCTTAAATAATAATTATTATTCTTAAAAAAAGTATAAGCCGTGTTGGCATACACACTGACAATGCCAGTGGTCGCCAGTGACGGCATTCGTGAAACTATGCCGTCGTGGCACAACCTGGTACTGCGCAAGCCTGGAAAGCTTGTTTCCGCAAGGATATCCCAGTTCAAATCTGGGCGACGGCGTTTCTTTTATTAACCAATCAACTCAATCATTTCAGTTGTAGAGAAGACTTTGATAACATCATGCTTCTTCAACTCTTTATCATTTGACCAAAGCGGTGCATTCTCATGAAGAGATAACGCAAAGAAATCAATATCATTTGGATCAAGAGATATTTCTAAAGCGTCTTTAAGTTTCTCTTTATATTCATCCTCATCAACAAATGCAATCAGTTCTTTAAGTATTTTTAGTTGTTCATCGGCTGTGGGACAGTAAACCTAAATTCTAATCTTTAAGAATAATAACATAAACTCTTCTTCCAAGATATTTACGTGGTATGTCCGCTTTTGCTGATGTCCCTATCTTATTTACAGTTCTTTCTAAAAATCCTTCAACTTTT
>JACRKF010000010.1 GCA_016219865.1 Candidatus Woesearchaeota archaeon | reverse complement strand
ATAAATGCATTGAGAACAACATGATAGTAGCCATATTGTTGTTCTCAATCTACAGTTATGGTATCAGTGTATAAACCCCCACACTTCAAAAAACGAAAAAATTTAAAAAAATGACTGCAATGACACTTGATTTCTCAATGTTGAGAAATGCTGCTGTGAAAATGCATAATCTCGCTGCATTTTAAATTCAGGAGATAAATATACTGCAATAAGTTCTGGTGTGACAAATTTTTTTAATACTGGAATGCCTTTTGAAAGCAATCCATTTACTGTTTCCACAACATCTTGCTCACTAATTTCAAGCTCTGCTGCTATAAATGCATAAGTCATATAATCATTTTGATTTGCATTAAATAGCAATGATAAAAGATTATATTCTGTTTCAGTCAACTGCTGATGAAGCAATTGTGAACGTAAAGTATACTGAGCAGAAGCTATTTGCTTTAATGATTCTGATTGAGTCAATTGCCTGAGCAATAATGCAAACTCTTCCATTTTTTGCGATAATCTATCAACCTTTGCATCAATTGCATTAAGATATTCATGATTAGTCTGAATCTCATTTGTATTCTCATTGATTGACTGCCTGTGATCATCAATCTCTTGCTTTACTTTATTAAATGCTAACTTTAATTGACTCTGCATATTGGTAATAGACAGAGTTTCCCCTTTTTTAAGAAACATCTCACTACACCCCCAAGTATTATTAGTTAATAATTTTGTTTAAATACTTTTCGCTAAAAATCTTAGAAATTTTATAGTCATTCAAAAGTGAAACCATGAAAACCTTCTTTTTTTCGTCGATAAATATTTTTTTAGCTGATTCTCTACTTCTGCATAGTTCTGAAACAAAGATTCATCTTTTTTGAATTCCGGCGTATGATGAAAACTTTTTCCATTTCTTACATTGAATTTGTGTTTCTTGTGCAAAAGTTCATGATAAACAACAGAAGCAATCAATTCTTTAGGCGCATCTTGCAGTATAGTGCTAATTGTAACAGTATCAGTTGCATACTCATAACAGCCAAGTTTTCTAAATGTTTCATTTCCCCAAACAAGATTTGGCATTTCCATAAAACCTTGAAAATATTTCTCATTAAGTTCTTTGTAAATTGCAATTAATTGTTCATCACTATCTTTTCTTTCAGCAACATCAGAGAGATTTTTCATAAAAAGATTGTATAGTTGTATATTGATAGTATCATTTGTTATCAAAAAGTTTGATTTTCTAAATAATTTAACTGTTAATGATTGCAGTAATCCAGAAACAATTTCTTCACTTACTGTCTGCCATCTCTTTGAAAGATGAAATTCTATATGTTTCTTTTGTTTAAAATAACGGATATTTCCATTATAATTGTTAAATGCATCAGAATATTTTATACTAAATGAATGATTTTGAAGAATATCTTGCGATAATACAGGATTAAGCAATGAATAGATAACTGTTGGAAATTCGCTTTGAGATATGACCATAAAAAATCAAATACCGGTTGCGCCTTAAATATGTTTGGAATTTACCATCCACTCTAGTGACTGGTGGTTCTTGACATGTTGTTAATATGGATCAATAGATTCAAATAAATCATTAAGTCTAGGCTCTCTATAAGGATAAAACTTAAAATCATAATTTTCTAATAAAACTCCATTTCCTTGAAGAGAAGAATCAAATTTTTGAAAATCATCAGATTTAATTATCAAAGATGGATATTTTCTATCAGATTCAATTCTTGAAGGACGGACTTTGTTGATTGTCAAATTGATGGAACGAGATGCTGTTGCAGGATTCTCTGAGCCATGATGATAAACTGCAAAAGAAGTTGCTGTTCTATTCTCCTCAAGAGTTGAACTGCTATTTTCTATGCTCGGAGCATATCCATTATCAATCAATAATTTGTACCCTTTTGCAATAGTCTTTGCATTTATTTTTAGATTTTGTTGCACCTTAAAAATAGAAAGGGCATCTGACCTAGATCTATACCTTATGGAAAGCAATTGAAACAGTTGTTCTAATATAACTCTTTGTGTGTAAATATCTTTTGGGTTATTTATGTAATTTACTAAATATTTGCCTTCACTAAAATCAATATCAAATGATTTTGATGCAGAATCAGAAAAAGAAGCAATTCTAAGGTAATTTGTTCCACCAAACTGATTTGCTAATCTATATATCTCTTCTGAAGAAACAACTGCAGCAGTTTTTTGCTTGATTTCTATTGTTATGGCTGTATATTTGCCTTCATTTCTTCTCAAATTTATTTTAATCTCATTTTCTTTAACTTCATTTTCTAAATCAGATTCTAAAGTAGTTTTATCTATATCATTCTTTAGTCTGCCAACAACAATCCAACAAGTATTTCTTGCTTCATTATCATTTGGAACAATACCACTTAGCAATGATTCAAGCTGCATAAGAGAGTGGAACAAGTGCTATTATTTTAAGTTATTCTTTTTTTCCAAAAGATTTATTAAGAACAATATCCTTAAAAATTGCATGAAGAACAAAAAACATAATAAACAAAACAATAACAAACTAATTTATATCTCAATTATCTCAATATTTGCTATACTTGGTGTAACTCTGTTTACTTTGAATAACAGCAATTTTACAGGATATGCAGTAAAAGATACAGAAAAACCAAGAATTATCAGCTCACAAATAATTGAAGATGAACAAGGAAATAAAGTATTATCATTAGAACTATTTGATAATAATGCCATCAATAAAGTTGTTGCTATCTATTCAGCTAAAAATGAAGATGGAACTGAGAAATTACAATCAATATCAACTACGCAAGCAAACCAATTATTGAAGTTCAACAGATTAACGCCAGCAGGAAGCTATTATATCACTAATATTAAATTGAATGGGATAAATCAAGGCGCGCGATTATTTGTTGTAATCTCAGATTATGAGAATAATAGAGAGAATAAGTTGTTGGTTGTTGAATAAGAAGCATATATTCTTCAATTGCTAATTTATTTGCTATCTCTTGGGAAACTTTACATATTTATTTAAAATCTGTACGTAATAAGTCTGTAGTTAGTGATTTGCAGTATTGCAGCAAATCTGCAGTTTGCCACTAACTACTTACTACTAACCACTAACTTATTACGTACTAAAATCTTATACCATCTGATTTTTCATCGCATGTTCAAATCTTTTTGAAACAATACTCCAATCAACTGCAGCAAAATAGGCTGTTAAATAATCTGCTTTTCCAATGCCATAATCAATCATAAATGCATGTTCCCAGCAATCTAATGCTAAGATTATTTCTTGATGCGCTGGCAAACCTATGTGATGCTCAAACATGATATAGGTATGCAGTTTTTTATCAACTTTGCTATACGTTAATAAAACCCATCCTGGAGTTGAGCTTGCTGTTGCTTTCATATCTTTGACCATTTCATCCCAATTTCCAAAGGATTCATCAATAGCTTTCTTTAAAGCTCCAGAAGCTTCTGTTTTCTTTGAATTCATTGCTTCAAAATATAATTCATGCAGATATGTTCCATTAAAAGCAACTGCTTCTCTTCTTTTTAATTCTGAGAATTCTCCAAAGGAATAATTTGCCAATGTTTTGTCAGCTTTTGCAAGCTTTTCTTCAATCTCATTCAATTTCTTTGCATAACCTGCATATAATGTAAAGTGCGCTGTAAGCATCTTTTCACTAAATCCAGCTAGTTTTCCTAATAAATGATTAAAATTCTTTGCTTCATGTTTCATCTAGATCACCTAAAAAAACATAATAAGAGATTATTTATTAATATTGTGCTATTAATTATAACTTTTCAATTAAAACAATTATTTGAGTTTTATCAGTTTTCATAAGTTCAACTAATTCTCTCTTAATTTCCAATGAAGACTTATTTGCGTTTATTGCAAATGTTCTTTGATCTTTATAATCAGTTATGCGTATTACCATTTCATGATTGTTTGTGAAACCAGCATTGTAATAAGCAATAACTTCCTCAGAGATTCCATTGCAGGATATTTTTATAAGAATCTGATCATTATCTTTTAGTTTCAATTTTTTAACTTCATCAATATCAAAAGTTGCCTGCGCGCCAATAATGCAATCTCCTCGTTTTGTCAGATGTTTATCTTTTGTGAATTCAAAAGTACGTGGATGCGTTGCTAAAAGATTTTCATGTCCTTGCGCTGTGAATTGAATTGTTTTTTTTGTTTTATCCATTTTCATCACTCACAATATCATCTTCTTCATTTTTGTTACTTTCTTTTTGCTGTTTATTCTCTTTATTATGATTTTCTCTGCTGCTTTTTTCTGTTCTTATGCCAAACAATATATTCTTCTGATCTTTCTTTTCTCTGAATGTTCTTGGAACATAAACTTTCTCTCTAGTGATTGGATTCTCTGCTGTATAATACATTGCAGTTGATATTGTCCCAGGTGTTGGGGTAAATACTTGCGTTAATTCAATGAATATCTTATTTCTATCGCAATATTCTTTCAATAACTGCATATCTTCCATTGTGCAGCCAGGATGAGCAGCAACAATGTAAGGCACTAATTTTTTATTTGTCTTCTGTTCTTTATTTACTTTCTCAAACTCTTTTAAAAATAATTCAAAAGCATTTTTGTTTGCTTTATTCATATTTTTTAATACAGAATCTTGAATATGTTCCGGAGCAATCTTTAATCTTTTTGTAAATAGCATTATCTTTCTGAATAATGCTTTCTGACCAAGAATGATGTCATGCCGTATTGCGCTTCTCAGTTCAAGCTCAATAGAATTCTTTGAATCTTTCTCCTGCAATTTCTCAACTTCTTCGAGCAATGGAATCAAATCATCACGCAGTTTTCTATAATCACAACCAACACACTGCTGATTACAGTATTGCTTTTTGTTATATACAGTAATCTTTTGTTCAAGAATTGGTGAATATATCTCTT
>JACRKF010000008.1 GCA_016219865.1 Candidatus Woesearchaeota archaeon | reverse complement strand
AATTGAGAGAAGCAACTCAGTTGCCTTTGTCAATAGAACTCGATTACGAATCGAGTCTATTTGTGGGTTGAGCCGAATATTCGGCTTACCCATATTTTTATATTAGAATTAACTGGTTAATCTATTTATTGGATGAAGCCACTTTGTTCATCAAGAACCCATGCATAACCAACATACCAGATAAGCCCGAGCAATAATAGTAATAAACCTAATGAAATAATAAACTTAGGAAAATTTTCATAATTAATTGAAAGTGTCATCTCTTAACCTCATTTAAATTCACTTCTATGCTTCTCATAATGCTCTTTACCATCAATTTCCTCTAAGTTTTTAGGATTATTATTATATTTATTTCCATCGATATGATGTATATGGTAACCATATTTTGAATCTCTACCATTATATTTTTTCCATACCCAACGATGAACTAAAGTAGATGTGGAATAAGATTCTAAAGGCATATTTTTTTGATAAAAGCATTTATATCCACCTAAATATGGGTTGATGATAACCAACCTATTTTGTGTTTGGGTATCTGGAAATGGTTTTATAATTTGTTCAGATTGTATTTTAATCTCTTCAAGTAATTTTCTCTCTTTCTCTTTTAATTCATTTAACCTCTCAATTTCTTTACTCATCAATTGGTTATGTTTTTTTATCTCTGTTATCTGCTTTTTAATTTTATGAAGTTCATATTTCTTATGTTCTATTTTTCTAGCTACTAATTCAATTTCCTCTTGTATTGTTTTTTTCTTGAAATATAAATAAAGAACAATTCCAACAATAACAATCAACAGAATAACAATAATTCCCAATATAACTGTCTTAGTCTGTTCTTTCTTCACATTTTCTTGCTGAGCTTTAAAAGCTATTTCATCTTTTAATTTCTGCTCTTTCTCAGCTTCCAATTGCGAAGGAGATTTAGCGCATAATCCATTATTAGAATCAATATAACCTGTAACACATTCTTGTGGTTTACCACATTCAGGTTTTACATCAAGTGAAACAACTGCTTTAGCTACACATCTTCTATTATCATTGCATTGTATCTTATCAGAAGAACATTTGCAATCATTATTGTAACAAAATTGCGTGTTTGAGCAATAACCTTGAACACAAGAATTAGAACCACATTCTTGAGAAACAGTACAAGATTCACCATCATTTTTACAAATAATACCTAAACATAAATTACATAATCTAACATCAATTGAATTAGGTCTATCTATTTTAAATATTAATCCCTCTATATGACAACCATGATCTGCGCATGAAGTTGAAGCAGAATCTACAAAGTTATAATAGTCATGTGGATTTATAGTTGCTGGAAAACCACCTGCTTGTGTTCCATACCAATTACTTTGTATGTTATAATTCACGTTTAAGTAGACTTCTTTATCTAATTTATTAGTAACTTTTACATTATACCCATTTAATTCAACTAAAATAAAATCACTTATCTTAATCTGCTCATCTAAAAAACTATCATGATAAAAAGTTTTATTAGCTATGACAAATGATTGATTATGTGTATACTGACAATCCAAAGCGTAGACATTGCTCAATAACAATACAAATAACAATAAGTAAAACAATCTTCTCATTATAGAGAGTAGTAACGCTTAGTAATATTAAAAGATTACCTAAATATTTTGTAATTCTTATACTAAACATCATCTGTCTGAATTCCGTAATCAAAAGAATTCTTTAACCTTGTAAAATTACCTCAATCATAAAAAATATAAACCCAAACAACATCTTAAACATTATGCCAAACCCAATCGTCCACTTTGAAATACCAGCAGATGATGTTCATCGAGCGAAAGCATTCTATGAAAAGACATTTGGCTGAAAAATAGACAAATGGTCAGGTTCAACGCATGATTATTTTATGGTTTACACAAAAGATAAAGAGAAGAATGCAGGCATTGATGGCGGACTTATGCAAAGGATGCAACCAGGACAGCCATTTATTAATTATATCTATGTAGATTTAAACCACTACATCTTCCTTATCATCAACCCTTCATTAGCAATTGGATAAAGTTTAACCTTTTGTCCTTGAGCAATATGAAGATGGCTTGCTAATTCGATTGGAATTGTAACAACTAAGCTTTTGCCACTGATTGTAATCTTGCGTTCAAATCCAAAAGAATGCTTTTTTAATTGTTCTGTCTTTGCTTTCATTTGTTTTGCTTGAGACTCTGTAAAGAATATCTTCCCGCAATTGTTACAATTATATGCATTGATATGATGCAAAACATAAAAATCTTCATATTCATATCGAGGTAGAACTATCTCTTGCATTTCTTTATCACATTTTGCGCAAAATATCATGCGTTCTATCTTTTTTGCCATCGTTTTCTCCTGATTGTGTAACACGTTACTACTTTTATTGTCTCTTGCCTATAAGTATAGATAACCATGATTATCTTATCTTTAAACTCTAGTTTTTTACCATACCTTAATTCTCCATCAACAAATTGCTTTATCTCAAGAGAACCATTTTCTAGACAAGAATAGACTTCCTCAACTAAAATATTATCATCCATCATCTCTTGAATAGCATGATCTGAAATCTTAATCATGATCTATCACTTATTAAGCACTTACTACTATAAAAGGTTTTCGGCATATTTTCACCAAATATAATCAAAATAATTGTACTTTATATACCTCACGCGCACAAATGTCCAGTGTAAAAGTGTCCAGTGCTTCAAGAACAAAGAATTCTGCAACATTAAGCCATAATGAAAATTCCCACAGGTCATTTGAAAATCTTCCGATAATTCCGCACAACTTTTATAAACCAACCCTCTAATCTCTAACTATAAACTAATATGGGTGTTACTATGAATGATTTTAAAAGAAACAGTGGAAGAGATTTCTCAAAAAGATTTGATAAAGACATTGAAAGAAGAGATAGAGGAAGATCTGGCAGAAGAGATTTTAATAGAAGAGATTCACCAAGACCTAGCTTTGAATCAAGACCTAATTTTGAGAAAAGAATGTTTAGAGTAACTTGTGATAAATGCGGAATAAAATGCGAAGTTCCTTTTAATCCAACAGAGGGCAAACCAGTTTACTGCAGTGATTGCTTCAAAAGAAATGATGGCAATAGTTCTGGCAGAGCTCCAACTCAAGATTACACTGAACAACTTGAAGCGATAAACAATAAACTAGATAAAATTTTGCATGCATTGCAAATTGACAACTAGTTTTCCAAAAAAATGCAACACGTAATCCTCGTTGACAAGAATGATCAACAAATTGGTATAGAAGAAAAACTAAAAGCGCACCAAGAAGGCTTGCTTCACAGAGCATTCTCTATATTCATTTTTAATAAGAAAACAGAATTTCTGTTGCAGCAACGTGCAAGCACAAAATATCATTCTCCTTTATTCTGGTCAAATACATGCAGCAGCCATCCTCAACCGAATAAGAGATAATCTTTAACCCTGAAGAAGTAGAAGCAATAAAATGGATTTCTTTAGAAGATTTAGAAAATGAGCTTCAAAAAGATCCAGAAAAATATAGTTATTGGTTAAGACAATGTTTTTCAAAATTGAGAAAGATACAAGAGTTTTGTGAGAATCCTAAAGAATGAAACTTACAAATAAATTATCACTACTCTGAATTATATAACAAACCTGTAGAAAGAATATCATCAACTTTATTTGCACCAGGATATGGATCTTTGCTAAATTGTGTTGATGCATCAGCATCTGTTTTATATTTCTAATTCTCTACTCCTCTTTCTTCACGCCAAATTGCAGTTCAAAATCAAGTCTTTTCAAATCTTTTCTTTGTTTTTCAAGCCACATATATACTTTTGCATGAGGACTTCCTGCTAAAAGGCTTTCAATTGCTCTTCTTGCAATATTAACATATTCTCCTAATCCAACAATGCATATAGTTTTACCATAAACACTAATATGAGTCTCAGTTAAGTTTTCAAGAATTTCGCGAGCCTTTCCTTCTTTGCCTATTACTCTTCCTTTTACTCTTTCAAGATGATTTTTATTTTTAATATATGCAGTAACATCTAAAACATCAAACACATAATCATGACGCAATAAAAGTTGCGCAACTTCAGGATTAAATCCACGGGCAATTGCTCTTATTACATTTCTGGTGCTATACAATGTAATTGCATCTTCTCCTGAAACAGTTACATCTCCTTCTTTAGAATCAATCGCAATTCTTGTATGAGTAACTTCTTCTAAGTTTTTCTTTACATCTCCATTTTTACCTATAAGTACAGCTATCCTGTCCCTTGGTATTTTTAAATCATAGGAAAATTCGTCCATTAGATGACAAGAAAAAAGTCGTCTATATAAACTTTACTGATTATTTATAACTCCAAAGGAGTTATAAAACTTATCCCCGAGCTACTATTTCTCTCATATATCTTTCTACCATAACATTTGGCGCTAATCCTTTTTTTGAACAGTATCGCACAAAATTGTCGTATTCTTCTTTTCCAACTACATATTCTGCTTTTACTTTAGCTGTGCCCTTTGGTGTTGCTGCCATATTTTCATCCTCCAATTAAGATTTGTAATAAACTATTTTCTTATTTCCTTATCTGTTTTAATACTTTCTCTAAATCTATCTTCATTCCTCGTTTAATAAAATAATTGCAGACATTCTTTATATCTCTTTCCAATAACTCTTCTGCCATTTGATTTCTTTTGATTGTTCCTTGTGAAAAATCAATAAAAACAGGTTCATCATTATAATTTAATATATTATAAGGTGATAAATCACCATGCACAATTCCAGCTTTCTGATATAATATCTTTATGTACTCAATAATCTTATCAAAAAATATCGCAGTATTTTTTGATGGATGATCTTTTAATTTCTCTGCTATTTTCTTATCATTACCTATGTATTCCATTACAATGATATTATTTATTGCAGTAAATGGCGTAGGCACTCTTACATCTGCCTGCCTTGCTTTAAGAAGATTTCTATACTCTCTTTGCGTCCATGCAAAAATAACTTTTCTGCGCTGTTTCTTAAGAGTTTCATATCTTGGATCATATTTGATATAATCATACATTTTGTTAAAATTACAGCTTTCAAGACGATATATCTTTACAATTACAAAACTTCCATCTTTTTTCTCAGCAGTAAAAATATTTGCTTCTTTTCCAACAGAAATTGGAGAACATAACCGTTCAAAATAGCCTTGAGTAATTAATTTATAGATATCAGCAAGCGCATGTTCATCAAATACATTTCCCCATACTTTCCATCTTTCATGTGTTATTCTTGCCATAAAAAGTAAAGAAGAAGGTGAGTATAAAAAACTTGCTAAGTTCAAATGTAGTTTTACTCCTCGCCCAAATTCCAGAGTTTGTGTTTTCTGAATGAGCGAAGCGAATTCGAAAACACAAGCTTTTAAAACAGCGTGATTCTTCCATTAAAATTACAATGGGGTGATATTATCATGAAAAAAGACATATTAATTATTGAGGACGATTCTAACATCTTAAGAGCTGAACAATTAATTCTGCAAAAAAGCTTCACTGTTCATACAGCAAGTGATGGCGAAGAAGGTTTAAAAAAAGCAAAACAAGTAAAACCAAGTCTGATTCTTCTTGATGTGATGATTCCAAAAGTTGATGGTTTTACAGTATGCAGAAATATTCGTCTAGATGCAAATCTGCGTAATACAAAGATAATAATGGTTACAGCAAAAAACGAAGACAAAGACGAAGCAAAAGGTATGGAACTAGGCGCTGATGATTACATCATGAAACCATTTGAACCAGAAGAGTTATTGCATGTTGTTAATCAAATACTTGGATTATAGATTATTATGGCATATCTTGAAAGTTTCATAGCATTATTTCATGCAGTAAACGATTTTCTAGGCACATTAGATGGAGAATTATTCAAGAATACAATTGATTTAGTATTATTTACAATAGTGCTTTATATGCTGCTGAGTGAATGGTTAAAAAATAGAAAAAAAGATTTGTTATATTTAATTGCTGCATTTGCAAGTTTAGTTTTAGGCAGAGCATTGATTACAATAAGCCAAGGATTTCTTATTTTTCGTGATATTAATCCAGCTAAATGGTTCATGCCATTTATTCCAGTTTTTGATCAAGGTTTGGAAATATTTGCATTGATTCTTCTAACGCATGCATTTCTCTATCCGTTATTTAAAGAAAACACAAAAAAGTTTCATAAACAGATTTTTTTTCTAATATATATTTTATTATTAATTGCAAGTTTATCTGAATTAATATGGCTTAATACAATTAACAATAATTCGTTATTTCAGTTCAAGAATCACTTTACATTCATCATTCTTGAGATAATTAAATTTATGCTGCTGTTCTATGCAACAATTATGGTTCTCAGCAATAAAAAGAAGATAGGCAGATATGCAAATCACATTCTTAGCGCATTTATTATTTATTTATTTATTCCAGTTATTAATCTTGTTAATTCAATATTTTTTAACTACACAAGCAAACTTCTCCGTGTTATTATCCATCCATTGCCTTTCTTAGCAACATTATTATTTCTAAGGGTTATATTCCTAAAATTAGTTGATAAAGCAACATTGAAACATGAATTATCAATAACAAAACAAAAGTATAAAGTTGCAGAAGAATTAAATAAGCTCAAAGATGAATTTGTCAGTGTTGTAAGCCATGAACTGCGCACACCATTAACAAATATAAAACTTTATCTTTCTTTGTTATTAAACGGAGAATTTGGAAAAATAAGTAAATCGCAAAAAGAGACAGTAACAATCATAAATAATGAAAGCAACAGATTGTCAAGCCTTATTGAAGACATCTTAAGCCTTGCAAAACTAGAGCAGAAAAAAGAAAAACTCTTGCTAAAAAAAATAAACCTTTTCCAGTTAGTTGAATCAAGTATTTATTATAATCTTGCAAAAGAGAAAAGGATAAAAGTAAAAAATAACATTCCTAAAAAAATGGAAGTGATAGTTGATGAAAATAAGATAAAACAAGTTATTATTAATTTATTCAGCAATGCTATTAAGTTCACACCAGAAAAAGGAACAATAACATTTTCAGCATTAACTGATGATCAGAATTGGCATCTTTCCATTAAAGATACAGGAATAGGCATACCTAAAGAAAAGATTCCGCAATTATTCAATAAATTCTTCCAGGTTGAAAACCACCTTACACGAAAAGTTGCTGGCACTGGTTTAGGATTAGTGATTGTCAAGAAAATAGTTGAATTGCATAATGGCGCAATTGCAGTTGACTCTGAAATCAACAACGGCGCAACATTTAAGATGAAATTTCCAATATATCAGATACAAATAGACAATAAAAATAATGCAAAAGATATTTAAACAAAGAAACATCCAATCAAGATAATGAATAAAAAAAGAATAATCAAATGGAGTATTATGCTAATAGTGATAGTAACACTATTATTTTTAATCTTCAATTCTAAAAACGCGCCAGGAAAATATGATCAACTTGCAAAATGCTTGACCGAAAAAGGAGCTATAATGTTTGGTACAGATTGGTGTCCTCATTGCATAAAACAAAAAGAGTTATTTGGAAATTCGTTTAAATATATCAATTATAAGAATTGTGATTTTAATAAAGTTCTATGTGATTTAAACAACATTACAGGTTATCCCACATGGATATACAAAGATAAAGTATTAAATGGCGAACAACCAGTTGAAGTTTTAGCATCAATGTCTGGTTGTGAAGTTGACAAGCAATAGTTTTTTATAATCTTTATATTTAATCAAAACAATGGTTTACCTTCACAATCTCAACCCAGTATTAGCGCACATTGGCAAGATACAAATCCGTTACTATGGTTTATTCTATGTAATTGGATTATTGATAACGTATTTCTATCTTAAACACCAAATAAAGAAAAAGCGATTATCATTAACAGAAGACGATCTTCTTGATTACATTATTTATCTGGCAGTTGGAATCATTCTTGGCGGAAGATTATTTTACATTCTCGTATACAATCTGAAAGAATACATCGCTAACCCTCTAACAATTTTCGCAATCTGGCAGGGTGGCATGGCATTTCATGGAGCATTGCTTGGCATAATTATAGCATCTTTAATATTCTGCAAAAAAAAGAAGATACATTTTTACACATTAGCAGATCATGTTGTAATTCCAGCATCATTAGCATTAGCGTTAGGAAGAGTTGGTAATTTCATAAACGGAGAATTATATGGAAGACCTGTTTCTCAAAGTTATCCATTAGCCGTTAACTTCGGTGACGGCATTGCAAGACATCCATCGCAGTTATATGAATCAGTAAAAAATCTTATAATCTTTGCAACTCTTTTTCCATTAAAAAAACACAGTCTTAAGCCAGGAACATTATTTTGGTTATTTATCACAATGTACGGCATGCTGAGATTCATAATCGAATTTTTCAGGCTGCCAGATCCACAATTAGGTTTTATTTTATTTGGCTTAAGCATGGGACAATTATTAACCATAATAATGTTTATAATTGGTAGTTTCATGTTATTTAGAATTCAAAATATAAAAGAATAAACTCCGTTTACTTCTTCATACACAGAAAATTAAGATACACACTGCCATGATCCATTTCAACCCTTGAAAAATGAATAATAGTGAAAAATCGCAACAACAACACTTTCAATTCTTTTTTTGTGTAGAATGAATAAAACATTTTTTGCTGTTTATAATCTTTATTTTCCAAATAACCTTCAAAATCTCCTTCTTTCATCCCAATATAAAAAACACCTTCTTTCTTTAACAATTGAGCAATCTTTTTAATAACAGATTCAATTTTATTTTTATGAAGATGCACAAGTGAAGTATACGCCCAAACGCCATCGAATATATTATTCTCAAAAGCGAGTTGTTCCATATCCATCTGATACGCAGTTAATCCTTTTTTTTTACATAATGCAACCATTGCTTTTGATAAATCAACGCAAACAGGAGAAAAACATTTTTCTTTAAAGAATAATGCATCTCTTCCAGCACCTGAACCAATATCCAATATTTCTTTACCTTGCAACTTTTCAAGAAATAACTCTGCATCAGCAAGAATATAATTTTTAAGATAATCTTTTGCTTTCTTTTCAAATTCAGCAGCATAAGCATCGTATATTGCAATTGTTTGCTTATCCATCGTAGATTAATTTAATTTTTTTCAATTAACTCATAATAACTTCAACAGGTAAATCTTTCTGTTCTTTTAGATTAGACAGAATATTCAATTTTTCAAAACCAATTACTTTGCCTGTCTTAAAATCTTTTTTTAATATAACTCCGTTTCCTGTTTCTTCACAAATTGCTTCTCTTGGTTCTTCAAACCATACATCAAGAGTGTTTCCTTGTTTATCAAACATTACTCGAATTTTCTCCATTTCATTCACCTTAGATAAATAATCTTGCCTTCTTTGATTCTATCAGTAATATATGCGGTTATAATAAAGCCTTGATTATTATTAATACTTACAACAGCGCATATCGAATATTTTTCTATCTTTTTATAATAAAGTAATACTGAATTATCAGATATACTTTGCCTTATTTCATCAGGATTTCTTAATGCATCAATTATATTTTCTTCCTTCCCATGCATAATTGGATGTTTTATTTTTGTAATCAACTCCAATCTTTTCTTAGTTATAATTACTTTCTTATTGAGTTTTGAATCGATAATTAAATCAGTATCCATCTTTGTTTACAGAAGACAAAGCTCTATTTAAATGTTCTCTTAAATTATTCAGAAACTATGAATTTATGATTAATATAGCAATCAATAAGGTTTTTAGTTGCAGGAAATAAATTAATTGGAACATTAGATTTATCAAACCATTCCCATTTCTCCCAATCTTCTGGAATTAAAATCTTGGGTTCACCATCAATTTCAGCAATAACACCAATTCCAATATAATGATTTCCTAAAGCATAATTAGCATTTACGCAAATAATTTTATAAGTAATGACATTGCAGCAAAATTCTTCCTTAATATTTCTCTTTATAGTTTCATCTATTTTTTCTGGTTATAAGAATGTCTACATTTATTCTTGGAAATGATATTTCTAATTTACTCATTTCTTTCCTCCAACTCACATCTTCTCTTTCTCAATCAAGAATATGCAATGATCTATCTCAAAAGGATCCAATGTCCTGTAATCAATAATCTTAGCATGCTTCTGCAATTCAACACGAATCTCTTCAAAAATCCGTTTAGGATTTTTGACAACATCAATGCTTCGCGCTTTAATAACAAGAAACCCAAAGCCCCCTTTTTTCAGAAATTTCAAATTACTCAAGAAAATTCCTAATTGATTCTTTTGAGCAATATCCTGAATAATTACATCACACAAAAAGATTCTTTTTTCATACAATTTAGGCTTGCTGCAATCAGCCAATAATGGCGCCATATTTTTTCTATCTTCGCATAAAAACAAAAAGTCACGCATTACTCGATATGCAAAATCAATCCCAAATAAAAATCCATGCACGCCGATGATATCAGAGATATGCGACGCTGTTGTTCCTGATGCGCATCCCAAATAAAGAACGCAATCTCCTTCTTTTATTGGACACTTGACAATATTCTTAGCAAGCGCTGCTCCAATCTTGCTTCTCTTCGGATTCCATTCTCGATATTCAACACCAGGCAATCGAACTAATTTTTCATCATATACTTTTTTCCCAGGCAATAGATTTTTAGTGTAAAAACTGCTCTTATAACCTTTTTTCTCAATAAATACTCCTTGATATTGCGAACTTATTATCATATTACTCCCCATGCCTTCCAAATTGTTGTTCTAATTTATCGCGCAAATCTCTTCCCATAGTTTTGCTGCCTTTGAAATAATCTACTCTCGCTGCTATGCTCATCGCAGCTGCAACATGTCTTGCAACTTTTCCATGATCTTTTGCTTTTGCTCCTGCTATCAAAGGATGATTAATGATAATTCCATGTTTAGGCGATGCTGCTTTTGTTTTCATATGCCTAAACAATGCTTTTTCTGCGCCAAGAATCTGGATTGTGCTGCTCGGATATTCTGCTAGCCTCTCTAAACTGCCAGTATGCGCAATAAGCTGTGCTGCAAGCAATGTATTAGCAACAGCTTGCAAATTTGGACAATAAATTTGTAATGTTTTTTCTAGATACTGTTCGTTTTCTTCTTTTTGTTCTACCAATAAACTTATCTTTTGCGCAAATTGTTTAACAATGGCAATATCATCTTCTGACATATTTCCGCCTATAGATTCATGCAGATTGTATTCTTTAAGCAATGTTTCTTTATTTTTAGAAAAAACAAGTCTTGCAAATGCTTCATTATTGTTTAATTTATTATCCAACTCAGGAAAATATAATGAATACCATTCTCTTAATCTTTTCACAAGAAGATTTATTGCTTTGTTTAATTCGTCAATACTATTGATGCAATGGATAATCATCTGATCCTTGCCGATTGCGCTTTTGAGATCATTTCTAGTAAGTATTACATTTGCTTCATAGAATCTTCTTACAAACTCTTTTGTTTTAGGAAATACATAAGAAACATTTGCTCTTCCTGCAGGATATTTTTGCAGAAACTGAGATTCATAACGTGAAGCATTTTTCATCTCAGCAATGCTTTTATACAAAATCTTGTCAATTATCTGTTTGTCCCGCAAGACAAACACTCCAATACAGTTGCTGATGATTAATTCCATATATTCTATAAGAAATGACTGGCCTTTTTATACTTAACTACTAGTATTTGCTTGTTCGCGAACAAGCAAATACTATGGCTCTGTAATCCGGGCAATAGTTAACTGCGAGAAAAAATACTATAAATATATAAACAATCTTACTCTCCTTAAATCATGGAAACAAAAAAGATGGATACAGGAAGCAAAGTATTCAACAAATTGCTTGAAACTGGTTATGAATCTGATATTATTACCACAGTTTATGGTCCTTCTGGAACTGGAAAAACAACCCTTTGTTTACTAGCAAGCATTGCTGCAGTTAAACAAGGCAAAAAAGTTATTTATATTGATACAGAAGGCGGATTCTCAATAAATAGATTATTGCAGTTGTGCAATGACCAAACAATTCTCCAACAGATATTTGTGCTGAAAGCAATGAATTTTGAAGAACAGATCAAAGAGATTGCAAAGCTCCGTTCAATGATTAATGATAAGATTGGTTTAGTTGTTATTGATACAATTGGCATGCTATACAGAATTGAATTAGGAAGAGCATCAAAAGTTATAGGAGAAACAAAAACAGTTAACAATGAATTAAGCATGCAATTATTATATTTAACAGAAATTGCAAGAAAACATGAGATTCCAGTACTATTAACAAATCAAGTATATTCAGACTTCGATGAACGAGATGCTGTTAAGATGGTTGGTGGAGAATTATTGCATTATGGCAGTAAATGTTTGATTGAATTAAAAAAATTCAAAACATATAGAAAAGCAGTTTTAAAAAAACATAGGCATATCAAAGAAGAAGCTGAAATTCTTTTCACAATTACAGAGCATGGATTTGAAGAAACAATTGCCAGCAATCAATAAAATTTATATATCTCATTATCCAAAAATACAACAATGGCAGAAATCCATGTTCAAGAACACAGCACAAGAAAGAAACACTTCATAGAACAGATGATTGAAAGAGAAGAAGAACAATTTTACCACAAACTAAAAAGATTCATGTCAGAAAGCAGAGAATTTAAAGGATTTCTTGTTTTCTTGTTGATTGCAGCAACTAGCTTAATTTTATTCAATTATTTTGAAGGAAAAGGATTATTTAAATCATTATATTGGCTTGTTACAACAGTAACAACTGTTGGTTATGGTGATAATGTTCCAACGAAAAATGCAAGTATTATAGTAACAATGATCACAATGGTTCTTGGAATAGGCATGCTTGGCTTTTTAGCTACGCAGATGACAGAAAAGATTGTTTCTGCAAATGTACAAGGGGTGTTTGGCTTGAAAAAAGCAAAAGGAAAAAAACATTATATAATAGCTGGTTGGAATAATACAGCTGAAGCAGTATTAAAAGAATTTGTAAAAGAGAATAAATCTGTTGTTGTTGTTGACAGCAAACCAAATCCTGGCTTAGCGCATTATGAAAATGTTACTTTTATTCGGTATAGTCAGATTCCCTGTGTTGGGAATCCTGACTGGTTAAAATGGTAAAACCAAACACTAAAGAATGTCTTAGCTCCTTCCATACTTTGGAATGTTGAGAACCATTTTATCCTTCTTTTAATCTCTCGATTGAGACGTT
>JACRKF010000006.1 GCA_016219865.1 Candidatus Woesearchaeota archaeon | reverse complement strand
TCTTGTTTTAAATCCGATAGATATCACCTCACTAATATCTAGTTATATAACTAGATACTAATATATAAAGTTTTCGCTTTTCTATCGTTAAATAACTAGCAGAATTACTAGAAGTTACCTAAAAGAACTAGTCGCACCCCTAATTATCATATTCAATCTCTCCCTATTAATGACAACAAATCTTTTTATAATCAACGACTAATACATTTTTATGTCTAATACAATTGATAAAAGCAAGCAATTTATTCTTTGGTTCAATGAAGTAAGAAATGATGATGTAGGTTTGGTTGGCGGCAAGAATGCTTCTTTGGGTGAAATGTATTCATTATTGACGCCAAAAGGCATAAGGATTCCAAACGGATTTGCTGTAACAGCATATGCTTATCATCATCTTATTGAAAAAGCAAATCTTAAAGATAAAATAAAACAAATTCTTAAGGATTTGAATACACATAATATTAAAAATTTGCGGGAAAGAGGTGCAAAAGTCAGGAAATTGATACTACAAGCTCAATTTCCTGATGATTTGCAATCTGCTATTGCTGAAGCATATAAAAAACTCTCTAAGGAATATGGGAAAAATGTTGATGTTGCTGTGCGAAGTTCTGCAACAGCTGAAGATCTTCCTGATGCAAGTTTTGCAGGGCAACAAGAAACGTACTTGAATATTACAGGGAAAAAACAATTGCTTGAAGCATGTAAAAAATGTTTTGCATCACTTTTTACAAATCGCGCAATTTCTTATAGGGTTGACAAAAAATTTGATCATTTTTCAATAGGTTTAAGCATAGGTGTTCAGAAAATGGTCAGAAGTGATAAAGCATCTTCTGGAATAGTGTTTACTTTAGATACAGAATCTGGATTTAAGGATGTTGTGTTTATTAATGCAAGCTATGGTCTTGGTGAAAATATTGTTCAAGGCGCTGTTAATCCTGATCAATATTATGTTTTTAAGCCAACAATGAAACAAGGATATAAAGCAATTATATCCAAAAAAGTTGGAGAAAAAGCAATACAAATGATTTATACAACTAATAAAAATAAACCAACCAGAAATATTGCTGTTCCAGAACAATTGCGCAAGCAATTTGCATTATCAGATGATGAGATTATTACATTGTCAAAATGGAGTATGATTGTTGAAGAACATTATTCGCAAAAAGCCGGCAAATGGAAACCTATGGATTTAGAATGGGCTAAGGATGGAATAACTAAACAATTATTTATTGTACAAGCTAGGCCAGAAACAATTCATTCTCAAAAAGATAAAACAAAACTGAAAAGATATATCTTAAGAGAAACTGGAAAAGTTCTTGCGCAAGGAAATTCAGTCGGTGAAAAAATAGGAGCAGGAAAAGCAAATATTATCAAAGATGTTCATGATATCCATAAGTTTAAACAAAATGAAGTTCTTATTACAGACATGACTGATCCAGATTGGGAACCTATTATGAAAATTGCCTCTGCAATTGTTACAAATAGAGGAGGAAGAGCGTGTCATGCTGCAATAATTTCCAGAGAATTAGGCATCCCATGCATTGTTGGCACAAATAATGCAACAGCAAAGATCAAAACAGGACAAGATGTTACTGTAGATAGTTCTTCTGGCGAAGTTGGTTTAATTTATGCAGGAAAACTGAAGTATGATATTGAAGAAACAGATCTAAAAGAAATTCCACAGACAAAAACAAAGATTATGATTAATGTGGGTGATCCTGATCAAGCATTTGAAGATTCTTTTATTCCTAATGCTGGTGTTGGATTAGCGCGTGAGGAGTTTATTATTAATTCATACATTAAAATACATCCAAAAGCTTTGCTGGAATTTGATAAAGTCAAAGATAAAAAAACACGGCAGGAGATTGAACAACTAACTTTTGGCTACAAAGATAAAAGCCAGTTTTTTGTAGATAGATTAGCATCTGGTGTTGCAATGATTGCTGCTGCGTTTTATCCAAAAGATGTTATTGTCAGGATGAGTGATTTTAAAACAAATGAATATGCAAATCTTATCGGCGGGACATATTTTGAACCAAAGGAAGACAATCCAATGTTGGGTTGGAGAGGAGCTGCGCGATATTATGATGAAAAATTTAAAGATGCATTTGCTTTGGAATGCAAAGCAATGAAAAAAGCAAGAGATGAATTTGGTTTAACAAATATTAAATTACTTATTCCTATGTGCAGGACAATTGAAGAAGGAAAAAAAGTTCTTGCATTAATGAAACAAAATGGATTAGAGCAAGGTAAGAATGGTTTAGAAGTATATGTTATGTGTGAGATTCCTGTAAATATTCTTCTTGCAGATCAATTCTTGGATATTTTTGACGGCTTTTCAATCGGCAGCAATGATCTAACTCAAATGACATTAGGTGTTGATAGAGATTCTCAGCTAGTAAGTCATGTGTTTGAAGAGAGAAATGAAGCAGTTAAGAAATTGGTTTCTCAGGCAATTGCAGTTTGTAAAAAAAGAAATAAGCACATTGGCATCTGCGGGCAAGCGCCAAGCGATAAACCTGATTTTGCAGAATTTTTGGTTGAGCAAGGGATTGAAGCAATTTCTTTGAATCCTGATACTGTGATTAAAACGACATTGGTTATTGCAAAGAAAGAGATGGAGATGGGGATTATAAATAGAGAGATGCAAAGCAAACAGCAGAATATGCCTAAAACTACTTCTAAAGATGTGATAATAGATCCACATAATGAATTGACGTATGATACAAGTCATTTATTGGAGAAAAAGTAGTGCATGGTTATTTTGAAGTAGATCTTGATGCAATTTGGAGCACAATTGAAGAAGATATATCAATTCTAAAAGAAAAGTTAAAACAGATAGAATTATAATTTCTCCTTTCCACAAGCATCCATTACTGCATCTGCAACAACACCAACAACTTTTCTATCCAAAACTGAAGGAATTATTAATTCAGCATTTGGTTTTTTAATCATTCCAGCTAATGCTTCTGCTGCTGCAATCTTCATTTTTTCAGTAATTCTTGTTGCTCTGCAGTCAAGCGCTCCGCGAAAAATGCCAGGAAAAGCTAATGCATTGTTTACTTGATTTGGAAAGTCACT
The DNA here is from genome assembly GCA_016219865.1 of Candidatus Woesearchaeota archaeon. Taxonomy (GTDB): domain Archaea; phylum Nanobdellota; class Nanobdellia; order Woesearchaeales; family DSVV01; genus JACRKF01. Next base: position 2,871 of record JACRKF010000006.1, on the reverse strand, counting down.
TCTTCCTGTTGCAACAACAGCTGCACCAGCAGTTTTAGCAATATTTGGTAAAATTTCCGGATCTGGATTTGCCATTGCAAAGATAATTGCATCTTTTGCCATATTTTTAACCATTATTTCATTAACAACATCTTTCTTAGAAACGCCAATAAAAATATCTGCTTCTTTTAATGCATCTGCTAAACTTCCTTTTTTTCTTTTTATATTGCTCAATTGCGCAAGTTCTTTTTTGACAGAATCACCGATGTCTTCTCGTCCTAAATAAATAATTCCTTTTGTATCGCAAATAAGAATATTTTCACTTCTTGCGCCATATGATAATAATAATTTAAATATTGCTGTTCCAGCTGCGCCAGCGCCGCTGAATACGATTTTTACATTAGAAATCTTCTTGTTTACAACTTTTAATGCATTAATTAATCCAGCTAATACAACAACAGCAGTGCCGTGCTGGTCATCATGCATAACAGGAATTCCTAAATCTTGCAGCGCTGTTTCGATTGCAAAACATTCTGGAGCTTTAAAATCCTCTAAATTAATACCGCCAAAGACAGGAGAAATATTTTTGATAGTTTCAATTGTTTTTTGCACTTCTTGAGAAGCTAAGCATATAGGGAATGCATCAATATCAGCAAATTCTCTGAATAATGCTGCTTTTCCTTCCATGACTGGCAATGATGCTTCTGCGCCAATATTTCCTAAACCTAAAACTGCTGAGCCGTCACTAATTACTGCAACAGTGTTGCCTTTGAATGTATATTTGTAAGCATTCTCTTTGTTTTTTGCAATTTCTCGACAAGGTTCAGCTACTCCTGGAGTATATGCTAAGGAAAGATCATCTCTTGTCTTTAATGGAACTTTTAAAGAAATGGCTATCTTTCCTTTTTTCTGTTCATGAAGTTTTAATGATTCTTTGTAGTAATCCATAAGAAACAAGAATATTTGTTGTTTTTTATAAAGTTAATGATTAAACATATAAATAAGAAAAAGAATTATTTTCTTAAAGAGCATTTAAATGGCATTTTATTAAAATAGGTGATAATTATGATTCGTATAGCAATTAATGGTTTTGGCAGAATTGGCAGAATGATTCTTCACGCAGGATATAAGGATAAAAAAATTCAATTTGTTGCAGTTAATGACTTAACTGATACAAAGACATTAGCGCATCTTCTTAAACATGATTCTGTGCATGGCGCATTTGATGGTGTTATAGAAACAACGACAAATTCTTTAATTATTAATGGAAAGGAATTAAAAGTATTTGCAGAAAAAGAACCAGAAAAACTGCCATGGAAAAAACTTAAAATAGATGTTGTGATTGAATCAACTGGTTTTTACACTACAAAAGACGGCGCAATGAAACATGTTAAAGCAGGAGCAAAGAAAGTATTGGTTTCAGCGCCATGCAAATGCACTTCTCCAAAAAATTTTGTAAAAACAATAGTTTATGGTGTCAATCATAAATCTATTGATAAGAAAAAAGATATCATATTATCAAATGCTTCCTGCACAACAAATTGTTTAGCGCCAATTGTAAAGATTTTACATGATAACTTTGCTATAAAGAAAGGATTTATGACAACTGTGCATGCATATACTGCAGATCAAAGATTAGAAGATTCTCCACATAAAGATCTTAGACGAGCAAGGAATGCAGCTTTAAATATAATTCCAACATCAACAGGAGCTGCAAAAACAGTAACTGAAGTTATCCCAGCATTAAAAGGTAAATTAGATGGTATTGCTTTGCGAGTGCCTGTTGCAGATGGAAGTATAACTGATTTTGTATGTGAATTAAAAAAAGCAGTTACTAAAGAAGAGATTAATAAAGTTATTAAGATGGCAGCAAAAAGAGAGATGAAAGGAGTTTTAGAATATACTGAAGAAGAAATTGTTTCTTCTGATATTGTCAACAATCCTGCTTCCAGCATATTTGACGCAAAATTAACAATGGTTATTGATAAGAGATTTGTTAAAGTTTTAGCATGGTATGATAATGAATGGGGATATTCATGCAGAATGATTGATGTTGTGAAACTACTATAGTATTTGCGAATTCACTTCGTTCATTCAGCAAATACTATGATTTCTTAACAGCATGTTTAATAATGTTAAGATTACAAGAATTATTTCTTTTACACCACTCATTGCATTGTTTTGCGTAGATTTCTTCTTGGTAATTTATTCCACAGATATTGCAAGAAAATAATTTTTCATTCACAATGCCAACCTGACCTTTTCGATATGCTCGACAATATCAAATCCTTTTTTAGTTAATGCGAGAAGTTTTAATCGTCCTGTCTTGTTGAATGTGATCAATCCTGCTTTTTCCATCTCTTGCAGAATCTTGACAACGTGAGAATAAGTGCAGTCAACTGTCTTTGCAAGAGAAGAAGCATACATCTCTCCTTTTGCATTGTACAATCCGACGAGCATCATTGTTGGCTTTTCTCGAAATAAAACATTAAAAATCTCTTTATTTTTTATCATTATTCTTAACCCCATATATTCTAAGATATATATTGCATGGGTTATTTAAATAGTTTTCCATCCTATTTTTCGAATTCGCTTCACTCATTCAGAAAAATACAAATTAAGAAATTCGAGCAAGAGTAACTAAGGTAGTCGGTAGTAAGGGTGAGCGAACGGAGTGAGCGTAATCCCTTAATCTTTTGATCAAACTTTTTGTAAAAGTTTGCGCGTATTCAGAAAAATAGTTATTATATCGTAAGTAATAAGTCAGCCTGCAATCGCACTTAGATTTTTGAATAGATTTTTTCCCTGCAATTTCCAAGTGTGCAACACTGAAATTATGATATCAATCCATCTTTTGCCTTTTTCATTTCTGTAGCAACCAATTGTTTTTCT
>JACRKF010000005.1 GCA_016219865.1 Candidatus Woesearchaeota archaeon | reverse complement strand
TCTTGTTTTAAATCCGATAGATATCACCTCACTAATATCTAGTTATATAACTAGATACTAATATATAAAGTTTTCGCTTTTCTATCGTTAAATAACTAGCAGAATTACTAGAAGTTACCTAAAAGAACTAGTCGCACCCCTCTCACTTGTGTTCTGTCATCACTGGGGGGGGGGCACGCTTTATTTTATAGTCATTAATGCATTTGCATGCAAAGTGATTCATAAAAGAGGTGTTTTACATGATGAAAAAAGGTCAAGTTTATTATTATTTATTGATAGTATCAATAGTAGCTGTTGTTGCGATTGTAGTATTATTTAAGATGAATAATAATAATAATAGCAATAATAATACTTTTTCTGACCAATCAACTGCAGTTATTTCTGAGGAATCTGATTTGGCTGGAGAAGCTATTAGCAGAGTGAAACCAATTTGCAAAGAAACAGATGTTGACAAACCTCTAAAAGAAGAATTTGTAGCTGGTGAAATCACATTTACAAATTTAAAGAATAATGGTGAATCATTTCAAGATACAAAAAAGGATTATTGCAAAGATAATAAGTTTCTTATTGAATATAGCTGCAAGGATTATAAATATAAGGGAAGCAGCGTCAGTATTTCTTCAACAGTTTATCATGCTGTATATTGTGAAAATGGTTGCAATCAACAACAGGGAGTATGTAATGTAGGTTCTGATAGTGGTCAGCAAGAACAATTATGCATAGATGATGATGGCAAAAATATACATAACAAAGGTTCAGTGTATGGAAAATATTATTTATCAGAATCTCCGTCTTCTGATGAAGAGATAGTTTTTTCAACACAATACGATACTTGTAGTAAAGTAGAAAGTGGCGCAGAGTTTCCAGATGGTAAATATGTAGCTGAGAATGAATGTGATAAGAACGATTTTATACATACTTATTATTACAAATGTCCAGAAACAGAATGGTGTTATGATGGTGAATGCAAACCAATAAAATGCGTAGATCCAGATGGCAATGATTTAACAACAAAAACAAAAGTAACAGGTTACAACCCTCTTTCAGAAAGTATGACTGCATGGGGAGATTATTGTTCTGAAACAAAAACAAGCGGTTCAGCAAAAAGTGGGAAATATATTAATGAAGCTGTTTGTAATGGGATTAATATTGATTATTTAAAACCTACTGAATGCCCTTCTGATCAATGGTGTTATGATGGCGCTTGCAAAAAGAAGGCGTAATCTCAAATGCTGCAATCATCAAATAAAAAAAACAAAAATAATAAGAACAAAAATATTTTAGCTAAGATGGATATTATCCTTGCAGTTATTCTTCTTGTACTAATCATTCATTTTTTTAATCCGCAGCTGAGTGATACTGTTGGCTACGCATTTCAGAGTATCAATGAAGAGCCTCAATGCGCTTTTTTCAACAATGAAATAACTAATTCTGTTCCTATTGCATTATGCTGTGCAGAACTGCAAAAACAACTTGCTTGTGATAAGAGCGCAGATGAAAACTATGATTTTAAGTGCTATACTTCTAAATCAGCAAACTACTATTATTTGATTAATGATGCTGCTGAATATTACTGCAAAAAAGAGGGATATCTTGTCAAGACAGCATAAACAAAGTCAGCATACATCAGATGATATCAGAAATGACATCAAGATTAATGTTATAATTGCAATTGTTTTAATCATCGCTATAATCATATTCAGCTATCTCAATCTCAACAGAACAGCATTGCTGCAGATAGAATCACCAAATAATGTAATATTTGAAAAAAATACCCAGACAATCTTCTTGCAAACTCTGACATTGCACCAGAAAATTGCTCAGATGATAATCACTTATGACAAAAAAGAAAATAAAAAACAGCTTCAAGATTTACTCATTGGAGGGATCCATATAGGCGCGAAAAGCAGTAAAGAAGAATTCTTATCGCAGCTCAATGATTATCAAGCTCAAACAAAAATACCATTTCTTTTTACAATTGATCTTGAAGGATGCGGCAATCCATTTGAGTCATTTGTAAAGTTCCCAGCAGTTGTAAATATATCAACAAATGAAGAGGCATATATTGTCGGTTACCAACAAGGATTGCTGCTCAAAGAGCTTGGGTTTACAATCAATTTTGCGCCTGTTGTTGATCTTAATGACACTATCTGGAAATGCAGATCCTTCAATGGAACTATTGAAGAGATTTCTGAAAAAGCAGCAAGCTACATAAAAGGTCTGCAGGATACAGGAATAATTGCAACTGCAAAACATTTTCCAGGAAAGACAATCATTGCAAATGATCCGCATAAAAGCATAGTCATGACAATAATTGATAAAGATGATCTTGAACCATTTAACTATGCTAAAACTGCAAGCGTATCAGCAATAATGGTCTCTCATCAAATTACTTCTGGGGTTATTGATTCAAATGGCAAGCCATCAACTGTATCAAAAGAGGTTAATGCAAAAATAAAAGAGCAATTTGATGGTTTAGTCATCAGCGATGAGATTGGCATGGGTGGACTAAAGAATTATTATAAGGAAGATATTACTGATTTATACATTGATGTCTTTAATTCAGGAAATGACCTTATCATTTACTTTAACACTGACATTTCTCAATTGGTGGAATTGATAGACATCATTGAGACAGCAGTAAGACAAGGAAAAATACATGAAAAGGATATTGATCATTCTGTTCAGAAAATATTAGAGGCAAAAGGGTTTACTGTTGTTAATAACAAATTATATAAATAACAGTAGGTTATTATAAATAATTATGCGAAAAGAAATACAAAATTGGTTTGACCAATCAAAAGATGATTTTGATGGCGCTAACTATAATTTTAATGGTGGAAAATATTATATAGCTGCATTTCTTTGCCAGCAATCAGTTGAGAAAGCATTAAAAGCTCTTTTTCTTTATGAGAAAAATGGTGCTTCTGTTGATTTGCCTTCAAGAATTTACGACGAAGAAAATACTAAACGGCTTTTAGTTAAGAGTGAGGAAATACTGCAATGGATAGAAAAAAGAATTTTGAAGAAATAAAACCCTTTATACTTAAAGTAAACAAAGAGTTTAAACCAACACAAATAATTCTTTTTGGAAGCAGAGCAAGAGGAAATGCTTGGAATAGAAGCGATTATGATTTTATTATTGTTTCTGAAAAATTTAAAAGTGTGCATTGGTTAAAAAGAATCACTAAAGTAGTGAAATTATGGGATTTAAATCAGGATATTGATATTTTACCCTACACAAAAGAAGAATTCGAAGAAAAGAAAGAGAATTCATCCACTATAAGAACTGCTGTTAAAGAAGGAATAACCATCAGTAAGTAATAAGTCAGCCTGCAATCGCACTTAGATTTTTGAATAGATTTTTTCCCTGCAATTTCCAAGTGTGCAACACTGAAATTATGATATCAATCCATCTTTTGCCTTTTTCATTTCTGTAGCAACCAATTGTTTTTCT
>JACRKF010000053.1 GCA_016219865.1 Candidatus Woesearchaeota archaeon | reverse complement strand
TGCCTGTTACAAAACCTAATGGGGCAAGCCTGAACCTTTTAAACGGCAATAAGTACTTCTTCAGGGTCAAGGCGCAGAATATTGTAGGGTTAGTCAGCAACATAAGCGAGAGCAGCGGCATAACTGTAGATACAAGCCTGAAACCTTTAAACTGCACAAACGGAATAAAAGATGAAAAGGAAATGGATGTAGATTGCGGCGGAAGCTGCTCAGTAAAATGCGCTGATGGTATAACTTGCAGATCTAATTCAGATTGTAATTCAGGAATATGTGATGAAACTACAAAGAAATGTGCTAGTAAACAGATTGTTGATTTATGTACTAATAAGCAACAAGATACTGGTGAATTAGGAATTGATTGCGGCGGAAGTTGCTCAGTAGAATGTGCATCAGTATCTCCTATTTCTCTTCCAGACTCAGGCTCTTCTGGCGGCGGTGGCGGTAGTGCTGGCAGTGTTAAAATCAAAGAGGAATATAAAAATAATCCTTGCGTCAATGAAGGAGATGCTGGCAAAGATCCTTATACTCTTGGCACTACTTATAAATTTGGAAAACCTTATTTTGAGTTTTGTGAACAAGCAGGAGATAAAAAATCATATTTACGAGAATATTCATGCAATACAGATTCATTGGTAAAAACTATTTATTTTTGCACAAAAGGATGTAATGCTGATGAAAATGCATGCGTAAATTAACTGTAAATTAATTAAATGATTCAAATGGCAAAAAAACAAAAAACAAAAGGAAAAGCAAAGAAAGCGCAGCAACGAACTAAATTAAAACCTACTGTTGTTGATATTCCACAGCAAGCTTTGCTGCCGCAATTGCCATCAGAATCAGAAAGCGCAGCAAAAACAGAAATAAGATTCAATAAAAAAACAGTTTTATTGTTTATTATAATTATTTCAGTTATTATTTTAATGTTAGTTTTATATATTGTTGCTCAGCAAGGAGCAAGAGAAGATAGTGCTGGGCAAGTTATTGGCGCTCTCACTTTAGTTGATTCGTGCGCAGATACTGATGAAACAGCTGGTTCAACTGATGCGCCATCTGTTGCAGGAAAAGTAACAATTAAATCTGCAGATACAAATGAGCAATATCCAGACACTTGCACAGGCAATTATCTCACAGAATATTATTGCAATGGGAAAAATATTGAATCAAAAGTGTATAAATGCGCAACAACATGCGTTAGTGGCGCATGCGCTAAATAATAATTAAATTAAAAAAAGGCTAGAATATGGATAACTTACAAAATAAATCAGAAGAGAAAAAAGATGAAGAGAGTTTTACAAAATTGCAAAATTCTCCTAATGCAGCAACTTCAACATCTGCACAAGCAGAGCCGGATGTTCCTCCAACAATGCATCCACATCATAAAATGGTGTATGTTATCTTTTTTATTGTTTTATTTTTTGTTATTGCATTAATTGCGTTAGTAAAATATGCTCCAATGGGAGATACTTTTGGAAAAGCAATTGATGTTTTGAATAGCAATGCAAAATGTGAAGATACTAATGGCGTTGTTAAATTGTCTGATAGTCCAACAAATGTTGAAACATATCAAGATAGCTGCGCAAAAGGTTCAGATAATGGGTATTTTGCAACAGATTATAGTTGTAATACAATCAATAATCTTCCAACTGTCAAGAAAGTTGTGAATATTTGCAGTTTTGGTTGTGATGGCGTTGTTTGCAAGCAAACTGCTCAACAAAAAGAATGCATAGAAAAAGCAAGCTATTGTTCAGGCAATAATCTTGTGTCATTCAGTTGTGTGGAAGGAGAATCATTGAAAAAAGTGATGCAATGCGGGAATGGATGCAATGCAGAAACAAATGAATGCAATGTTATTAATTAATATCAATAAAAAATGAACGAAGTGAAATTTTTTATGAAAAAACAAAAAAAGAGCATTGTGAAAAGAAAAATGAAACATGTTCATCATAAATCTAAAACTGTTGTTCAACAGCCAGCGCAGTCTATGCAAGAACTGCAAATGCAATCTCAACAAGAAACTCAAACTATTCAACAGCAATCTCAACAAGATATCCACTTAGAAGAATTGCGTGTTGGAATGCATCCGCATCACAAGCGTGTATATGTTGTTGCAGCTTTAATAATGTTATTATTGATTTCACTTTTACTCTATAATTCATTCACTAAAGGAGGAAAAGATATTTCTGGAAAAGCAATTGGTGATGGCTGCAATGATGATGCTGGATGTAATGCTGATGATAATGAGTTTTGTGATTTAACAAAACCAGAAGGAACATTTGCAGGAACATGTCAAGCAAAACCTGTTGATGCTGGCGATGATGAGAAATGCGAGGATTCTGACGGTAATTCTATAAATGAGAAAGGTATTACTACAAAAGGCGTTGCAACACAAACAGATTATTGTGCTAGTGAAATAGTTGTCAATGAATTTGTTTGCGTGGATAATGAAATTACTTCAAAAGAAATCCAATGTGATGATGGATATAAATGCGAAGTTGATAAATGTGTGGAAAAACCAAAAGAAACATGTAATGATGGCATCAAAAACCAAGATGAAAGTGATATTGATTGCGGCGGTGATTCTTGTCCAGATAAATGTGTTGATGGAAATACATGCAAATATGATCAAGATTGCCAATCAAGTTATTGTTTTCCAGGAGTATGCGCAGAAAAGCCAGCGCCTATAATACCTGAAGCAGAACCTCAATGTGAAGATTCAGACAATGGAAAGAATTATGATGTAAAAGGAACTGCTGTAAAAGGCACTAATAGTAAAGAAGATTGGTGTAATCCTGCAAATGGCTTATTAATGGAAGTATGGTGTGAAAATAATAAAATTAAATATCAAACAGGAATACAATGTTCTGAAAAGATTCCGAAAACTTATTGTAATGATGGCGCATGTGTTGTTTGCACACTAAAAGAAAAAGTAAAAACTTGTGAAGACTCAAATTTAGTTACAACCATAGTTTATAATGAAAAAATAATTGATGATTATGGTTGTTCTGATCAACAAACATCTGAAAGTTGTGAATTTGGCTGTGATGCAGCTGCATTGAAATGCAATGATAAACCAGCAGTTCCAGAACCAAAAGACGAACCTGTATCTCAACCAATTCCTAAAGAATCATGTGTAGATTCTGATGGCGGGATTGTATTTGAAACAAAAGGATTAGTTACAATAACAGGTGAAATTGAAGCAATTACAAAGGAAGATAATTGTTATGGAACTCCTTTATCTGGAGGACCAAATAAAGGAAAGCAATACTTAATTGAATATTATTGTGAAGATAATAATCAGAAACAAACTGAAAAACTTTGCATCTGTGAAGCAGGCGCATGCAAAGTTGAAGAATCTCAACCAGAACCTGTTCAACCTAAAGAAGATGCAATACTATGTGAAGAATATTCTATTTGTATCAGCGCTCCTAGCACTCCTTATAAAACAGGCGGACAAACATTCTATAAACATTTTGTTCAGAAAATAATATGTGATGATTTAAGCAATAAAGAACAGGTAATTATAAAAGAATGTAAAGATGGCTGTGACCAAAATTTTCAATGTGTTGAAGATGCTGTAGCACAACCAATAATGAATTCTTGTGTAGACACAGATTTAACTGATAATCCTTATGTAGCTGGAGAAGTAAATTTTGCCGGTAAAAAGTCAATTGATAAGTGTTTAGAAGGAACGTTTGTAAAATATTATTGTGATGATCAAGCAAATATAAAATCAGCTGAACCAATTACTTGTGAACTTGGTTGTAAAGATGGAGCATGTGTTGTAAAAGGAGAAACAGGATCAGAACCTGAAACAACAGTATTACCTGCATCATGTGGAGATGATAATGAATGTCCTTCTGGATATGTTTGTGATACATTATCAACATGGACATGTGTATCAAATCTTCCAGCGCAACCACAACCATCAGGAGAACCAACTCCACAACCAGTAGATCCTTGCGCAAATGGTGTTCAAGATCCAGATGAAGATGGGATTGATTGCGGTAATATTTGTCCTGCAGTATGTCCTGAAACACCTTCAGAACCTGCTCAACAATTATGTGAAGATTCAGATGGTGGAAAATTTGCAGATATTCTTGGAAAAGTAACTATTGATGGAAAAGATACGCCTGATTCTTGTTCTGGTGATAAAACAAAAGTTGTTGAACAAAGCTGCAGCGATGTAGATCAATTAGTAACAAATGAAATTGCTTGTCAAGATGGTTATGCTTGCGATGGAGGAAAATGCATTCAAAAATCTTCACAACCAGTAGATCCTTGCGCAAATGGTGTTCAAGATCCAGATGAAGATGGAATTGATTGCGGTAATATTTGTCCTAATGAATGCGCGCCAATAACTGAACAATTGTCATGTGTTGAGAGTGACAAAGTAGATGAGACTAAAAAAGGAACTATTATTCTTCAGACAGGCAGTACATATTCAGATTTTTGTACCATATCTCAGAACTCAGGCACAAAGGTAGAAAGCAGCGAATATGTATATGAATATTATTGTAATTTAGATGGTTCATCTGCAACAAAAATTCAAAAATGTATTGAAGGAACATTTTGTATCGATGGTGAATGTAAAAAGATAAATGATAAATGTAATGATGGAGATAAAACATATATTCCTTATTTAGCTGGATTTGAAAAGTCATATAATGCTGGTTCAATCTATGAGAAGAGTTCAATTAATGGTATAAACCTCGTGGATAAAACAGAAAAATCAGAATCTGATTATTGCACTGCTGAGGGAAAACTAGCAGAAGGAGTGTGCAATGATAAAGATTATTATAGCTTTGAAGAAATCAATTGTCCAACTGGATATAAATGTGGTGAAGGTATCTGCACTCTTGATAGTGGTCAGCAAGATCAAGTTTTACTCTGCAAAGATACAGATGCAGCAAATGCTGAAACAATAAAAGGAGAAGTGTTTGTAACAGATGCAGAAGGAACTTCTACAAAAGCAGGAGAAGATAAATGTGATGGTTCAAAAATAATTGAAACAACTTGTTCAGAGGCAGGTGTGTTGCAATTATTAGCTGCAAAAGATTGTTCAGCAAATACTGTTTGTCAATCTGGAGTATGTGTTGCTGTTCCTGAGAGTTGCAGTGATGTTACACAATGTCCAATCAATTATAATTGTGACAAAATTACCAGCAAATGTGTGAAGATTCCAGGATTATGCTCAAACTCAAATGATTGCGCTGATAGCGAGGAATGTTTACAGAATAAATGTGTAAAGATGCCTGAAAGCTGTACTGATGTTTCACAATGTCCAATAAGTTTCACATGTAATGCTAATAATAAAAAATGCGAGAAAGTTCCAGGTTATTGCGATACTGCAGCTAATTGTTTAGCAACCCAAGAATGTAAAACTAATGTTTGTGTTTGTCCTGATGGTTCAACGCTTAATAGTGAGACTCAGAAATGTGAAGTTGTACCTGTAAGTTGCACTGAAGATATTCAATGCGCAGCTGGAAAAGTTTGTAAAATTGATAAAGTAACAAAAGAAGGATTGTGTTCATGCGGTAAGCCTGAAAAAGAAGGTCAATACTGCGGTGAGAAAAATACTTTATATGAAAAAGAATTGAATGAACTTACTTGCGCATATGAATCAAAAGTTTCTAAAGTATGTGGCGAGAGTGAATTATGCATGACTGTTGCAGGTGTTGGTAGTTGTGTTCCAATCACTATTGCATGTGTTGATAATAAACTTGTTACAACAAATACTGAAACAAAAGAAGAGATTTCATCAATTATTTGTCCTGAAACTTGCGCTGATAATCAGTGTGTCTGCGCTGAAGGCACTAAATATGATGTAGTTAAGAATATTTGTGACAATGGAAAACCAAATTTACCTGCATCTGGTAAAGCATACTTGGATTTAGACAAAGAAGATAAAGATGAAAATAATTTCCTTACTGTTAATGTAACTGATCCTGATGGAATATTGTCTATACAAGTGTTTGATGCAAAAGGTGTTGAAGAGCATAAAGAAAGTTGCAATAAAGAGAAAGAATGCTTAGTTCCTTCTGCTGCTTTAATTACAAAGAAACAGGCAATTGTATTATCAAAGAAGGTATGTTCATTAACTACTTGCACAGAAGATAAAGTTACTATAAAAGTAACTGATGCAAAACTTCAGATTTATACAATTACTTTGAATCAGAAAAATAAATTTTATTTTGATTCAAAAGATTGGACTGTTGATGATAGTCAATTTACTACAAATTATGATTCATTAAATCTACAGCTTTGCGGTTGTCCTAAACCAGTTGCTCCTGCAACAGATGGCAATGCAGGTGGTGGCGGCGGTGGCGGAAGCAGTGGAGGTTCATGCTCTGCGCAATATAATGATGCTCAATGTCAAATTGAATTAGAAAAACAATCTTGTTTGGTTGGCATCAAAACATATCAATGTCCTTCAACAAATAGTTGTAAGAAAGATAAGAAAATTGAAAAAGTATGTTCAGCATTATTTGTTCCACCATTAGTTAACAAATGTTTCAATAAACAACAGGATGATGGTGAGCAAGGAGTAGATTGCGGCGGTGATTGCAAAGCATGTCCGCCAGTTGCTCAAACAAAAGTGCAAGGATTAGCTCCAGCAAAAACACAAAACGGACAAGGTTTTGTTGGTCAAGGTTTAGAGTTGTCAGGCGATGGAGAAGATGTTTCTCCAGATGAAGAAATAACTGATAAAACAGATAAAGAAAAGAAACCAAAGAATAATATTGTTTGGTATTTGTTAATATTAGCATTTGTTGTAGTTGCTATGCTTGTGTTTATTGCAATCAAAAGAAAACATCATGGTGATTTACAAGCAGATCAATCAAATGCGCAGCAGCAAGTGCAACAAAAACCTATGCAATCTCAGCAAGCGCCATTGCAGAAAGCTCAACCAGCGCAACCATTGGTTGCGCCACCAAAAATTGCTGTGCAGCAACCTGTGTTGCAAGCAGCGCAAAGACCTGCGCAAGTTCAACAGCAGACACAGCAAGTTTCACAGCAACAAATGCAGATGCAGCAATCAGCTCAACAATCTATTCAGCAACCACAAATGTCAGCAGTAGAACAAGCAAAGTTTGACAAGTTAAAACAAGACAAGTTAAAACAATATGCGCAGATGGAGCTGCAAAAAGGATTTACTAAAGAGCAAGTCAAACAAAAGTTAATGAGTGTTGGCTGGAAAGAAGAGATGGTTGAACATATTTTGCAGTAAAGAGAATTTTGCAAAATTCTCTAAAGAGATTGATTATAGTCTGAAAGAGATTACTCAGTTTGAATAAAATTGTTTATTTTTTCACTTTTGCAATCAATTCTTGCGGCGTTATAATTTCAACATCTTCTTTAGTTGCATATTTGTTTTTGCAGATAAGGACTTTCTTTCCGAAAAGCTCAATAGCATTTCTTTGGAAGTGGTTGATGTCTTTTTGTTCTATCTTTTTCCACTTGACTTCTCCAATAATCTCTGTTTTATTTCTTTTTGTAATAACAAAATCAACTTCTTTATCGCCACAGATATAATATTCTTTTCTTCCAGAATAAAGCTCAGCAAATAGATCTGCTATTACATTTTGTATTTCCAATTGAATCAGTTTTTGGAGTGTTGGTTTAATCTCTTCTAATGAAGTTGGTCTGCTGCTGATATCATATTTACTCTCAAGATAGAAGTAGATATTCATAATCGGAGACATTAATCGGTAATATCTGCCTTTTGATCTATGAAGTTTTATGCTTTCTACCAATTCCATCTCTTCAAGATTTTTTATATATTGTATGAGGTGCGTCGGACTTGGATCAGGTATAAGCTTTCTTGAATAAAGTATTGCTGTCAATTCTTTTGTATTCCAGATTCCTGAGCCAATCAAGGAAAGTATTGCTTCATATTTTTTTGATAGTTCTCGTTCTTCTTCAGTAAATACTTCGCCAATAAGCGCTGTTATGGTGTATTTTGATGCAGTAATAAGTTGATATACAAAATCAATGGTTGCTTCTTTATTATATGAGGGGATTATCCACGGTTCTCGAAGAAAAGGAGCTAGTTCAATCAGTGTTTCTGGCGCGAGTTCTTTTTTTATTGATCTAATCAAGTCAGATGAGCTTATAAATCCAATTTTTAGTGGTGTGAAGAATCCAAGCAGTGGTGATTTTGGTTCAAACACTTTCTTGACAACACGCAAGCTTGATCCTGATAAAATTAACTTTCCCTTTGGATGCATCAACGATAATTCTTCGAGAATGCCTTCATTTAGTCGCTGAAATTCATCAACGACAACTGTTTTATTCTCCGAGAGCAATTTCTTCACTTCAGCGCTGAACTGTTCTAATTGGATTGTTCCATCAGGCGATATAACACTGCTGTCTTTTTTTATAGTATAATAATTCTTTAAACTGCATAAATTATTGAGCAAAAATGTTTTGCCTACTTTTCTTCTTCCATAAACTAAAAGCCATTGTTTTCTTTTGGTCACTTGTTCTGTGTCTGCTCTTTCGATTATATAATCCATGTTATATAACTAAGATTATATTAGTATATAAATGTTTCGTTTTTATTCTTCTACAGTGAAACATAATATATATAAATAAGTAGAACTAAGATTTTAGATTATTGGGTTGAATTATGAAAAAAGGGGTTAAAAGGATTAAAAAGAAGGTAGTTAAACGAACATTTGTAAAACCAGCGAAAGCTTTAGTTCTTAGATCACCACTATTGAAAGAAACACAAAGTCCTGTTGCGCAAAGCAATCAAAGTCAATCTTCACAGAGCAAACCATCATACAAAACAGGTTTGTTATTGTTTCTCATCTTAATTGTTGCATTATTCTTGTTGTTGTTTATCAATACTCTTGGAAAAAGCGAAGCTGAGAAAAAAGATACATTGTTTGGGAAAGCAATTGATTTCTTTTCTGCGAAAGTGTCAACAGAAGATCCTTTTATTCCTTATCTGTTAGAAAATAAATATATTGATGAAGCAACTAAACAAGAATTATTAGATTCATCATTACATCTGCAGAAGATCAGCAAGCAAACAGATGCAGATATGTTATTTAAGAATATTTTGGTTGAATTAAATCAGGAATATTTGGATGATCAATCACAAGAGTATAAGGATTGGGCTGGGCAGGCAATTTCAGCAGGAAAAGCAGCAACAGGATTAAATACTCCAAAAGGAATTAATACTAAAACTGTTGGGTTGACTGGCATTGGCGGGAGAGCGAAGATAACTAAGCAACCAACAGCAACTGATAAAGCTAAGGATATACTTGCTGCAGCTGAAGCTCAGAAGAATAAGCCAGTATGTGATAAAACTGCGAAAAAAGAAATTAGTGTTACATTTTCTGATTTTGTTGTTAATACTCAAGGAAGTTGTAGTTCTGGATGTTATACTGTAAAACTTAATCTGAAATCAGTAAAAGATAGTATTACTTCAGTACAGGTATATCAGCTTACAAAGAATAAAAAAGAACTTGATAATGCGGAGATTATAACATTAATTAATGAGAAAGATGGAGATTATTCTGGCGCTAATTTAAATGAAGTAAAACCTTATGTTAATTTACCTCAAAATGGATGTAACACAAATTGTAAATTACGTGTTGATGTTGTAACCGCATGCAATGATGCATATATTTTTAATTTTGAATTAGGTGGAGAACTAGCGAATCTTTATACTAATGCTGCTATTACAGATATGACAATTAATCCTGTACCAAAGCAAGAAGGTGAAAGTTGTAATGAAAATATAGAATATAAATGTTCTACTGGTTTAGAATGTAAAGATAGTAAATGTGTCAAGATAAAAGAGAATTGTGATGATTATGTAGACAATGATGAAGATGGAAAGAAAAAATGCGAAGATGAAGATTGTAATGGATATATATGGTCATCTAAAAATCAAGACATGCTTTGCGCAGATGGTAAAGCAATGGTGTGTAATGATGAAGCGGATGAAGCGATTGGTAGCATTTCTGATCTTATTTATAAAACGTATGGCATAGTCCTCAATGCTGGTGGATTTGATGTATTATGCGCAAAGAATGGGATATACAACACATGGTATGAATCTAATCCTGACGGAAAAGTTGAGAAGTTAGGGAAGAATGGCTTATCTGTTCCAGATGCTTATGGAAAACAAAATGGCGGACCAATAATCACAGCAAATAACTGTCAATATCTTTCTGCATTTTATCCTGCAGGCACAACTGATTATGAATCGTGGATAGGTTGTGGATGTAAATTTGATGATGATGGTGTAAAAGCGGTAGATGGCGATAAATATGGCGGGTATGAGTGTAGTAACATGGTATGGGAAAAAATAACTACTGAATCTCTTTCAGGTGCGAGCTTAGTTGTTACAGCAACACCATCAGCAGATGAATTAGCTGTTGGGTATAATGATCAAATCAATAAGATTACTTTTACTGTTGGTGAAAAAACTACAATTATATCTACTAATGGTGATGTATTTATTAAAAAAATAAAACTATCTGATCTATTGCAGTTATGTGACAAACATTTTTGTGGTTATCCTGAAATAAAAGTAGATGTTGAATATGCGGATTCATCTTCTACTTCACCTCCTTTTAATAGTTATACATTTTCTTTGAACAATGATAATTGTTATAACTTTTTAATCACAAATTCAGATAATAAAGTGGACAGTTGCGATAAAGCAGGCAAAGGCGGAGTGGATGCAGTTATTGATGTTAGCACAAAGAAATTAATTGTAGTTTTAGATCAATATGCTACTTCTGCGTATGCATATATAGGTGCATCACAAGATCCTGTTTATATTTTCAAAACGAAAACAGTTGAATCTTTTGATTTAAGTGATAAAAATGTATTTTGCGGGAATAAAATATGTTCTGATGCAAAAATTACTTTAAAGTATGAAACAATGGATTATAAATCTACAAATGAGGTCTTTTTAGAAGGTCAACAGTTTGAGCTTAATAAAGACAATTGTTTTAGTTATACAACGCATAATCCTGATTTGGAATTAAATAAATGTAATAATTTTGTAGATGCTTCAGGCAATGCAGATTCTTACTGCGATGCTACTCATTCATGCACTCAAGGAAATTGTAAATCAAATGTTTGCACTGTTGAAGCTCAAGCAGCAGCAGATACTGCTTCTGATGCAGTTAAACCATCATTCCAAGCATCAGTTAATCTGCAAACAAAACGATTAAATCTCGTGATAAACAAACTCCAAGTTGGTCTTATTACTAACAAAGCTACGAACCAAGCAATTGGATTTGGCGAGGTACCAAGCAATTCAATTGATTTAACTACTATTAATACAGTTAAATTCTGCGGAGATAAACTTTGTGAGGATTCTGAAATAATACTTAGTTCAGATACAAATAAAGATGATACTAATGAAAAATATGTTTTAAACAAAGATAATTGCTTCTCATATGACTCTATAAAAACAGAAGCGGAGAATAAAAAAGCAAGCTGTGATTTAACTGGCGCAGCACCTGTTAGTGTTATTGAGCCTGGTATATCAGTTGCACAAGGAAAAGCATATCTTTGGGATGATAAAATAAAAAAAGAATATAAAATTGTAGTGGATGTTTCTGATGCAGATGGAATCAAAAGTGTGATTGCTTCTGAAGAATATGGATTTAAAAAAGTTGATTTATGCAATGATCAAACTCAAAATAATTGCAAAGCAGAAACAATTATTGGTTTACTTGGTTATACTTCCAATTATTTTCTAGGAATCTGCAACAAAAATAATGATCAATGCAGCACGGCAAATGTTATCTTTCTCATAGAAATAGTTGATGCTAAATCTACAAAATACAAAATAACATTAAAACCGCAAAATAGTTATTATTTTGAATCAACTGATTGGTTGAAAGATGAATCACAGAAGCAAGCTCCTTTTACTGAAGAAGCAGGAAAATATTGTTCTTGCCAGAAAATTGCAGATATTAAAGTTTGTAAAGATACAGATGCAGATCAAAATCAAGCAATTGGTATTAAAGGTTTGAATCAAAAAGTATATGGTGAGGTAACAACAGGAGATTCTAATAGTAACCAGGAAATAATAAGTGAGGATAAATGCATAAATGAAATCTATCAAGAAGTTCCTGAATCAGATACTGTCTATGAAGCATATTGTGATGCTAATAGTGATGTAAAATATATGGAATTTCCTTGTTTATTGACTGAGAAATGCAAAGGTGGGATATGTGTAGAGAAAGAAGATAAAACTAACTGTTTCACTCCAAGCACTACAACAATCTCCGATTGGCCAGAAATAAGTGATTGGTCATCAGATGCAACAACACCAAAAGCAATTTGTGCTGGAACATATGAACTTTCAGCGCCAATTACATTCCAAAATGATGATATTCATGTTCTTTGCCAAGAGGGAGTTGTATTTAAACCAAAAGCAGATAATACTGAAAAGATTGGAATGACAATAAATAGTTTAAAGAACATTATCGTCGAAGGTTGCACATTCCAAGATTTCAATACAGCAATTCAAGTGAAAGGCGCATCTGATAATGCGATTATTAAGAAAAACACATTTAAGAATTCTGTATTGCAAAATTCAATCTCTTCAGATTCATTTACAGGAAATTCAATTATTCACGCAAATACATTTGAAACTAATGATATCAATATCAAAGCATCTCCAGATGCAAAGCTTTATTTTGCAGAAAATACATTTGATGATAAAGCAACTGCTCATCTTGAAGGTTTTACTACTTTATATTTTTTCAAGAATAATTTCAATTTTGATACATTCAATCCTTTCCTAATTCTCAATAAGAACAAGCAACTAATCATTACTGATAATACATTTGGATCAAAAGATGCAGGTGGTTTCTCGGCATCAGAGAATGAGAATGTGTTGATTGCATCGAATATTTTCAATGTCAAAAAAGCAATGCAATTATCAAAGAATAAAAAAGTTTCAATCATTAAGAATACATTCAATGAACTATTAACACCAATTGATACTGGTATTAATGATGATAATGGGTTGTTGTTAGTTTATGAAAACAAATTTGATGCAAAAACAAGTAAATCAACAATTTATCTCAATAAAGTTCAGTCTGTTGTTATGAATAATGAACTGATAGGAGATAATATCTTTGATGTAAAATCTTCATCAAACAATTATTTTGTTGGTATTGATCAAAATAAAGTAATAGAAACAAAACCATCATCTGTGCATTTTTATTATCCTATACAAGTAGAACTCAAAAACAAAGACAATCTATTGTTGGATTTTGCTAAGCTTGAGATAAACAATTACAAAAAAGAAAAAGTATTTGCAGCTCCAATCATTGATGGTTATATGTATGGAGACAAAGATGCATACAAGAACTTTCCACTTTATTTTTATTCAAAAGTAGATGGAGAAATAATTGCTCTAGAAAATCCTCTGCCAAGTGATGGGCTTAATACAGTCAAAGTTATCTATGGTGATGAGCTTGATAAAACTAAATCAATTGAACTTACAAAAGCAATAAAAGATGCAACAACTCTTACTGCTTCATTGCAAGCGTCATTTTCTTGTTTCAGCCCAGAAACTTCATTTGAAAAATTGTATAAATTTCCTAAGTATGGTGCAAATACTTTTATTGAGATTATTAAATTAGCAGCTATTGAAAATATTGAACTAATTAAAAAATATGATAAAGATTCAAAAGATGCTCAATTAGCTGCAGCAAAGCAATGCGCTGGTAGTAATTACGAAGAAGAAAAGCAATCCACAGATGATAATGAACTTTCTTCTGGTAAAGTAATCACTTGCGCAGATGATACCAACTGTCCTGATGAAACAACGTGCAATACAGAAACCAAAAAATGCACTAGTTCAGATGGAACAGTTTACGAACAGCAATTATTAAATCTTTGTGTTAAAGATGAAGAATGTGGAGATCAAACTAAAAAATGTTTGTTTGGATTATGTGTAGAATCAGGAGAATGTATGGATACAGATGTAGGTAAAGTTTCAGTAAATGAGAAATCTTTATTGTCAGGTAGTGGACAAAATACAGCAAAAGGAATAAATTTTCTTGTTGCAGGTTATGTTGTTGATGAAGCTGGAAAAAAACAGGAAGATTCTTGTTCAGTTAATGAAAAAGAATTAACTGAAAATTTATGCAGTGGAGGTAATTGGGAACCTGAAACAGTAGATTGCAGCAAAGTGCTGGAAAATGGTGTTTGTAAGAATAATGTATGTGAATTATCTGTTACAGAATGCACAACAAAAGACGATTGCAAAGATCCAGCAAAACCTCTCTGTGATACAGTAACTTCAAAGTGCACAGCAACAATTGCTGACTTTGATTATGATTTAACTTCAGTAAAAGATGCTGCTGATAAAGTGCATATTAGTGCGTTAGCAAAAGAAAAAGGAACAGATGATAAAGGAGCTGGTGTAGTTTATACATGGGAATATAAATGGACAAATGGCGCAGCTGCATTTAGTGAATTATCTGCTGATAAAAATCTTCCACGGCACGTTGCAACAGATATATTAAAATCAAACTTCCCAGTAGAACTAAAACTGAAAGTAACAAAAGGAACTCTCAGCGATGAAAAAACAAAAACAATACAAGCTCCAGTTTGTTATGAAGACAAAGATTGCGCAGCAGCTACTCCAATCTGCGCTCAAAATGTTTGCATTGCAAATACTCCGCCAAAAGGATTTGCGTATTATGATTATGAAACGAATGCTGTTGTCTATGATATAACAGATCCAGAAGGAATTAAGAAGATTGTTGTTACTGTAGATGATAAGGATATTGATCAGAAATTAATAAACTCACCAGAAATTAATTGTATAACAAATACTATTGCTCAAGTGAATTGCAAAGGTGAAACGACTGCATTGTATGACTCTTCACCATATCTTGACGAAATTACAGGAGTGCCTATCAAAGATACAAAGACTGGACAGGTAATGCTCTATAATAATCTAGCATGCGGCGCAGAATATGAAGATGAAGAACAGACAAAGATTTCAGGATATCAATGTCTTGACGATGTAACAATACCAGTAACTGTGACTGATGGAAAAGATGCAATATACAAAATTACATTAGGAGCTAAGCACAAGTATTATTATGAATCACAAGATTGGTCAAAAGCAGATACATTGAAAGCAACTGATGAAATAGCTGTCTGCGATTGTCCGCAAGCGAAATTGCCTGCGCCAAGTACCACTGGAAATGCTGATTCATCCTCTTCAAATAATAACGACGGTGGCAAAGGCACTCCGTCATGTATTCCATTCTTCGATGATGCTTATTGCAAACAGCAGTTGACAACAAAATCCTGCATATCAGGAATGAGAACACTTGATTGTCTCTCAAAGAATGAATGTTTCAGCACAAAGAGATATAATGAAACATGCTCAGCAATCTCTAATCCTGAAACAGTCAATCATTGCTTTAATAATAAAAAAGATTCTGATGAACAACAATCAGATTGCGGCGGGGATGATTGTAAATCATGTCCAGAAATAACAATAAGTAAAGGATTTGTTCCACAACCACTTTCAACTCCAGATCCTGAAGAAGATGAAGAAGGAGAATTTGAAGAAGAAGCTGATATGACTGAGATTGAAGATGAAGAAGAACCTGAAGAAGAAACATCATCTGGGGTTGGCAAATATCTTGTTTATGGTATTATCGGATTATTTGTGATTGTATTATTAGTTGTTTTACTTATGCGAAAGAAAGGCAGCGCAACATTAGCAACAGCTGCAAATCAACCAACACAGCAATATGGCCTGCAACAAATGAGGCAACAGCCAATGCAATACAAACAACCGCAGCAACAGATGCAATTTCAGCAACCAAGGCAATTGCCTGTGATTAATGCGGCATCAGAACAACAATTAAAATCTTATATCAACAAACAGCTTGAATCTGGAATGGCTAAAGAAACAATAACGCAAACATTAGAAACATCAGGATGGAAAGCAGAAGATGTTGAAAAAGTTTTTACAGAACAATTGCATCATGTATTGCCTGCTGATTATGAACAGAAATTGAAACAGTTCATCAGCTATTATTTAGACAGAGGAATGACACGAGAAGAGGTTAGAGCTAAATTAATTACAGGCGGATGGCATGAAGATGTTGTGGATAATTATTTGAAATAAAGAATACACTTATTACGTACGTTTTTAGTTAATTATATAAACTAGATACTACATAATATTGCTATGATTAAAAAAGAAGTTGAACTCTGGGTTAGGCAAGCATTATCTGATTTAGATGCAGCAAAATATAATCTAGCCGGTAAGAAGTATGATGTTGCTGTTTTTCTAGCGCATCAGGCTGCAGAAAAAGTTTTGAAGGCTTTGCGGATACAAGAGTTAAGAGAACTTATAAAAACACATGACTTGTTAAGATTAGCAAAAGATGTAGATGCTCCATTATTACTTATTCAAAAATGTTCTTTATTAAATCCTGTTTATATATAAACAAGGTATCCTGATTTCTCTGAGAAAATTCCTGCAGAAAATTATACAGAGGAGCAAACGGAGAATTTTATATCTATTGCGGAGGAAATATTAAAATGGGCGCAAGAGAAAATAAAATAATAAAGCAGCTCTCTTTATTTAAAAAAAGAATAAAGAAGAAATATGATGTAAAAAAAATCTTATTATTTGGATCTCTTGCAAGGGGAGAGTTTACAAAACAGAGCGATATAGATTTAATAGTAATTTCAGACTCTTTTAGGAATAAAAAAAGTTTTCAACGTTCACCTAAAATTCACATGGAATGGGATCTTGATTATCCTGTTGATTTTATTTGTTTAACTAAAAAAGAATTTGAAAAAAAGAAACAAACGATAGCATTTTCAACAACTATACTTAAAGATATAATTGAAATTAAATAAAAGAGGTAGGTACAAATGCAAAAAAATAATTTAAAATTATCAAAGAAACTGAGAAATGTAACCATAATTCAGGGCTTTCCAGGATTTGGTCTTGTTGGTACTATTGCTACAGAGTATCTTATTGAACATCTTGAATGTGAATTATTGACTAAATATTGGTTTGAAGAATTGCCTGCTACAATTACAATCCACAGTGGAGAATTAATTCATCCTATTGGAATTTATTACAATAAAAAATATAATCTTGTGATAATACATTCAATCTTAAGCACTGCTGGAATTGAATGGAAAGTGGCTGATTTAATTGAAACAGTTAGCCAACAGACAAAAGCAAAAGAGATTATTTCATTAGAAGGGGTAAGTTCTCCTGAAAATGTTGCAGAACCTAGGGCATTTTATTATAGTACTGTTGAGAATAAACAACTGCCAACTATTGCAGATGAACTAAAAGAAGGAATCATCATTGGAGTAACATCTGCATTATTATTAAAAAGTAGGACAAAAGTCACTGCATTATTTGCAGATACACACTCACAATTGCCTGACTCAAAAGCAGCTGCAAAATTGATTGTTGTTCTTGATAAGCTGATTGGTTTAAATATTGATCCAAAACCATTGTTTGAGACAGCAAAGAAGTTTGAAGAAAAGATAAAAGCAATGTTGGAAAAAGGAGTCGAGATGCAGGAAGATCAAAAGAAAAAGCAGTTGAATTATGTTGGTTAATTTTCTGAAAACAAAGTTTTCAGAAAATTATAACTTAGGTAATCCGGGCAAGTGTTAGGCAATTCTTTTTTCTTTGGATATTTATCTTAAAATTTGGGGTTGTAACTCTGAATATGCGTATCGATTGTTATCATGCTGCTATCTCGTGTAATCTCTTGATATAATCCTGTTTCTATGTGTTTGACTCCACCGATAACTATGGCAATATTATATCTTCTATCAAGAGCTTTTATTCTTTCAGACCATGTTTTATTTCTTTTTAGATCTAATTCTAGAAACATCTGTTTCATATCTCTAACATTGATTGAGAAATTACTTTTATCTCTGCTATTTCTATACTCTACACAACGTTGAAATTTGCTGCAGCTTTCACTAATCATTGATTCAAGAACATCTGTTATTGATAAAATATCTTTTATGCGTCTATCATTTTTATCTATCTTGTATTTTGCTATCATCTCTGCTGTCTTGATTCTGAGAATTTCTACATATTGCATCTTTAATGTATTATCATACTCAGCGTATTTCTGCATACATTCTTTGTATATATTCTCACTTTCAATACCGAATAAGTGTATATTTTTTGGATAATCTTCAAAAAGATATGCTGAACCAGGAGAATGAATCTGATTTTCATAACCTTTATTTTGTCTGACTGTCGTGAGAACGTGTTTACTGATGTCTTCGAATTCTGCCAAAAGTTTAATAATGTTTTTTCTTTGCAGATCTTCTTTAATTAATTTTACAAAACTGTTTCCTATTTCAGTCACTTTTGCTTTTAATACAGTTTCTTCTTTATTACTTTCAACAAATGTTTCCTTTCTCACTTTTGCATTTTGTATGAACTGCGCTGTTAATTCTTGATAATAACCTTCTAAACCTACTATAATTGGTTTATCTTTGAACAGATTAACTACTTGTTTTATTCTTTTTCTCTGGTCATTTATAAAAACTGGGTGATGCATATCAGGTAAGAAAATCACTATCCTCTCACTTTCTATCTCTCGGCTATATCTTTCAATTATTTCTAATCCTGAATCTGTTAGTTTTTCTCTGGTACTTCGGTATGCTGATTCTAGTGTATTGATTCTTCTATCATTAGTACTGCTGATAGCCTCAATTCCTTCATTCTGTTGGCCATCATTATTTAATATTAATCCAGAACTAAGTAAAGCTATTCCTTCTAATGTTTTTGTTAAGAATTCTCTTCTTCTCATATCTCTAGAAAATGTAATCCTTATTAAAATTTAATCTTTTTTCATCATAAAAACTCCTACCCTGATAGTGCCTACTACAAAAAAACAGCTTAAACTCTCACTTTTCTTAGAAAATTTATCAAAACTTATTATCATTTACGCTTGTCTCAGTAATCTCTATCATATTCTTATCTTTTCAATAATCTACTCTTTCTAATCACATCTCTTGTTTGTATAATGTCTTGTTTTTGTCGAGATTATTCATTTTAGTTATTTCATCAATCTCTGCTTACAATATTTAATCTTTAACTGATTATTTTATTTTTTACACTTTTAATGATTTTATAGTTATATTTAGTCTTATTCTCTTATTTTCTTTCCTAATGGCTTAAATTAATCTATTCAGAGCTTATTTTTTGTTTAATGTATTATGCACGTCAAAACTTTTTTTCTCATTGTTTTTTGTTTTAAGTCTATTTTGTAAAATTGCCTTGATTTTTGTGCTTAAAACTTTCAGTTTTTTACTAAATTATTCATTCTTGTTGCTTTCTTTTTCTTGATCTTATTTTTTCAATTATTATCTCTTTTTCCCATATATGATCAACTATAATCAGTAAATGGAGTCGGAATAATACCTGAATTATCCCTTAAACCCCCTCTACTTCTTCACTTTTGCCATCTTCTTGTTGATGAACCCCCCTTTATGAGTAAAAATCCCTCAAACTAGTTTTGTGTTTTTTGTCGAAATTATGCACTACTTTAGTTTATTCTGCAGAAATTGAGATTCTTTTTCGGAATAATCTAAGAAATTGCTGGTTTAGCTCTTTTATGCTTATTCGGAATAATCTCGAATTACTTAAAAACTCGTTTTTTTAAGCCAGAAATATTAGTTTTTGGCTACCTATCTATCACGTTTAGTAAAAAGTTTGCTTAAATATTGTTTTTCTTAGAGACACTTATATATTTTAATCTTCTATCACATTCTCTGCATTTTTGTTTGTTTATTCTGTCTAAACAATTCAGTCTAAGACTAAATATTTCAATCTTGTTGTTGTCACTAGTTTTCTATTATTTCTTAAATATTTTAAGCTCCCTTTATATCGCTTTTTTTTTGTTTATTTATAATCTTTAAAATATATATTGTAAAGCATAATTTATGGAATATCTTCTATAAAGTATTTTTTATTAAGTCTATATACTAATATCTATTTCTATGTATATATCTAATAGGCACCATTATTTTTATGATATTTACAGTTCATTATTAAAAATTATATATTTTTATCTTTATTTTAGATAAAGTGAGGTTTGATATCTGATAGCAGGTACTTGTTTATCATTATCACTATTAAACTTCGAATGCTGTCGCCATAATAATAAAATATATAAATCACCTCCTCTTGTAAAATAACAAAAATGAGGTGATTTATATTGCAAAACAAAAGATAATTCTTACTAATATAGAACCAGAATTAAATGCAAGTTCTGATGATTTAGCAAAAATTATAATTCAACGTCTAGGTTTAATGCCTAGAAAGGAAAATTCTACTGATAAAATGCACCAAGTTTTGATAGAATTGTATGAGCGCGCAAAGATTGCAAATCGAGAAAAGCATCCAACAAAAGCAGTTATGACAGTAGAAGAAATGGGCATGTATGCTGGTATTACACGGCAAACAATGTACGAATATCTTAAGCGATGGCTGGAAGTTGATATGATTACAAAAATGAGTTATGTATTGCCTGATAATAGTGTTATAATTGGTTATAAATTAAATGGTCCTACATTAGAACATGCTTTTGAACGCGCAAGAACCAAGGTACACGATCATTTGAATAAGACTCACAGTTTTATCTTAGAATTACAGAAGATTGTAAAAAACGAAAAGATTAGCCAGAAAATGACGCAGAATATACAGGCACAAAATATACAGCAGGTACAGCAGCAAGATAAAAGTGAGGATAGAAAGGATGATATTATGCAATTTGCCGGTGAGAAAAATGACGAGTCTTAAACAAAAAGCATTTTATAGCTGGCGTCAATTATAATCCTTATTTAACTTCCAAGACAACATATCCTAAATTATGTTTTTTACAGAAATCTCTTGTCCCAGGTGATAATATATAAGGTTTTTCTACAATAACTGCCATTTTCTTTTTATTTTCTGATTCTGCATCTTCTTCTTTATTTCTTATTTTAACAAAGTATTCAAGTACTCCATCACAATATTCTTTTGGATTAGAATTACCTATTAAGACTTTATCTTCAAAAAGCGCAATATACACTGCTGCAGCAAGATAGTTCTTTTGTTCTAGATACTCTAAGTTTCTTGATACTTCGACTTTTAATAAAGCATCAGAATGATTTTTAAAATATCCATGAATTATTGGAAATCCATTTGCTATCAATTTCTTTCGCATATCTCTTTCGTATGTTTTACCTAGCTCTGTTTTTGTTTCAAAATTATTCATTTCACCAGAGATATATGGAATAACAATATCATCGCCATGTATAATATCGTCTTTATTTATAAGATGCAATAATGATCTAATAACTGCATCTATTCTTTTAGAATCACTTAATTTAGTATCGTCAATAATAAAATAGATGTCTGGTTCTGATGTTTGATTTTGTGATTGTTCAAGTTGATGAAAATCTATTATATTAAATTTATCTTTGTATTTTTCTGTTAAATCATCAATTGATTGGTGTGTTTCTCTTTCTATGCTGCTTATACTACTTGGTTTATCTAATCCATTATACAATGCATTTCTAATTGTTATGACTCTCTCAAAATCAAGTTTACTTAACTCAGAAAGCATTTGATTTGTTGGATCACTTTCAATTATAAGTTCGTTATAGACTATTCTTTCTTGCGGCAATAATCCTTGTAATTGGTTTATTCTATCAATTAAATTTCTTATATCAACAGTTAATTGCATATGTTGTGGAAAGAACAGTCTATTTATAAATATTTTCATTACTCTTGGGTTAATACAAACTAATTTAAACTTTTATAAGTAAATACTAATCTAATGGATAAAAAAGTTGAAAGAAGTGATGAAATCAGAAAAAAGGTAGATGATTATGTCCATGCTGAATATCAAAAAGGTTTTGCGCTTGATCAGATTCAAAATGCATTATTGAAAGCTGGCTATAAAGAGAATATTGTTAAAGAAATGTTAAAGAAATATGTAACTTCTGGAAAAGCAATGCAATCAAATCCTTTATTGCATAAATCGCAGATAATTATTGGCTTGATTTTACTAGGATTTATTATTTTTGTTGCAGTTTATCTTAAATCATTTTCTCCATTTGATTGCGCAAGTGAACAATGTTTTTTAGAAAAAGCAGATAATTGCAATGCTGCGCGATATCAAATAACAATAGATCAAATCCAATATGAGTTTACAACAGATAATGATTGCAATGTTGTTAAAAAAATAGTCAAAATCTCAAATGAAGAACCAATAGAAATAAAGAATCTTATTGAAAGTAAGAGTATGACTTGCAGTTATACAAAAGGTAATTTTAATCAAGAATTATTAACTACATTACTTTCTGGATTAGATAAATGCAGTGGTCAATTAAAAGAAGGGTTGTATGAAATTATATTGGCAGAAAAATAGATTTATATATAAGTAAATCTAAAGATTAATATTATATAATTATCATAATTAAAAGGGGTTGATATACATGGAATTTGTTGAATATCTTCAGGATGCATGGAAAGTTGTTACATTTGATGAGAAAACAATGGCAGATTTATCAAAAGATAAAAATGCATTAATGTATGGGCTTGTAATTGCAATTGCTGTTTCATTGTTAACTGCAATTGTTCAGTTATTTATGGATATAACACCATCAGAAAAAGGATTGAATTTTGTAATATTGCCTGTAACAACAATTCTTGGAACTTTAATAATTTATGGATTAACTCATCTCTTTGCAAAATGGCTTGGCGGTAAATCTGATTTTATGCCTTTCTATAAAGTGTTATTATTCCCTCATATATTGATGATACTTAATATATTTCCTTTTGATGTTGAAGATATAACAATATTTGGTGTGATTATGATATTAGTTATTGTTGCAACTGCTATTTGGTCATTATTAGTTGATATCATAATTACTAAAGTTGTTCATCAATTATCAATTGGAAGAGCTGCAGCAGCTGTGTTGATTCCTTTAGGTATAATAGTTATTTTACTTATTGGATTAGTTGCTTTGTTTCTTGCTTCAGCTGGATATATCTAAAAATTATTAATTTCTTTTCAATTATTTTATTATTCAAATTCTATTTTTCCTTCAAAGTAAACTCCTTTTTTTAGTTTAACTGGTCTCCAATTGTCAAGAATAAGTTCTGCATCAAGCCATTCAGCTAATTCTTTAGGATTGCCAATTGTTGCAGACAATCCAATTATTTGCACATTTTTTAATAAATGCTTCAAAAGTGTGATTAATATTTCCAGTGTTGGTCCTCTTCTTTCGTCATTAATCAAATGAATTTCATCAATAATTACTACTTTTACATTTCTCAGCCATGGAATTGAATGACGAATTAAAGAATCTAATTTTTCAGATGTTGTAATAATTATATCATATCCAGCTAAATAAGAATCGTCAGAATCATTATCACCAACAGATAAAGCAATTTTTATGTCTGGATATCGTTGTTTAAATTCTTTATACTTTTCATTAGCAAGCGCTTTTAATGGAACAATGTATATTGCTTTTCCAATATGATTATAAACTGAATGCAATGCAGTTAATTCTGCAACTAATGTTTTACCAGAACCTGTTGGTGTGCAGACTAAAACATTTTTTCCATCAAATAAGCCAGCAATAATTGATTTTTCTTGACAAGGACGAAGCTCTTGAAGATTTCTTTGGTGTAATGATATGTATAGTCTTTGATGCACTTTATTTTGAATTTCATTGAGATGCATAGAATTATGGAGAATGTGTTTATTTTAATATCTATTCTTTGTTATAGAGAATTTTGCAAAGTTCTCTATAAGAACTTTTTTATCTTTTCAGCTGTTTTAATTATATCATTATTCTCAACTTTAAGATCATAGTTGATATTTTCAACAGTATGATTATATTTTGGATCATAAAAATGGATTAATAATAATCTTACTGCTTCTTCGTAATTCTGAGAATCAATCTCAGCAATTATATTATCAACAATTTGATGGCTTAATACTTGTGTCATTGTCTTAACAATATTCTTGACTTGCTGAGTTTTTTCAGGAGTATCAAAATATTCACTTGCTAATCTTTTGCAGCGTATTTCTATTGGAAGTTCAATTTTGATATTTATGCCTTTTTTCATTGTTTTGAATAAACTCTCAGGCAATAATATTCTTCCGAGCTTTCTTGATTCTCCCTCAATTATCACAAATTCTTGCTTTTGCAATGCCCGAAGGCGTTGCAAAAGCAATGCATCAAACATTTTTTGATTTTTTGGTTCTAATCCAACCATGCCTAGGCGAGAATTTCTATGCTGAGCCAAATTCTCTAAATCAAGAGAATTTGGGAATTTGTTTAATAATTCTGTTTTTCCTGTTCCTGTTAAACCATAAAGAACTGCAAATTTAAAATTGTATTGGTAATTGTTTAATTGTTCTATAATATAATTTCGATATGCTTTATGTCCACCATCTAATTGCAATGCTTTATAGCCTAAACCGCAAAGCACATTGGTTACAACTTTTGATCTCATTCCACCACGCCAGCAATTGATGATGATTGTTTTATCTTTATATTGTTTCATTTGTTGGAGAATATCCGGCAGTTTTTGCGAGAATAGTTCAACTCCTTTGTCAATTGCTTCTTCTTTGTTTATTTTTGCGTAAATTGTTCCAATTAATGCTCGTTCATCATTAGAAAAAATAGGAATATTGATAGCATTAGAAATATGCGCTTCTGTAAATTCTGCGGGTGTTCGTGTATCTATAAAGACTGCGTTTTGCAGTTCTAAAGCTTCTTTGACTGAAATTGTTTGATGCATAAATATCAAGAATTCGTTGTTTCTATTTATACTCTTCGTAATTCTTCTGAGTAGTGTCTAATCAAACTCATTTTTTAACTAATCTCACATCAATTATCCTATGGTGCAATACTCTATTTATAACCAATTTATAATTTGTATATTTGATTGCGCAGCCTTTTTGTGGTATTTTATTTATCTTTTCAAAAATAAAGCCTCGCAATGCTTGATTTTTATCCTTGCCTGGTAATTTTATACCTAATTTCTCGTTAATCTCATTCAATGTTGTGTTTCCTTTGATTAAATACACTTTTGGGTTGATTTTTCTAATTTTCCATTCAATGAAATCAGATTCATCATAGATTTCTCCAAATATCTCTTCTAAGAGATCTTCCATTGTGACTAAACCTATAACTCTGCCAACTTTGTTTAATACAATTGCAATATGCACTTTTTTATTTTGAAACTCTGAGAATAAACCATCTAATCGCTTGTTCTCAGAAATAAAGTATGGTTTCTTTGCAATAGTTTTAAGTGATTCTTCTATTCTTTTTTCTCGTATTGCTTTAAGTAAATCTTTGATGTATAAAACTCCTACAATATTATCTAATTTTCCTTCATAAATTGGAATTCTTGAATAATTCTCATGAATTATTTCATCAATAATATCTTTAATAATAGTATCAGCGTGCAATGCAACAATATCTTTTTTTGGAATCATAATATCTTTTATATTGATTCTATTAAATTTAAGGATATTATTGATAATCTTTTTATCTTTTGTTTTGATTATACCTTGTTCTTCTCCTGATTCTACAACACTTCTAATTGTATCTTCTGTAATCTCTTCATGATATTTCTTTTTTCCCATTAATCTTAGAAGAAGTTTGCTAAATAAATCAAAAAAGTAAACAAATGGCATAAAAACAATCATAATTGCATCAATCAAAGGAGCAGAGTTCAAAGCTACAAATTCAGGATGCACTGTTGCAATTGTTTTTGGAATGAATTCTCCAATAACTAACATAATAAATGTGAGCACACCAGTTAATATACCTAATGCTTGATCTCCATATAAAATAATTGTAACTTTTGTTGCAATAACACTTGCAGTAATATTTACAAGGTTATTGCCTATGAGAATTGTGGAAAGAAACTTATGTCTTTGATGTTTTAATCTTGCAAGTGTTTCGGAGAATCTTGCTTTTTTATTAACTAATTCTCTTATTTTTATATCATTTATTGAATATACCGCTGTTTCAACTGCTGAAAAAAAAGCAGAAAGCAGCACTAATATTACAAATGCAATAATCAAACTTGTTGCAAATACCATGTTATCCTCTTTACATCTCTCCTGGAGATTCTATATGCAATAATTCTAAACCATTCTTAATGACTTGTTTAACAGAAATTATAAGATATATTCTTGCATCCATTACATTTGGAGCTGATTGCAATATCTGCGTTTCATGATAATACATATTAAATAATTGAGTTAGATCAAGCAGATATCTTGTTAATAATGATGGTTTTAATTGTTTTATTGTATCTTCAACAACTTTGTTAAATTCACCAAGTAATTTAATCAGCTTGTTTTCTGTTTCATTATATATAGCAAAGTCTATTTTTGTATTTGTAACGTGTTTAATCAACTTTTTCTTGGATTTTTTACTCTTATTTTTATTAACTTCTTTGATTAATTCATCATATTTCTTTTTGATACTATTAATTCTTGCAATACCATATTGGATATATGGCGCTGTTTCCCCTTCAAAAGATATTGATTCTTTTGGATCAAAATAAATATCTTTTGTTAAATCTGTTTTTAATAAATAAAAGCGCAATGCACCAAGTCCAATTTGTTTTGATCGTTTTTCAACAGCTTTGTCACTTAAATCTTTATGACGCAGTTTAATTTCATATTTTGCAAGTTCAATAATTTCTTCAACTAAATCATCAGCATCAACAACTTTTCCTTCTCTTGATTTCATTTTTCCATCAGGCAAGTAGACCATTCCATAGCTGATATGTTTAAGTTTATCTGCCCATTTATACTTTAATTGTTTTATAATTGCAAATAATTGCTGAAAATGCAGGTTTTGTTCACTTCCAACGACATAATATGATGCGTGTAATTTATTTTGTTTCATCTTTTCAATTGCTAGAAAAATATCTTGTGTAATGTATAATGATGTGCCATCTGCGCGCATCAATACTTTTTTAGGCAAGTTAAATAATGATAAGTCAGCATAAATAGCGCCATTATCTTCTTTAAATATATCTTTTTTTAATCCTTTTTTTACAATGTTTTTTCCTTTTTTATAGATCTTTGATTCATAATACATCTTATGAAAATGGATGTCCATTTTTTTGTAACTCTCTGAAAATCCATTGTATACCCATTTGTTCATCTTTTTCCATAATGCAACAACTTCTTTATTGCCTGATTCCCATTCTTGAAGCATTTTCTGCGCTTCTTGTTCTAATTCAGGATTCTTTTCAGCTTCTTTGCAGAATAAAACATAATATTTGCCTACAAAAAAATCAGATTTGCAGTCAGGCTGAGCATTATTGCCCCATTTCTTGTATGCAAGCATTGATTTGCAGATATGTATTCCTCTGTCATTAACTAAACAAACGCGAATTATTTTGTTGCCATTTTTTTCAAGCATTGTTGCTATTGCATCGCCTAACACGCAATTTCTAACGTGTCCTAAATGCAATGGTTTGTTTGTATTTGGAGAACTATATTCAAGCATAATTCGCTTTTTTTGTTTTAATAATCCAAATTTTTCTTTCTTTTTTGCTATTTCTTTTAATATTTTTTCATTAAGATATGATTTATCAATGAAAAAATTAAGATAAGCGCCTTTTATCTCTATCTTTGTAATAGGTCTTTCAATTTGCATTGATTTTATAATCTCTTGCGCTATTAAATTTGGTGACTTTTTTAACACTTTTGCAAGTTGAAAACATGGAAATGCGTAATCTCCTAAAGTTTGTTCTTTTGGTGTTTCTAGTGTTAGATTAAGAGAATTAATAAATTTTTTAGTAGAATGTGGTGTTGCATCAGAGACTAGTGTGGCAGGATCATGGATGTGTGTAAGTTGTTTTTCTAAATAATTGTTTATTTGCTGCAATATTGTAGTCTTAATTTTATCCATAATCTCTTTTAGATATACTTATTTATATATTTATCATTTTTTGTAAGTTTATTTCATTCACTTTACAAAAAATAGCTAAAAAATCTCTAAGGATAACTACTCTTAGATAAAAACTCATAAAACAAACATTTATATATTTCTTCTTCTTGAAAATCTAAATTAGGATATTAATTGGTATATTAATTATAAAAAAGAGGGTATAAGTTGATAAAAAAATATATCGCAGTTGTTATTGCAGCATTATTATCATCTTTATTTACATTTATTACAGTTTCTGCTGATACATATTATGTTTCTATGAATGCTTCTCTTTCAAAAGTTGTATATGGCACTAATGAGAATATTACTCTTTCAGGAACACTAAACAGAGGAACAATTGTAAGTTCAAATCTTAGCAATCATACAACGCTTGCAAATGCAAATATTACACTTAATATTTCTTATTATAATGGCACAATTATTAGCACTTATATTCTAAATACATCAATTGATGGTAAATTCAGCACAAAAAGTGAAGCTAATCCAAATTCAACAGCATTATTTGCGCCAAATGTTACTGGAAGTTATCTTCTTATTTTAGACTATAAAGATCCAAATAATAGCAGTTGGAAACAATGGTTATTTTTTTCTGTTGCTCAATCAACAATTGATGGAATTACAGTTTATACAGATGAAGCAACATATTTATCAAGTGATCCTGTTACAATAAATATTGAATCATGGAAAAAACAAAATGGCAATAAAGTAAGTCAGGCAAATATTACTGTTAATGGCACTATTAGGAATAGTGCTAATTCAATAACAGCAACATTTGATTGTGTTACAAATGCAGCAGGAAGTTGTGTAATTAATAAAACAGCATCATCAACTGCTGGAAGTTATACTGTGGAAGTAAATAATTTCTCAAGCTCAACTACATATTCTGTTGTACCATTTGATATATTTGTTTATACAAAAGATACAACAGGTGAAGTATTTAAAAATACTTTTACAAGAAATAATGGCGCAAGTATTGAAGTGCAAGTATCGTATAATGATTCAATACCAACAGGTGAATATAATTTTACAGGCACTATTAATGATGTTAATGGAAATACAGTTAAAGTAATTAATGCAACAACATTAAATGCAAATAATAGTTATACTAATCGTTTTTCATTTACACTTGATAGTTCCTTTAGTAATGGCTATTATACAGCAAATGTAACTGTTTTGAAAATAGGAACAAGTTCAACTCTTACAGCAACAACAACATTTGAAGTACGGAGCTGGACATTATTTGTTGATGCGCGGCAACAAGCTTCTAATATAGAATATGGGTGGAAAAGTTATATTAACAAGACGATTTATATTGATATTCTACCACTTGATGCAGGAAATGGCACAGTATTAACTAATGTGAATACAAGTTCTATGTCAATTACAATCAAAAATTTGTATAGTACTATTTTGAATACAAGTAATGCAACATGGAATGCAACTTGCAGAAAGAATGGATGTTATCAAGCTGCACTACAAACACCTGCAGTCTCTGGAACATATAAACAAGTTGTAACAGTAGATTATAGTGGAGAGGTTCAAACATTTGAGCAAATACTTGCTGTAATTAATGAAAAACTAGAAGCAACACCTAGCAATGAGAATGGAGAATTAAAAGAATTATTTGGAACAAATGAATTTATTTATATCTCACTTACTTCTCTTAATTCTTCAGGAAGCAGTGTAAATATTACTGATGCAGAACTTAAATCAATCACTTTCTATAATGGAACAATATTTACTTATACTAATGTATCATTTGCTGCAGTAAATGCTACAAACAATGTTTCTGAATATGGATTTAATGTAAGTTCTCAACTCTTAAAGATAGATACTCCTAAATCAGGCGGTCCTTATTTCCTTGAGATTTATGCAAATAATAAGACATTATATACTACAACATCTGTTATTGTCAATCCATATGATATTTGTTCTTTTCCTAAAAATACAGCTGGGCAAGTTTCGTCATCAGCAACAAATTATTATATTTCTCAATTTAAAACAAGTGATATTATTTATTTAGAATTAATTGTTAAAGAGGCATCAAATCCATTGGGAAAACCAAGTTCTAAAAATTCAACTAATTCAACTTATGGCAAGGGAGTTGGTTGCACTATCAACACAACAACTCAACAAGCTGTGAATAATGCAACTGTTACTATAGATGAAGTTCTTAACAGTGATTCTGGTATGAAAACATCACTTAATATAACAAGTTCTGTTTGTCAATCTGATGATACTGGAGGAAAGTATACTTGTACTATTCAGCAAGCTAATAATTCTTGGGAGCCAGGAAGATATTTAGTTAGATTAAAAATAGATAAGAATGGTGTCACTGATATTGATTACGGTTATTTTGAAGCAAAAGCATTTTATCTTTATGCTTATTCAACAAGTTGGAGAAATAAGCCAAATCAAAATCTTGCATTTACTGTGAATATGTATGAAGCAGGAAATAATTGGTGGGGAAGTTCAACAGGATTATCTGGCACAGTATCAATTGAACGAGTTGAATACTGCGGTGCAGATGGATTCTGGATGTCATCTTGTGCGGATATAAGTTATAATACTACTGGATTAAATTCTACAACAGTTACAAATGGTGTAGGTTCTCTTACATTAGAGGTGAATAGAACTCCTGCAAAATTATGGTCTACTGGAAGGTATCAGGCAATACTTAAAGCAACTGATAGTTCAGGAACAACTGATTATGGCAAAGCAAATTTTGAGATTCGATTGTTTGAAGCATGGGGTAATCCGATATCAATTCCTACATCAGGTGGATGTAATTATAAATATTCTGTGGGTGCAAAGGAAAATATTAGTTTATATGTACGAATAACTAATGCAGGTAATTGGAATGATAATGGTGGAACTACTTTAGGCGGCACAACATATATCAATGTTAAGAAGATTCTTGAAACAAGTTCATGGCCGCCAAAAGAGGTAGTTGCTTCATCGTATAATGCAACAAATTTAACTGTATCAGCTTCAAGTCCGCAGTATTGGAGTGGTTGTAATGTTTCTTATATACTCAATATTAGTTCTCCAACAGGAAGATGGAATGATTCAGGATATTTCCAAGTTGTTTTGGATATCAATGGCACAGAAACAGGTTATGCTTGGTATCAAATAAAAGCATTTAATGTTTATACAGAACCAACAAATGCAAATGGAACAAATTATGTATATAATACAAATGGACGTTCAGCTGTTTATTTTAAAGTATATACAACAAAAGGAGAGAAATATTATCAAAGTTATACAGCAGATGATTATATTAATACAACAATACAAGATATGGTATTGAGATATTGGGATAGTACTACAATGCAAACAAAAGAATTAAATTATCCTGAAGATATTAATGTAACTGTAAACACTAAAACAACACTTGAAATTAATGGCACTAATGTTATTAATGTAACCAAACAATCAGGAAATTGGCAAACTGGATATTATTGGGGAGAAGTAATGTTAAGAGATACTGAAAATCAAACTGGAAGAGGATATGTTTATTTTAATGTACAAGTATTTAGGGTTGAAAGTACAAGCACACAGTATGAGGTTGGCGCAACTGCAAATATTACTGCAACACTCAATATCCGTGATCCTGATTGGTATACAAATAGTTTGTTGGCAGGAAATTATAGTGTATCCACTGTTTATGAAAATGTTTGGAATGGTATGAGTAGTATAAGAATAACTTATAATTTTACACCAAATACAATATTTAATGCTTCAACAAATATTACAATTGTTCCAAATAATACTAATAATCGTTGGTCAGTAGGAAGCTGGGGCGGGTATCATTATTTGAATTTAATTGTCAGAGATACAAGTGATAATAGTACTCAATCTGGTTGGTTATCTTTTAGAACAGTTCCTTTTAGAGTTACTATTAATTCCACTGCAAATGTTGGATTAACTGAAAGTCCATCAATACCTATTACATTACAAAGTCCTTCTGATAATGCAACAGTAATTGGTAATCTTACAAAAATCTATTCATGGGGTTCAACAAATGGTTATTATGGTCAGAAATTATATAATTTTAGTATTGGTAGTTGTAACTCAAATACATCATCAAGCTGCTCAATCAATGGTTCAGCAAATGTTAATGTAACAACTCCTTCAGGTGGTTGGGAAGATGGCTATATTTATTTAACACTTGTATTTACCGATGGTTCAACTATTGTAGAATCTTCTGCGAATTTTAGAGCTACACAAATTTATACAGGTTGGTGGAACGCAGTAGATGAAAGTAATGTATGGAATTATTATAAAAGTTTTACAGAAAATGCAAGTATGCAACTAAATGTTTATGATAGTAATAATAATCCAGCTATAGTTAATATAACACAAATTGAATATGCTGAAGCACCACAAAATTGTTGGATGGATAGTTGCAGAACTTATGTAATAGCAAATTGGACAATAAGAACTGGAAATGTTACTTGCAACAAAATCTGTTATATAAATGTTACAACTCCTGGAACATGGAAAAGAGGAGAACATCTTGTGCGAGCAACTGTTTCAGGAAGCGCAGGAACTGCTGTTATCAAAAGCGGATACTTCTGGGTGAGGGATATGACTGCGCCAATATTAAATATAACTACCCCACTTAATAATGTCACATATACTAACAGTTCATTTTTATTTTCTGCAACGACAAATGAAAACGCAAATTGTTATTTGACATTGCTTAATTATGATACTTACAAAAGTTGGTACTGTTGGTTAAATACAACTGGAATCTGCGCTTCAGGCGCATATTCAGGCAGTAACTATTATTATAAATATCTTTCTAAAGATTACTATTATCTTAGCAAGAATAATTCTGGTTCAGGCACATCATACTATAGTTCAACTGGATTAACAACAGGAACTACAACACATAGTTATTCATTTCCAATAGATATGACTACACAAGATTATGGTTTGCAAGTTTACTGCTATGATGAAGACTGGAATAATGTAAATATTCAGAGAGCGTTTAAAATAAATATTACTGGATAAAATTATATTATCAATAAGAAGGTGGGGAGATTATGCTTAAAAAAAAAATTAATTTGAGTTTGATTTTGTTTTCTTTATTCGTAGTCTTATCATTCAATGCGCAAGCTGCTCTTCGTGTGCAATCTGGATCATTTTCTTGTACTGGACAAGCAGGTGTTGTATTAGGTGAAACTTTTTCATGTCAGGCAACTAATGAAAATCCAGATGGTGATGCAGCAAGTATTACTACTGTAACTTTAAATGTTAATGGTAATTGGTTGGAACAAACAAGTTATGCAGGCAGTGGCTTTTCTAGCACTGTAAGCGCAAATGGTGGAACAACAACTGCTACATTTTCTGGTTTGCGTTCAACAAGTTCAGGTGGTGAGAATGCATTTTCAAATGTTAGAATTGATAGTGTAACTGATACAACTATTACTGGAGTAACTGTTAATGTTATTGATATTCAAGCTCTCAATACAATTACTTCTGTCAGCAGCGCAAATAGAAATGCTGTTTTTACTGTTACAGCAGCGCTTACTGCAGGTGGCAGTGTTGATGCTTCTCTAAGATTTTCAGGTTGCACACTTGATACAGGAGATTCAACTACTAAAAATCTTGGCAGTTTAAGTCATAATGCTCAAGGTTCAGCATCATGGTATGTTGTAATGGGTACAAGTTCTTGTTCATATACAATTACAGGTACTGCTTCAAAGTCAGGCGCTTCAACATCAGAAACTGCTACAGGAAGTGTTAGTTGTGGTGATTGCAGTTCAAGCAGTAGTTCTTCTGGCGGCGGTGGTGGCGGTGGAATCACTATTTTAAAGAAAGAAGTACCAAAAGCTCAAGTTATTCCAAATCCAGCATTGCCATCTTCATTTGGAGATGGTTCTTCTGAAACTAAAGAAGAATCTATTCCAGAACCTGAAAAAGATACAGCTGAATCAGATGAATCTGAGTTAAATAAGGGAATTGCTGGCGCAATAAAAGAAGGTATAGGGAAAGTAAGTGAAGCAGTAGAAGATTTGGTTGGAATGGCATTTGGAATTATTGGTCTCAATAAGAAAACAGGCGCTTTTTCTGTATTGTTATTGTTGTTGATTGTATTAGGTGTATTAATATATAAAATGAGTAGATTAAATAAAAAAACTGATAATAAAGAAGGAAGTCCATTGTTGCAGCAAGAGAAAGATATGCCGAGAAATAAAAAAAAATAACTTTTTATTTTCTATCCAATATTCCATGAGCATTGAGAGCACTTGTTGATTCATTAATTAAATTGAAATTCTTGCCATTAATTATTCTAAATTGCAGATGTAATTGTTCTTTTTCTTTATTGCTAATTCTTGCAAAATTATCCGCTTGGACTAAACCATAAGGATAACCAGGAAAAAATGCATCTTTTGATTGTGAAACTAATTCAGAAAGCAATATTCGCAAATTACTTTCTAAATTAGTTTCTAAGTAGTTATATACTTCTATTCTAAAAATATATTGTGATAATAGGTGTAGTTTTACAAACAGCATTTGGATGGTATTTTGTTTAGCACATTCTTTTTGGTAATAACACCAGCAGTTATAATCAATCTTTTTACTCATTGCATGCAATACTGAAATTATTGAATGTCCTCTTTTAGTCAATAATGTTGTTGTTTTTGTTAATCCTGCTAGAATTATCTCTTTTTTCTTAATTATTTCAAATAATTCATTCCAATATAATTGTTCATTTGTGTAGTATGTTTCTAAAGAATTATCTAAAATAATAATGTCATTTTGTTCTAATTGCAATGCTATGTCTCTTGCTAAAAGAATCTCTGAGAATTTCCTGCAAATCTCGCCAATTTTAGAGATTTCACCTCTTTCGTTTCCTGAGATTATTGTTTTATCAAATGAATGATAATGCAAATGTTCTTTTCTTGGTAAGATATTCTTTGTATCATTATTATTCTTATTATTTTCATTAAGATGGAATTCAACATCATAATAGATATTATCTTTCTTATTATTCATCTCGTTATCTTTTTGATGATTAGTTGTTATTAGCACATAATATTCATATTTAATTATCTTTATTGTTTTATTCTCTCTAATTATAACACCGCATAAACGAATAAATTGCAATGAAATATCCGCTGATCTTATTATTTCAGCATTGCCGCCATCAATATATGCGATTTTCCTTTTTTTACTTATATCTTCTTTTTTGTTTTCATCTATTTCTTCAGTAATAAGTGTTATCTCATAAAAATCTTCTAGTTTTATTCTATTGTTATCAATATTACTATTATCATTATTATCATCATTATCCGCAATAGTTTGTCTTTCTATTATTTTGTTCATAATGTCTTGAAATACATTCATAATATAGGAGAAACTTATACAATATAAATAACTATTTAAATAAATGAAGAACAACTTCACTATGGATGCAAATTTATTGATTGAACTAGCAATAAAAGAGGATATCAGGGAAGGAGATATTACTTCTAATTGCATCATTCCTGAGGATGCTATAGCAAAAGCTCAAATTATATTTAAGCAGTCAGCAATTCTTTGCGGTATTGATATAGCAAAACAAGTATTGCATAAACTTGATGCTAAGATTAAATTTAAAAAATTCTTTGAAGATGGCGCAATGATAAATGAAGGTGAAATTGTTGCAATAATCGAGGGTAAGACAAAAGCAATTATTTGTTCTGAAAGAATTTTGCTTAATTTTCTCCAACATTTATCTGCTGTTGCAACTACAGCAAATACTTATGCAGATAAAGTAAATAAATATAATGTAAAGATTCTTGATACCAGAAAGACAATTCCTGGATTTAGAGAGCTTGAAAAATATGCTGTCTTATGCGGTGGTTGTCAAAATCATAGATTTGGTCTTTTTGATATGGTTCTTATTAAGGATAATCATATTTGTGCAGCAGGCAATGTTGAGAAAGCAGTTAACTCTATAATCAGTAATCCTAACTTTAAAAGATTAAGAAAAGCAAAAGCAATGAAAGTAGAGCTTGAAATTGAAACACTTCAGCAGCTTAATGAAGTGTTTGCAAAAAATCTTGATAAAGAAATAGATATTATTATGTTAGACAATTTCTCAATCAATGATACAAAGAAAGCAGTTCCTTTAATTAGAAATGCTAACAAAAATATTAAGATTGAATCATCAGGTGGAATAAATTTAGATAATATTGAAGAATACGCAAAGACAGGGATTGATTTTATCTCAATTGGAGCTGCATTAACATTGTCTCCTAAGATAGTTGATATATCGCTGGAGATTATAACATAACTATTATAATTAAGCAGAACATGAGTTTATTACTACTGCACTCCTGGTTGTGTTCCACCATTTCCACAATTGTTTGGGTTAAAAGCATTTGTTGACAGAAGTGTTCTGCTGAATGAAGAGCTTGCATTTAATCCTGGAAGCCATGTACACTCAATTATTATGAAAAAAGAAGATTATCTAAAGGTAAGTAATAAGTCGTTCTTAAACTAATGAAAATTTTAACAATTCTCTAAAAACGAAACATTAATATATATCTAATATATATTAAGCATATGCGTAAAATCAACACAATTGTCACAAATGAGCTCAAAATAAAGAATATTA
>JACRKF010000055.1 GCA_016219865.1 Candidatus Woesearchaeota archaeon | reverse complement strand
TTTGTTTTAAATGACATCATGTTATACAATAAGTATAACTTTTATTTAAATCTTTTGTATTTGTGCATTTTTTCCAGCACATTTTTATATAACCTCATCATTTATTAAATTAGTAAGATAGAATCTTGATAATTTCAATTAAATTGAGATTATCATTATATCTTATAGAACATATAGAATATAGATAAAATATCTAGGAGAGAAGAGAAACATGGGATTTCAAGACAGAAAAGGCGGATTTAGACCACGATTTGGAAGTGGACCAAGAGAAATGCATAACGTAACTTGCTCAAGCTGCGGCGCACAAGCACAAGTGCCATTTAAACCAGCTGAAGGAAGACCAGTTTATTGCAAGGATTGCTATCAAAAGCAAAAAGATCAGGCTCCGCAATAAGTAGGTAGAAACTTTAGTCTAGTAAAATTATTTTTATTTTTTTCATTATTTCTATTAAGCATCAATTAATTTTATAAATAACAACTCATTCCAATTATTACAATGGAAGATAATATAATAAGAGATTCTGATTTAATGAAAATAATTAGAGAAGGTAGATTTGTTACTAATACTGGAATGAGTGGACTAGGAGATATGCCAGAAAATCACAGAGAGATAAACAAATTATTACTTCAGACGATCGTCTTTATTTTAGCGACCAAATTATATGTAACTCTTTGAAAAACCAAAACATTTAAATCAATTGCAAAATATGATTAAAGCTGTGTATAATGCTGATATGAGATTAAATTCTGCTATTAACAATGAATTTAGAAGAATTGAATTAGAGGATATTAAGATTAAGAAAACTTTAGTCTAGTAAAATTATTTTTAATATAATCAAGATAAAATCACTTCAAACCGTTCTTTTCCAGCTCCTATTCCATGTATTCATGTGTTAACACGCTATTAACCTGCTTAGAAATTGGATAAAATAGGATAGGAAAAATTTAAATACTACTTATAGCTACAGTAATTACAGGTGATACTTTGTCAATAAAATACAGCAAACATGCTCGTGAACAGATGGTTGCGCGAGGTATCACTGAAAAGCAAGTTGCTATTGCATTGAAAAGTGGAAGTAAACACTTGCAATTTCCAGATAAGATTATTGCCGAATATACATATTTTAGTGTAGTCTATAAGAAGATAGATGAATGTATATTTATTATAACTGTAAAACCAAGGTGGTAATAATGACGCAATGTCCATTATGCAATGAAGGAAAACTAAAAAAGGGAAAAATTAAAGAAACAATGTTTGGTGTTGTTTTAGGAGAATTTCCAGCAGAAATCTGCAATAAATGCAATGAGTCATTTACTGATGAATTAACTACTCATTTGATTGAATTAGTTGCAAGAAAAAAAAGGATATGGGGATTAGGAACAAAAACAAGATTAGCAAAAACTGGAAACTCATTGGCTGTAAGAATTCCAAGAAACATCGTAAAATATCTTAAATTAAAAGAAGGAAAAGAACTATTTATCCATCCTCAAGACAACAAAGTGATTATAGAACCAATGTAATCAATTTTAAATACTTCCACGCAAATCTTTAATCTATGCCAGAGCTTTTATCCCCTGTTGGAGATTTTGAAACATTAGCTGCAGCTATGAAAGCAAAAGCAGATGCTGTTTACTTTGGAATAAAATGGATCAATATGCGCGCTTCTTCTGCAAGAAACTTTGATATTCATGAACTAAAAGAAATAATGCAGAAACTGCATGAAAATAAGATGAAAGGTTATTTAACTCTAAACACA
Organism: Candidatus Woesearchaeota archaeon; assembly: GCA_016219865.1. GTDB lineage: Archaea > Nanobdellota > Nanobdellia > Woesearchaeales > DSVV01 > JACRKF01. The sequence goes on along the minus strand of JACRKF010000055.1, from coordinate 2,850 downwards.
GTTGTATATGATCACGAGATATCCAAGATTGGAACAATTTTGGATGAGGCAAAGAAAGCAAAAGTTGACGCAATAATCGCAACGGACTTTGCAATAATCCAAATGTGCAAAGAAAGAAATTTAGAAGTTCACATCTCCACGCAATTATCAATTGCAAACTATGAATCTGTCAAATTCTTCGCGCAATTTTCACCAAGAATAGTCCTTGCGCGAGAATGCACGTTAGACCAGATTAAAGATATAAAAGTAAAGATCAACACAGATAAACTCAATTTTTCTGGAAGAAAAATTGAGTTAGAAACATTTGTGCATGGTTCATTATGCGTTGCATTCTCTGGCAGATGTTTTATGTCACAGCATCATAATAGATTATCAGCAAACAGAGGACAATGTTTGCAGGAATGCAGACGAACTTACAAGATAACAGATATTGAAGATCCAAGACGAGAATTTGTTATTGATGGAAATTATATGATGTCTCCTAAAGATCTATGCGCATTGCCAATTTTGGATAAATTGATCGACGCAGGGATTGATGTTTTTAAGATTGAAGGAAGAGCAAAAGGTCCAGAATATATCTACACAGTTACAAAAGTATATCGAGAAGCAATTGATTTAATCACAAAAAAGAAATTCACCGATAAAGAAAAACTTTCTTTGATAGAACAATTAGAAACTGTTTACAACAGAGATTTCTCAACCAATTTCTTTTTAGGAACGCCAACAAACAATTCTTGGACACGTTTTTATGGTTCAATTGCAAAGGAAACAAAAGTAAGAATAGGTAAGGTAACAAATTATTATCCAAAAGTAAAAGTTGCAGCAGTTTTAATCCACGAAAATCAATTAAATGAAGGCGATGAAATCTCTTTTACAGGACCAACAACAGGATATTACAGGACAAAAGCAACAAACATAAAAATAAATGACAAAAAAGTAAGATTAGCAAAAATAAATGATGAAGTTAGTTTTGCGGTAACTGAAAAAGTTAGACCATCAGATACAGTCTGCATTATCAAAAAAAGAAATGTTTTAGAAGAAGAATTAAAACTTGCAGAAAAGATTGAACAGATAGGAATTCACAAACCATTCAAACAGTCAAAAGATAAGAAAGGAATGGTGTAAAGATTTATAAAGAAATAATATAATCAATTATTTATGTTCAATCTACCGCAGTTATTTGGTCTTCTAGGTTCAATTACAGCTGCTACACTATTCTTTCCACAAAAATTAAAATCATAATTAATTATTAAGTGCTTTATTTAGAATGATATTTAACTATTTTAGAGAAATCCTGAGCATTAAGACTTGCTCCGCCAATAAGACCGCCATTAACACCTTTAATTGCCATTATTTCTGATGCAGTATCTGGTTTCATACTCCCGCCATAGAGAATTTTTATATCACTTCTAGTTAAACTTCTTATCATTAAATGCGCTTCTTTAATATCATTTGGATTTGCTGATTTTCCTGTTCCTATTGCCCATCTTGGTTCATAAGCAATAATCACATATTTAAGATCATCTGAAGATATTTTTGCTAAGCCTTTCTCAAGTTGTTTTTCTAAAACAGTTAATGTTTTACCCTCTGCTTTTTCTTCTAATGTTTCACCTATGCAATAAAGCGCAGTAAGTGGACGTAAAAGTAAAGGTTTCTCATTTTGATTCTGCTCCTGTCTTTCCCATTGATGTTTATTATATTCAACAATTGTAGAGATTTTTCTGCCAAGCATTTCATTAGTATATTCAATCGCTTCAGTTTTTGCTGCTTTAATTGTAGCTTCATCAATCACATTAACAGATTGCCTAATCTTTTCTATCATTATATCTTGGCTATGAACTACTTTTTCTTCATAACCTCCTCTTCTTTCCGAATGACCTATTAAGAATTCAGTTACACCAACACTTGCTAACATAGCTGCTGATATCTGCCCAGAAAATGCGCCGCACTCATGCTCACTTACATTTTGAGCACCTAATCTAAATGTATATCCTTTTTCATCTATAAGACGTTTTAAATCTGATATAAATATATAAGGTACAAAGACAATAATCTCAGTATCTACTAATCCAGACAACCCTTCGTTAGCATAAGAATCTAAAAGATCTTTAGCCTTATCAATAGTTACTGGATTCAATTTCCAATTAGCACCAAATGTATTTGTCATATTTATCCTTAATAATAGTATAAATAGTTTATATTTAAAAAGATTGCTATTTTTTTGCGTCTTAATAGTAGTGTCTATGGAAAGATATTTAAAAAAGTTACACTTCCCCTTAATATGAGAACTCATATAATAGATAATGGTCCAAACTTAGGGAGTATAATTACAATTAACCAAGACTTTCTTTTTAGAGGAACTAATTATTTAACATTCAGAAAACAAATCTCTGATAAAACTTACTGTGGTTCTGAGGATGAAATGTATGGAATGTCAACATTTGTTGCATTAAATATTGAAGGTGTAATCCATTATGGTGGAGGATACCCCATCGCTTGCGATGATTGTGTGAAACCTTCGATGTTCTTATTGAGGGGGTCTCCAACATTAAAAATCCCCGATTGAATACCCCACCCCTTGAGGTGGTTGGGATTTTTATTTTCACGATTATCATCAATTCTCAATGATTTAGAAAATAAATTCTCTAACATTGGCTTAACTATAGTTGTATAAAATAATCTATCATCTTCACTTCCACTTAATTGAATATCTGCTGTGTTGCATAAATATACTATCCTTTGATAATGATATCAAAAACCTTTAACTTTAACTTAAGATTTAGTAATTCTTTGATAATTTTATCTTTATATTTGGGATCAACCCAAAAACAACCTTTCGCAATTTTATCG
>JACRKF010000054.1 GCA_016219865.1 Candidatus Woesearchaeota archaeon | reverse complement strand
TAATATTCTTTATTTTGAGCTCATTTGTGACAATTGTGTTGATTTTACGCATATGCTTAATATATATTAGATATATATTAATGTTTCGTTTTTAGAGAATTGTTAAAATTTTCATTAGTTTAAGAACGACTTATTACTTACTTTTTTGCGAGTTCACTTCGTTCACTCAACAAAAAAGATATATAATTTGAAGAGAAAGCGATATTTTTAAATAATACTTATATTACGCTAAATCAATGCATACACATGTTTCTAGAACAATGTCAACGCAGCACCCTGATAATGTTTCACAGCCTTTTTTTTCTAATAATTCAGTTTTAGAAGGTGATGATGAGATTAAGGAAGCATTCTATGCTTTTTCTCATCTTGGCTGCAATGAACAATTATGGGATTGCGAAGGAAAAGAAGTTGATAATTTTGTTGTTCAAAAAATACTTAGCAAATATCCTGAATATTTCTTAAAACATAAACTTGGCAGAGATAAAGTATTGACATTGCGTTTACCAAATCCTTCTGTGCAGAAAATTGATGCAAAAATTTTGTTAGAAGCTTTGCATAGTATTCCCCGTAATTTCGACATCAATAAAATGTTTTATAATGAGGATATTTCACCAATACAAGAGATTTATATTCCGATGGTGACAAATGCTAAAGAGGTTATCAGAGTTAGCGAATATTACAAACAACATGTTATAGCTGCTCAACATTCTTCTTTGGTTAAGGATGATATTACAATCAGTCAATGGCTTGGTAAATCAATGCCTGAAAATATTAGAGTAACTCCTTTAGTTGAAACAGCTGATGGCATGTTGGCAGTTGATAAGATTGTCAGAGAAATTATTCAAACAGAAAAAGCGCAGGATTATCAAAGAATTTGGTTAGCAAGAAGTGATCCTGCACTAAATTATGGTTCATTAAGCGCAGTTCTGCTAAATAAAATCAGTTTGTCTAAATTGCATAATCTGCAAGAAGAACTTTCTATTGATATTCTTCCTATTTTAGGTTGCGGCGGCGCTCCTTTTCGCGGTAATTTAACTCCTCAAAATACTTCTTCAATTATTCGCGGCTATCCGTCTGTTCATACATTTACAATGCAATCTTCATTTAAATATGACCATCCTATTGAAGAAGTTAAGCAAGCAGTTGATTTGATCAATGAATCAAAAAGAAAAGCGCCAATTGCAATTGATGAACAAAGATGTTTGCAGATTCTTAATAAATTCACAAAACATTATCAGGAAATGCTGCCATTGCTTGCGCCTTTTGTCAATAAAGTATCATCTTTTGTTCCAAAAAGAAGAAAAAGAAGTTTGCATATTGGATTATTTGGATATTCAAGAGCTTCTGCTGGCATAACATTGCCTAGAGCTATTACTTTTTGCGCGTCACTATATTCTCTTGGTCTGCCGCCTGAAGTTATTGGAATGGATTGTTTAACTGAAGATGATAAAGAATATCTGCGAAGCATTTATCCAGCATTTGACTATGATTTTTCACAAGCATTGCGTTATATGAATCTAGATAATCTATCTAATTTTCCTAAAGAAGTAAATGATGCTGTTTTACATGCAATTAAACATACTAATTATGATACTGATGAGAAACATAAAAAAATCACTTCACAAATAATGGATAGTATTTCTCATGAAAAAACTTCTGTATTAACTGAGAAAATTATTGAAGCAGGATTTGTAAGAGGATTTCTTGGATAGAGAATTTTGCAGAATATTTATAAATAACTAATTGTAGAGTTTTATAATGCAGTCTAAACATATCTTTCTATTGCTATGCAGTAGTCTTATTGTATTATTTTTGTTTGTAAATACAGCTATTGCTGCAACTATTTCAGGCAATGTTTATGATGATTCTCTTGATAAATTAAATGATGTTGTCATTAAGGTAAATTCTAATCCGCCTCAGCAATATATTTCAAAAGATGGAAGTTATCAATTTGAATTGCCAACGGGAGATTATATCATAAATGCGCAATACTCAGAAAATAAACTTTTGAAATATGATATTCAGGAGAATATCAGCATTACAAAGGAAGGCAATTATAAATTAGATCTTATATTGTTTTCTAGTTTTGAAGATGATACAACTCCTGAGCTAAATCTTGATCTTTTGTTTTCAAACGCTGATGGCAATGGTTTTAGTATAGTTAAATTATTAATATTACTTTTTGTTATTTTGCTGTTCTTTGCAATTCTTTATGCGCTTTATCGTTATAGAAGAATCTTAAAGAGTGATACAAAATTAACAGCTGCATTGAATCAATTTGAAGATAAAGAGCAGGTGCAATTATTGAAACTGCTGAAAGAACACAAGCGAATAACACAAAAGGAAATTAGGCAAGAGATTCCATTATCGGAAGCAAAAATTTCTTTGATGATTGCTGAATTGGAACATAAAGGGATTGTTGAGAAGATTAAAAAGGGCAGAGGGAATATTATTATTTATAAAATATCATAAAGTTGGTAGTTATTTTCATTGTATAAAAAACGTACAAATAAGAAAAGTTATATATCTGGATAAGTTCTCATGAAATAGTTATCTACTCAACTCTTTTTAATCTATGATGTTTATATTGTATATCAGGGATATTATCAATTCCATCATATCTTTTATTTAATCTTTCTATTAAACTAAAAACTTTGTGTTGATCTCCTTCACCTTCAAAGACTGCACCAAAATAATTTACCTTAACTACTGGAGTATATGTTCCCATTGTTTGATGTGCTTTTATTGCTCGCAATTGCCCATCACTCAGACTAAACTCTTCTCTGACAGCTTCTTCAGATTTATACATGGCTAAAGCATTTATTACAGCTTGTGAATCTACTTTTACTCTCTTTACTCTTTTCTGTCCTATTTTTTCTTGCTGAGTTTCTTTTCCTTTCTCTTCTGGTTGAATTTTTCTTATTTGAGATTCCTGAGGTTTTTGATACCATTGTTTTGCTACGCGCATAGTATCATGTTTGATAAATGCTATTGCTGAATAGACATCATCTTTTGTGTTTAGAAAGTTTTGCAGTTCTGCAGAATTTTCTTTCTCTGGTATTTCACTAACTGATTTATCAAGCATTACTAATTCATCATGATATTTCTGTTTAACACCAAAATTATAACTTTGTTTTTTCATACTATGCAGTAGTGATAATATATTTATAAATCTTCTCTTGATTTTTGCAGAAAATGTACAAACATATATATATCAGAAACAACAGTGAATTATTTTATGGAATTCGGTTCAGGTTATTTTGGTGAAGAAAAGTTGTATCATTCATCTCCTGTAGGTTTTTTTGGAGATATTCCTTTTGAAACAATGAAATCTCATTCTGAATCTGATATTGAACAGCCTTTTACTATCAGCGAAATTGGGCAGTCAGTTACAGAAGGTTCACGTTTTGGAACTTTATTGAAAACAACAACAGATGCAATCAGAAAAGGAGCTGGAGCAATTGAATTGTCAACACAGATGGGCGGAGGAGCTGAGAGTGTTGGGGCTGAATCTTATGGAAAGGATGCAAGAGAAGCATTGCGGGATTTAGCTCGGGCAAATGAAGTAACATTTGCAAGCGTTCATACACCAGCAAATATTGGCAATATGTCTGGGTATAATCCACAAGAAAGAGGATTTAATGATGAATACAGAAAGACTGAGATTGAAGAAGTAAAAAAAGCAATACAGTTTGCTGCAGATGTTGGCGCAGAAGCTGTTGTTGTGCACACTGGAGAATTTCAGAGGGATATGTCTTCACAGCCATGGAATAAGATGAAACAAGACGGCACATGGGAATTTTTAAGCTATGATGAAGAGCCAGGAAGAGCTATCTTGTATCTTGTAGATGATCGTACTGGTAGATTAGTTACAGATGTTAGAAAATCACAAGTTGTTCGAGAACCAAAATTTAAAAAAGCATGGGATGAGAGTCAGCAGCGATATAGGTGGGTTGATTTAGATAATAAATTTCTTAAAGAAGATGATCCTGATGCATTATTTAATCGTGTTCCTGAATGGGATTCTGAGCATACAAGGTTTAGAACAGAAAGATTAACATGGAATGATTTTGTTGATCGCGCAAAAGTATGGAATAAATATTATCATAAATCAGATGGAAATCCATGGACACCTGAGGAATTATACTTTCGTTCACAGATGGAAACAAGAATTTTGCAATCAAGAGGAAGTTCTTTGTATCATGGAAAATATTATGATGATGAGCTAAAAGAGTTCAAACGCTTGAAAAAAGCGCTTGAATTCTATGAGAAGCTGGAAAAAAACATGCCTGTTGAAGAGCAGTGGAAATTAATGAGAGAAGATCCTCATACTAGGCAAATTTCAAGTATGTTTTTAGGACAGGAATACAAAAAACCAACTGAAATTATTAAGAAAGCAATTGGTGATAAAGAACGTTCATTGCGATATATCCATGAAGCATCTTCAGCAGCAGATGCAAATGCAGAAGAAACTTATGAAACATTAATGCATGTTGTTCCTGTTGCGCATTATGCAAGAAGTCAAACTTCGCATAGTTATGCAGAAGCTGGCATTTACGCAATGGAAAGAACAAAGATGAGCAAACATGCAAAAAAAGATGTTTATGTTGCTCCAGAAAATATTTTCCCAGAAATGGGTTATGGTTCACATCCTGATGAATTAATTGAATTAGTCAAAGACTCGCGAAATAAGATGGTGAAATTATTAACAAGTCCTGTGATAGATGATCCTCATAAAAGAAGGGATCAAAAAGGAAATCTTATACAAGTTAGTAATCCTTTTTACAAACAAGATTTGAGCAGAGATGAAGCTGAAAAAGAAGCATATGACCATATAAAAGCAACAATTGACGTTCAACATTTAGGTATGTGGTGGAAACATTTCCAGCCATTGCATAATGAAACAGTTGAGCAGAAAAAAGTGCGATTTAACAAATGGTATATGGGGCAGATAGAAAATTTACAGAAATCTGGCATAATGGGCCACGTTCATATTGTCGATAGTGTTGGTGGAGGCCATCATCATCTGCCACCAGGACAGGGAATGTTTCCAGTTAAAGAAGCATTGGAATATTTAAAGAAAAAAGGTTACAAAGGAACAATGGTTTCAGAAGCTTGGGCTGAAGATTCAATGTTTGGCGCAGGAAGACAATTGACTGAAACATGGAGAAACTTAGGCATTCCGATAAGATCATCAGGATATGGCGGCGGCGGAGGTCCAATGTGGACAGATATCCACCATGCTTATGCTCGCGCAATGCAATCTCCTTATTTTATATTTGGCGCATATTCTCCATCAAATGACTGGCAGATGTGGAGCCAGATTCCGATGGAGTAAACTAAGGAGAATTTTACAAAAATCACTATTTTTGTAAAATTCTCCAAGTTGGGCAATTCGGGCAAAGGGGTATTTGGTCAAAAAAGTACATCAGATGGATTTTGCAAACTTCTTTATTGTCCGTATTGCTGATCTTAATATTCTCTGAATGAACAAAGTGAATTCGAGAATATTATTCATATGAATGTTCTTTTATCATATAATTTAATTGCAGAATGAATTCCTAATCTTGTGAGAACTTGTTGAATTTCATGTTTGCTGTAGAATCTATGACCTTGTTGTTCATAAAATCTTTTTTCTCTTCTGAGTTCATCAATTGTTTCTTCTCTTCCTAATTCTTCTATTTTCTGTATTCCTTTTAGTTCTTGATGAAACGAAGAGAAAAAACTTTTCTTGTCATCAATAATTAGATGGTATGTTTCTTTAAGATATTTTAACACAGTTTCATGCTGTTTCAGCGTATCAGTTAATTCTTTTTCAAATTCTTTTCTTGTTCTTCTATTTTCTGCTTCTTCTATTTTTGAGCGAATAAAACCTGTTCTTATTCTTAATAACTGCGTTTCAAAGTATTTTCGCGGCAATGCATTTCTATATTGGTTTACATGATCAATAATATTCGCTGCAGTATTTGGTTCAAGTCTAAGTAATTCATCAATTTTGTTTTCTTTAATATCTTTTAGAAAGTTTTGGTATGTTTCTTCAATAACTCTCTCAATTGTTATTTTGTTGTATTTTTTATCTTCGTATACATGCGCAGAATTTATTCTGAAAATCTCTTTTTCAGAAGGAGATATGTTTATGACTCTTGAATATAGATAAGAAGGCATTGCTGGTAATAATTTTATCTTTAATAATTCTGCTGCTGTTTTTTTACTATCTATGTTTATATGTTTTATTTTATCAACAACATATCTATTTAATAAATCAAATAATGCATTTGAAACAATATAATGTTCATTTTTTATTTGGTTCATGTCTCTTAATTCTAATTGAGGTATTTTCTCGGTGATTATTGCTTTTTTAAGGTTGGGTTCTGGCTTGTGTTTGTCTTCTTCTTCTATAGGTTTTCCTTTCTTCTTTTTCTCATCAATTCTTCTTATTTTTGTAATTCTTGCAGCTGAATAAGTATCATCTATCTCTTTTATGAAATGGCTTACAACAAGTTCAATCTCATCTGTGTAAACTCCTGTTTTTCTTTCAGTTGTTCTTGGAGATTTTCTTTTTGTTTCACTTCCCTCTTTTTTCCCTGTTCTTTTTGTCAGATAACTCATAATAGTTCTTCGTAAACCTACATATAATTGGTAATTTGAGAAGTATCCTGTATTTTGTTCATAACTTTGGTAGATTTCTTCAAATGCAGGATTTATAGAGATTAATTTCTGAAAATTTCTCCAATTTGCTGGCGCTAATGTTTCTCCTTTTAACCAATCATTTACTGCGTCTTCTCCAATATCAACAATTTTGCAGATAGTTCTTCTGAGATGCGTGTATTCTTGCTGTGTGAAGTCACTGCCTTCTCTGAGAATCTTTTTTCTAAGTTCTGGTGTTTCTGGATCTGCTAAACCCTCTAAAAGAAGAATTCTTAGTTTTGGTATGTATTTATCATTGCAATTCTTTTCATGGATTGTTTCTTCTGCAATCTGGTAACGCATGCTTTGTTGTAATATTGGGATGATTTCATCGAGTGTTTTATGGATTGCTTCATTTTGTATAACAACTAAATCTCCTCGATTTAAGTCACTTGCTTTTTTGCGCACAAATTGATTTCCTGCTTTTACATATGTCCAACTATTATCATCTAAGAATGTGTTCAATAATGTTGTTTCTATCAATAAATTGCCCATTTTAGTTAAGAATCTTATTCTGTTTTTAAATTTTTCTCATAGTTATTACTGTAAGGTACTTAACCAAAAATAATACAAAGATTAAAATATTTGAAGAGCTTGCTATCTTTATGGAAGAGCATTACAAGAAAATTCATCTTTATTACAATGAATTTGAAAAGCATTTGTTAAAGAATGGATTATTGTTATCAAAAGATACAGGAGTTGGCTATTGGGGTGTGACGCACATACCTGCTGCTTTTCAATTGTTTAAGAAAATTGATTTGCAAGCTAAAAAATTTCTTGATTTAGGTTCTGGTGATGGAAGGATAGCATTTCTTGCTTCATTATTTGCTGAGAAAGTTGATGCAATTGAATTTGATCAATGGCTGCATGAATCTGCTGTGCATATTCAGAGTGAATTGGATATTCCTCATTCTTCTAGGATTCAATTTATTAATGCAGATTTCAAGCAGCATTCTATTTCTGGCTATGATGTTGTTTATATGAGTCCAGACAAACCATTTTATAGAGATGGATTAAATCAGAAATTGCAGAAAGAATTAACTGGTAAATTAATTGTGCACGGCTGGGAATTCTTTCCTGAAGGTTTGAAGTTTGAGTGTGAAGAAGTTGTTGATGGTGAGAAGTTTAGAGTTTACGTTCGTGGTTAGTTGCATAGCTTTTGCAATGCAAAAGCTATGCTTCCTGTGTTTTTGATCAAACTTTTTCTTAAAAAGTTTGTGGCGATTTCTTTCCTGAAGGTTTGAAGTTTGAGTGTGAATAAGTTGTTGATGGTGAGAAGTTTAGAGTTTATT
>JACRKF010000004.1 GCA_016219865.1 Candidatus Woesearchaeota archaeon | reverse complement strand
AGTTTTTCAGAGGACAAAAAGAGAACAGGATGGAGATTTGCTCAAAAAAAAGAAGAAAGAATAGAAACAGCTTATGGACTTACAACAGCATGGCACAATTTATTTTGGTTAGGCTCATAGTTTACTGTCCCACAGCCGTTTTAAAGCTATACATTTATATAATTAAAAGTAATTTATTATTATATCATGCAGAAATCAATAGAACAAATAAAGAAACCATTAACTAAAGAAGAAATACTTAGAAAAATAGAAAAGCATAAAGATGAGATTAAGAGATTTAGAGTGAAAAAGTTGGGATTATTTGGATCTTTTGCTAAAGATGAACAGAAAAGAGGAAGTGATCTGGATTTTCTGGTAACGTTTAATGAAGTAACTTTTGATAATTATATGGATTTAAAATTCTACTTAGAAAAACTGTTTAGAAAGAAGGTTGATTTAATTATAGAAGAAAACCTTAAACCACGATTGGAATATGTTAAACAAGAGGCCATTTATGTCAAGGGATTATAGACTTTATATTGATGATATCTTAGAAAGTATAGGCAAGATTAAAGAGTATATTGGATCTCTTTCTTGCTTACAGATTCTTGAGGAACTTAATAAAACTGAAAAGTGTTGAATACTATGATCCTCAAACAAAATCCAGAAGATTTTCTAGTTGATGAAATTCTTACACTTGCATTTGATGAGAATGGAAACTATTCTTATTACAAACTGACTAAAAAGAATCTGAACACTATTGAAGCTGTTGAGATTATTGCTCATGCGTTCAGAAAAGAGATAAAATATATCAATTTTGCAGGAACAAAGGATAAACATGCTGTAACGATGCAGTATCTGTCAATATTCAAAGGACCAAATAAAGATATTGAAAAAGAGTTTGCTGAGAAAAATGCGTTTCTACAGCTACAGTATCTTGGAAAAGGAAAAGAACGATTAAATCTTGGAACTCTTGATGGGAATTCTTTCACTATTATTGCGCGTGATGCTCATAAAAAACCTGAAAAAATCTCACGCACTATAAACTTTTTTGACAACCAAAGATTCGGGAGAAATGAAAACAACCACATTATAGGAAAACTTTTAATGAAACAGAAATTTAAAGAAGCCTGTGAAATGATAGGATTGACTGCTGAAAACAACAACTTTGTGAAAGCATTACAGCAATTGCATAAAAAAAAACTACAGATGTATATCCATGCTTACCAATCATACTTATTTAATCTTACCTGCACACAATATATTGAAGAAAAATATAACCTTAAACAAACAGATTATAATCTTAAGGATTTAGAAAGAGATAATAGGATAAATAAGATAAAAATACCTATAATAGGATTTGGATTTGATTGTGAAGCTATTGAAGATAAATCTCTTAAGAATATATTATTGAGAATGATGGAAAACGAAAAAATAACTCCAAGAGATTTTGTAATTCGTTCACTGCAAGGAATGAGCGCAGAAGGAAATGAGAGAGATTTGTTTGTTGCTGTGCAGAACTTGAAAATTGAAGAGATTGACAAGAAAACCTATAAGATTTCTTTTTTCCTGCAAAAAGGAAGTTATGCTACGATTGCTGTTAAAAGCATGTTTATTTAGAAAGAATTTTCTAATTGTGCAAAATTCTTTTTTTATTAAATACATTTTTAAAATCTGGATGCTTATCTTATTGATATGCATGTAAACTTACAAATTGTCAGATTATTAGAAGAGCTCCAAAAACTGAATGTTCTACTTAGTTATACAATTGACGGCAAAACTGCTGCTATTAACCAGAGAAAGAAGAAAATAGCTGATGATGAAGATAATAAAAGAAATGATCTTAGCAAGAAACTTAACATCAATAATGGAAAAATAACCAAAGACAAAGACATCATCACTATTATCGACAATGAATCAGATAAGAATAATGACCTCGATGATGCAGTAAAGCAAGTAACTGTAAAAATGGATGGTTTTGATAGGATATTTCTTGAACAATACCAAAAAATGCTTGCTGATTACCAAAAATTTCTTAGCGAATATCTTAATAATAGCGCAAGTTCAATATTTGCGCCTAAATATGATTATCAACAAGAAACTGGAAAAAAGAAAGAGTTTAAATGGGGAAATGAAGTTGTATCAAACTTAGAAATGTTTGATGTTGCTCGTAAAATAATGACAAATGCAGCAATGGGTAGCGGATTAGTTGCTGCGTATACTGGAAATAATACAGTGAATCATCATGAACGAGAAGATTATGAGATGTGGAAAAATTCAAGCAAATTTAATATGCTACTTAGTTTCTTGTTATATGAGAAAGTAATGAATGGCGGATGAGAATTTTGTGGTAAAAAACACAAAATTCTCTAAATCAGGACAACAAAGTTGATTTATTCCGCTCTTCCTATAATTCTCCCTATTTTTTGTAATCTCTGTTTTGTTTCAGCATTAACAAATGTAATTGTCACATCATCTTCAAATTTAATTGCTTCTTCTATTGAACAATTAAGCAATGTAATTACAACTACTGTAGTATCTGCCGCTACAGGAGAACTTGTGTTCAAGCTCTTGCAATTTGCATCACCCTTTGAAGTTGCGTTTATTTCTGTTATTGAAAAACCAAGTGTATTAACAAGACGGAACCTTATTGCAGATAATGTTGCATTTGCTTTTGGCGCATCAATGCAGCTTAATCCTGCAGGAAATTCACAAGCTGCATCAACTATATTACCTTCCCTCAATAATCCAAAGTAGAGAAAAGATAAAAGAGATAATGCTATTAACATAATTGCCCAGCCATAAGCAAAGAGTAGATCCAGCCATTGGGATTTCTTTGATATCTTTGTGATTTTCATTTTTATTAATGGTTTATGATTGAACAGAAATATAAACTTATTGTTCTCTTTCGCCAATGTAATTGCTTAATGCTATTAAAAATTGTTTTGAATTCTCTGCCATATCTATTGAATTAATATTATTCTTTGCATCTGATAATAACTTGTGAATTAATTGCTGAGAATAGGTTAAGGATTGCGTGTCAATGACAATTTGTCTTAATTTTATGAGATCGTTGAATTTTAGTTTTGAATTACCTAAATTAGAAAGAATATACTTTCTCTCTTTCAATGATGCATGTTCTAAAGCCTTAAGCATTAATATTGTTTTTTTTCCTTCTTTGACATCTGAATCAATTGGTTTTCCTATTTTCTCAACTGTGCCAAACAAACCAAGAATATCATCTCTTAACTGGAATGCTATACCTAATGGCAAAGAGATCTTACTTAATTGATTCAATTGCTGCTGTGAAGCATTTGCTGCAATTGCGCCAAGCTGCAATGGACCTTCTATTGTGTATCTTGCAGTTTTCTCCTGATACATATTAAGAATAGTTTCTTCCTGCACTTGTGTAATCTCTTTTTGCAGCAGTAATACATCTTGCAATTGACCAAACGTTGTTTGCTGCATAATTTGCTGCACTTTGCGCAACAGATTATTCTTTGTTAATGAAGGGAGATTTGCATTGATTATTGGCTGCTGCGCGTAACATGCAACTAAGTCTCCAACTAATAATGCTAATGATTGAGAAGTTGATTTGTTATAATGCTGTTCGAATTGTTTATGCACAGTTAGTTTTCCTCTGCGTAGATCACTATTATCAATAATGTCATCGTGTATTAAAAAAAAACTTTCTAATAGTTCTGTTGTCAATGCGATTTGAATAATTTGTTGTAATTCTTTCTCTGTTGCATCTTTTTTAAATGCTTTGTAACCTATAATTACAAGAATTGGACGCAAACGTTTGCCTTTGCGCATAGTGAATTCCTGCATTATCTCTATGAATTTTTGGTTATCCTGATTTTTGTTTTGTTTTTTTAATTGCTGAAAGAATTGTTCTAGTGACTTATTTATCTGTGTTCTGTAGGTTTCGATTGCTGCGTGGAAGTCCATGGATAATAAGAATAAGAAAGAGTATAAAAAAGTGATGGGAAAAAAGAAAAAATTATTTATGGAAAGTTACACCTTCAAACAACGAGTTTCCTACCCATCTGTGAATTCTAAATAGATTGTTCCTACACCGCAACTTAATGCATAATAATCCGCATATCCTAGTTTGAAAGATTTGTTTGTTGTCTATTGTTAAAGTATATCGGTCAATATTTGATATTTCTGACCGATATGTTTATAAAGGAGAAGAGATAAACAAGATTAAAATGAATAAAGAACAAATAATTGAATTATTGCAGAGCTGGAATTTTTGGAATACGGAGATTAATACAGGTATCATACGTGAAAGCTATTCTGAAAGAATAGAGAAATATGTAAAAACAGAACAGATTATAGTAATTACTGGAATAAGAAGATCAGGCAAATCTACAATTATGAAACAATTCATTAAACAAAATATTCAGAAAGGGATAAATAAGAAAAACTTTTTATATGTTAATTTTGAAGAACCACAATTTGCTGGATTGCTTTCACTTGATTTTCTTCAGCAGATATATGACGCTTATAAAGAGATTATCCAGCCTATTGGTAAATATTTTATTCTTCTTGATGAGATTCAAAGAATAAAAGGCTGGGAGAAATTTGCAAGGGCAATGCATGAAAAAAAAGAAGCCATGGTTATTGCGTCTGGTTCGAATGCAGATCTAATCAGTAAAGAATTTGGAACGCTTCTTACAGGAAGATGGTTAGAAATTAAAACATATCCTCTTACATTTAAAGAATTCTTAGAGTTTAGACAAATAAATATCAAACATAAATCAGAGATTCTACTCCAAAAAGTAAAAATAAAACAATTATTACGTGAATATTTGCAGTTTGGCGGATTTCCTCTTGTTGTATTGCAGGAAGAAAAAGAAGATATTCTTAAAAGATATTATGATGATATAATCACTAAAGATATCGCTGAAAGAAATCATGTCAGAGAAATAGAAAAACTAAGAAATTTATCTAAATATTATCTTACCACCATTTCATTATTCTTTTCATATCGGAAACTTTTTCCTATAATTGGAGTCAGCCTTGATACAATTGAACGATTTTCAGAATATTTTAGTGAATGTTATCTCTTATTCTATGTGAGAAGATTCTCTTATTCATTAAAAGAGCAAGAGATAAATCAACGAAAAGTCTATACAATAGATCCAGGAATAGCTACAATGATCAGTTTTTCATTCAGTGAAAATATAGGGAGAATCTATGAGAATGCTGTATTTATTTATTTATATCAAAAACAGCATGAGATTTATTATTATAAGACTGACAGCTATGAAATAGATTTTGTCATTAAGCAAGCTGCAAAAATTAAAGTTCTTATTCAAGTATGCTATAATCTAAACAATCCTGAAACAAGAAAGAGAGAAGTAACTGCTTTAATAAAAGCAAGCAAAGAGTTAAAGTGCAATAATTTAATGATAATTACTGAGGATAAAGAAGAAGAAGAAATAATTGAAAAGAAAAAAATAAAATATATTCCATTATGGAAATGGCTGCTGCAATAAAAAATAATGTAAATTAGACTTTCAAGCTCACAACCTTACTCATATTATGCTCATCCATAGAAACACCATATAATGTATCTGCTTCAGAGATCATGCCTTCGTTATGCGAAATAATCACATATTGCGCTTTATCTGAATATTTTTTAACTAATTGCGATAGTTTTTCTGAGTTGTGTTTGTCTAATGCTGCGTCTACTTCATCAAACACATAAAATGATGCTGGCTCGTATTCTTGGATTGCGAAAATGAATGCTAGCGCTGTTAATGTTTTTTCTCCGCCAGACAAACTTCGGATATCTAAAAATTTCTTTCCTGTGATTCTTACTTTAATTGCAACACCTTCTGCTAATGGATCTTTTTCATTCTCTAACTGCAAGAATGCAATTCCTTTTGTTGATATTGATTGAAACATCTGCTGGAACTGCAAGTTAATTGAATCAAATGCTTTGAGAAATAAATCTTTCTTTTTTGTTTCAATCTCATTCATCATCATGAGAACTTCTTCTTTTTCTTGCTTTAATTTATCACGCTTGTCTAACAATCCATTGTATTCTTTTTCAATTGTATCATAAACTTCAAGCGCTTTCATGTTGACACTGCCTATGTTCTGAAACATTTTCTCGAATTCATTAATATCTTTTTGCAGCTGCTCTTCTGTTTTTGAAGTAAACAATTCCACACCAGGATACTTTGCGAATTCTTCTTGCAAACCTGATAATTCCGCTTTTACTCGCGCGTTTTCTATTGAGAAAATATTGCGTTTTTGTTCATTTGCTCTTGCTTTTTGTTCTGTGTTAACTAATTTTGTTTCAATCTTCTGTATTTCTTCATAGAATTTATCTCTACTTCCAAATAATTCTTTAAATTTAGCATAAAACTCTTTCTGCAGTTTTTCTTTTTCCTCAAGTTCTCTTGATTGAGAAGAAATTCTCTCTCTTAAGTCGAGAATTTCTTTCTTAAAGATTTCTTCTTCTTTATCGTGTTGTTTTAAAATCTTTGTTACGTTTTCCTTTTCTGGCAGAAGAATATTATTAATTTGCATAGTAATATTTCGTATTGCTGCTTCATGGTTGAGGTTTTCTTCTTTCAACTGCGTTTTCTTCTGCTCAAATGTTGTTAATTCTGCCAGTAATGTTGGATTACGAAGCTGCATTACTTTTGAGCGTAAGTCTTGTTTCCTAATTTTTGCATCTGCCAAAATTTTATTGGAGTCACTGATTGAATTCTGTATTTTTGTAATTTTTGCTTCGACTTCCTGAACTGCAGCTTCAAAATCTGTCTTTTCTTTTTTTGTGGAAGTCAGATCATCTGATTCCAGGTGCAATGCTTTTTCTTGCTTGATTATTTCACCATCTAATGTTGCTTTTAATTCTCTCAAACGAGTTATTTTCTCTTCGCTCTCTGCTTTTTTATTATCTAATGCTTTTGCTAACATCTCTGTATCTTGCAGATCTTTTTCAACTCTTTTTAATTCAGTTGCTAATTCTTTTTCAACAAACTTAAGCTCCCTTGCTTTTTGACGAAATCCACCCTGCATTGCTCCTGAAACATCAGCATAGTCACCATCAAGCGTAACCATTTTGATTACCCCAATGCCAATTCTTCTTGCAACATCAATATTGTCGACAACTAATGTTGATCCTAATACATAAGAGAATACTCCTCTTAATTTAGGCTCGCATTGAATGAGATCCAAAGCAAAACCATGCACACCATTGCTAGAAAGCAATTCTTTTGCATTTACTGGATTAGAGGATGATTTTATTTTATTTAATGGAAGAAATGTTGCTGTACCTAGTTTATTATCTTTGAGATGCTTAATGCAATTTGCAGCAGTTCTATCAGAATCCACTACAATGCTTTTCATTCTTGCGCCAGCTGCAATCTCTAATGCAACAGCGTATTTTGCATCAACTTGACCTAAACTAGATACTGTGCCAAGCACTTCACCAAATTTAGTTTTATTTTCTAGAATTGCTTTTGATGCAATGTCCATTGCAGCATTTTCTCTTGCGCCACCAGACTTTGCCTCTAATTTAGAGAAATCTTCTCTGAGAGTATTTAATCTATTTCTTGCATTTGCCAGCTGCACAGTTACTGTTGAATCTTCATTAAGCAATGTATTTAATTCAAGTGTTGTTTTCTTAAACTCCACTCTTTTTTGCTTCAATTTTTCAAGTTCATCTTTGTTTTCTTTTTCAACTGCCATTACTTTATTAATCTTCTCTTCAAATGTGTTTATCTGAAATTCCAATTTATCTTTATCTCTCAATAAGTTTTGCTGCTGCTCCCGCTGCAATTGCACTTCCTTCTGCGTGTCTTCAATTAGCTTGTCAACAGTTTCAATCTCTTTATCTATATTGCCTGCGCCTTCCAGCTTATTCTTTTTTCTGAATTCTTCTATTTTCTTGTCGATCTCATCAATCAATTTTCCAGTTGATTGTTTGCTTTTCTCAGCATTATTTTTTTCTTTACCTAATTCAGTTATTTTTGCATCTAATTCTGATAGCGTTGACAAAAGCTGATTTTTCCTTGTTGAGATTCTTAGAAGTTCATTTTCACAAAATCCTATCCTTGCTTTATTTGTTTCAATAGAAACTTTTAATTTCTCAGACTCTTTGAGCATTGCAACTTGCTCTTTTTCTCCTTTCTGCTCTACTTCTTTATTGATCCTGCTTATTTCTTCTTTCATCTCTGCGATTTTCTTCTTGTTTTCTTCAATCTCTTTGTTGAGATCATTGATAATTGAATCATATTTCTTTATTTCATCTTCAAAATTTGCTTTCTCATCTTCCTTTTTCTTCATCTTGATATTTACTAATGTTGCTTTATTTCTTGCAACTTTATCGTTTAGATCTTTGTACTTCAACGCTTGATCCCGCTCTTTTCTGAGTTCTTTCAAATAAGTCTCACGTTCTTTGAGAATAATTTCTGCTTCGCTTATCTTCTCGTCTACTTTCTGAAGTTCATTCATAGCTTTATTTTTTTTCTCTTCATAAATTGAAATGCCTGCAATCTCCTCAATAATCTGCCGTCTTTCAACTGTTGACATTACAACCAAACGCACAATATCTCCCTGAAGAATAATATTATAACCATCTGGGTCAATGTTTGACGCTGAAAGAAGATCGAGAACTTGCTGACGCGTCATTCGTTCATCATTAATTTTGTAAATACTTATTCCAGCTTGTTTGACAATTCTTGTAATTTTTATTTCTGCAGCATCCATTGGAAATTTCTTGTCTGCATTATCAAAATAGATAGAAACTTCTGCAAATTTTGCTGGTTCTTTTGTTTTGCCGCCATTGTAGATTAAATTAGAAGCTTTTTCAACTCTTAGTTCTTTTGCTGAACCTTTACCTAGAACAAAACAGAGTGCATCCATGACGTTGCTGTTGTGGACGATAAAGTTATCTGCTATAAAATTATGATCTTTCTCTATTGTTAAGTCATAGACATAATTATGTTTTGACTTTATCTTTTCTATCTCTATGATCTCATCCCAGTAGATGTCAGAATGCGCGAGAAGTTTTAACGCTTCAAGATTCTGAGAGCATTGCGCTTGTGAACTTTTCTGGAATACTTCTTTAATTAATAATTGAACTCCACTTCTTGACGGCGTACATTGATTGTAAACATAAGAATCAATTCTTGGATATTCTGATCTCATCTTCTTGACATTTATACCTAAATCCTTCACAACATCTCTTATAATTGCATTTGCATCAATAAGATCAAGATTAGGATTCTCCATCTTAATAATTGCATCTTGCAGTCTTTTTCTTTTTGCAAGATGTGTCAACTGCACTTTTTCTGCAAATAGCCTTAGATTACTCTGATTACTAATTGTGATTAATTTGTAAACACCTGAAAAACCTGAGTTCGTAGCTATCTTAACTTTCATCGCAGTTTTATACACAATTCCTAAGCGCAGAAGAATTGTCTCTATACCTTTTGCTAACTCAAAGCTTTTTGTGATTATTTCTACAGACCTATCTGAGATGTAGCCATCACCTGAATATAATCCATCGAGAAAGTGACAAAGTTCCTCATCTGAACTATGTTGCAAAAAAAGATTAGAGATTTTTTTATTGATGGTACCATCAACTCCCATCCCTAATTTTTCAAGAACTTTTCTGAGAGGAACACTATTAAAGATAACATCATAGCAATTCTCTTTATATTCTCTTACTAAAGGATTAATATTAAAAAGAGTCTTGACAAGATAGATATAATCACTGACAATCTCATCATCCCCATTTACAAACCATATATGCGATGATCTTGGTGGAAATCTTCCTTCTGCTGTTATATAACCAAAAAAGCGCGCAAGTTCTGGTGAATTATCCCATGGAATTTTGTAAGTTATGTTTTGATTCTTTGCTTTAAATGATTGGATGAGAGCCATTATTTCTTCATCTGTCTTTTTTGCAAAACGCAGTATTTGGATAAGATGTTTAAAATTAATAGATTGCTTATCTAAAAGTCCTTTTAAAACCATACTTGGTACATTTACATCTTTTGCTAATTCTTTTACTGCCTTATCATTTTTACAAGAAATTAAGATATTCCTATATTCTTCATCAAATGGAACATACAGATTATCCTCTGTTGTTATTAAGTTTAATAATTCAACAAATGTCTTTGTTTTTGTTTCTATAGGAATATATCTTGGAACTGCAACTTTAATCCCTTCTTTCAGTTCTTCTGCTTTAATACTCTTTATCTGATTTTTTTCAAGAGTAAACAATGGATGATATTCTGTAGCTATTACTTCTCTTCCAGAACGAGTTTTTATTCTTAATACATTTTCTGGAGAAGTTCTTTTTATGAATTTTGCTATCTTTTTCTTTTTTATTTTTAGATTGTCAACATCCATACTCAATATTTCAGTATCATCACCCTCTATCACAAAACCATCTTCAATAGTATAATACTGATTTGTTTTTAATTTATTTTCTACTAATTCACCTATTTTAATCTTCTTTCCATCAGAACATTGCAATAAAGAATCGTAGTCTAAACACTTTCCAGCACCATTTGGTCCAAGAATACAATTATAACCAGAGCCAAATACCATTTCTACTCTGTTGCCAAAGGACTTGAAGCCTTTCATTACCAATCTATTTATCTTTGTCACAATAACCCCTTTTATATAATTGATATACTTTTTTGTGATTAATGATTAAGAATTTATATATAAAACTATGTTTTTTTTACATAATCAATGCAACTATTAATCCACAACAGATTAAGTTTGTAAACTGTTGGCAATGGTATGAAAGCAGTTGTTTCTATTGCTGCTGAAAAAGGAACACCCATCTTATGCGCAAGATCAGTAATTGAGCAGTCATATCGCAGGATTAAACCATGCTCGTCAGTTGTTGGTGTCGTGCTGTTTATTGGTTGTGATTTTGATTCACCTGATGGATTTATTT
>JACRKF010000052.1 GCA_016219865.1 Candidatus Woesearchaeota archaeon | reverse complement strand
GGACAAAAAGAGAACAGGATGGAGATTTGCTCAAAAAAAAGAAGAAAGAATAGAAACAGCTTATGGACTTACAACAGCATGGCACAATTTATTTTGGTTAGGCTCATAGTTTACTGTCCCACAGCCCAGATTATTATTGGAGGTAAAGATAATAATCATTAAAAGATACGGTGATTTCATGGTAAAAAAAGGCGTTGATGTAAATAATTCTTTATTTATGAAAAAAAATAGAGCTGTAATAATTGTTGGATTTTTGTTTGTTATTGGATTTGTTTTTTTAATTCTGTCATTAAACAACCAAAGTTCATTAACATCAACAACAGGTAATGTAATATCATTAAATCAAATAAAATCAGCAGATCAATATTTCTATATAACTAATGAAGAAGGTACGCTAAAAGAATCACTTACTAGTCCTAGTCCATTTGGATATATATTTAAACTTACAATGGATCAAAAAAATAATCTAAAAATTATTGATTCTACAGGCAAGGAAGTTTCATTAGCAGGATTAACAAAGTTAAATCCAAAAATTTGTGAAGTAGCTGGTGAAACAAACAAAAATTATCTTACTTCTGCAATCATAAGCTGCTCAAATGCGCCTTGCAAAGCATCAGCGCAAAAATCATGCTTGAAAATTGAATTGTTGCAGCAAGAAGATATA
Source organism: Candidatus Woesearchaeota archaeon (assembly GCA_016219865.1). Classification (GTDB taxonomy): domain Archaea; phylum Nanobdellota; class Nanobdellia; order Woesearchaeales; family DSVV01; genus JACRKF01. The sequence goes on along the minus strand of JACRKF010000052.1, from coordinate 33,539 downwards.
GATTTAAGTGGGAACAAGAACAATGATATTAAGATTAAAATGAATTTTGATTATTATGACTTAATTAAAACAAAATATCATGGTGGCAGTGATAGTTTCAGTGAATATAAGAATAAAGCAGGATATATTGTCGAAGAGCTGGCTTTAGGTTGGGCGAAAGGATTATTTAAATATGAATCTGTTGAATTATCTAATTCAGGATCTACTGAATTTTATGAACTTGTATTGAAAAATGAAGATCCATTGTTATGCAATATAAATGGCAAAATTGTTTCTATGAATTTAGATGATATGCCGTTTAATATAGGGTCAGTTTATTCATTAATTACTTCAACTGTTCCTAAAATAGATTTCATCTGCAATAAAGCATCTCTTGCTAGTCATATAGTTTGTGGCGCAAAACTAGATAATAAAATAAATGCTAATGATAAAGACTGGTCAAAAATTAAACAAGATTATACACCTTATACTAATTCATTTTACACAATTGCGCATGCCAATGATCATTTTTTCTATAAATATACAGATTTTGCCTGTATGCCAACTTATGTTAATACAGGCAGCGCTTATTCAGCATTTGGTTCATTTATTGAATGTGATGCAAAAAATGACGGCAGTATGCATCCTAATACTAAAAGCGGAATCAAAGCGCCACTTGGTATTCTTGCAGAAACAAAAAAAGATATATTCCTTTGGGATAACTATAAAGGAAATCTTCCAACAGAACTTTTCTTTACATCACCAAGTTATATTCTAAAACCGCAGGAATATGCTCAGCACTTATTGTGTGCTCCGTTTGATAAATATGAATCATGGTTTATTTGTGATCCAAATAATGACTTTCCTAAACAAACAAATGGTGTAACTAAAAAATTAAAGGATAAAGTTATTGTTGGCAAAGATTATTACACATGCGCGCAAAATGGCTGGACAAAAGGGGATTATGCTCCTTGCAAAGGAAAAAAGAATGGTTTTATTATTCTTAATAATGACAAAAAAACAACAACTATTTGCTACAATGCTGGACAATATACTGAATGTAATCAAAAAAATATAGGCTATCTTGCTCCAATTACATCAGGAGTTACAGCGCTTTGCACAAAAACAACTATTGCATCTGGTGGAAATATGTATATTTGGTCAGAATGTGATGCAAATAATGATGGATTGATTACTTCAGGATATAAAACAACAAGCTACAAAAAGATGTTATATGACAAACAAAATATTTGCGCCAATTATAACAACAAAGACACATGGTTATCTTGCATGAATGGCGCTGTGATTAGTCCAAATCTAGATTTTAAGGGAACAACCAAAGATGATTCTACTTGCACAAAAGATGGTTGGACAAAAACAACAACACAAACATCTGCTGATACTAATAAGTGTGTTTCAAAGAATAACTTTGAGATAATTGAGAACAAAGAAAAGTCAGAATGGGTTTTATGTTATAATAAAAAAGAGATTATATGTAATGCAGCTTCATTAAATAAAGAGCAGAAAAAAGATCTAACAACAAAATATGTATGCAAAAGCGCAGGCTGGATAAAAATTGTTGATACGCCAGGACCAACAGCTTTAGGCAGATAGTTCAAGTACATAATAAGTTAGTGGTTAGTAGTAAGTGGTAAGTTGCAAATTTGCTGCAATACTGCAAACCACTAACTGCCAACTACAGACTTATTACGTACATAGTTCCACAACATTTATAATTTGTTTCTTTTTTATTTGGATTATAATGGAAAAAGATCAAAACCCATTGCAAGTATTTGAACAAAGCAATAAAATCTTCTTAATTATAATAATAGTTATCTCAATCTTAGGCATTCTTTTATCATCATATTTAACTTATCTCCATTTTAAGCCATCTGCATCAAAACTCTGTATTTTCGGCGAACATTTTGATTGCGATATTGTCAACAAAAGCGTTTATTCAGAATTGTTTGGCATTCCTGTGGCAATATTTGGAGGATTAACTTATTTATTATTTCTAACAATAGCAGTTCTACTGCTAAAAAACTATGACTTTACAAAAATAGGCAGACTTATTGATGAACCAATAACAACAAAAACAGCATATCACATTTTGTTTTTTCTTGCAATTGTTTCATTTGCTTTTTCAATTTATTTAACTTATGTAGAAGCATATATTTTAAAGACGTATTGCATCTTTTGTTTAGTGTCTCTTAGTTTTATTATTGTTCTATTTATTATTTCTCCATTTATGATAAGGAATCATAAACGGAATTCGTGAGAAAATGTTATTATTTATTCAATTGATTTAGGCTTGGTTGATTCCAGCAACCACTTCCAAACTGGTTTAACAATGATTTTCTTTGTATCAACATCTATCTCTTCTTCCTGATCATGAGTCAGAATCAAACCACTTTTAAGTTTGAACTGATTCATAGCTTCAAGTAACCCATTAAGCTCTCTTTCTTTATTTGTTTGAGTTAGATTCCAGCATACTTGAACTGCTTCTTTAACTTTCTTATTCTCAGCTACGATAAAATCACATTCAAACTTTTCAGAATAATAGAAAACATCCCCATAATTTTTTAATTCTATAAACACGGCATTTTCAAGCAGCCAACCATCATCTTTTGTAAATTTTAACGAAATTCTAGGAATAAAACCATTATCGACCACATAGATTTTTTTGTCGTTTATAATCTGTTTCTTTAGACTATAATCAAATTTATTTATTTGGCTGATGAAATAAGTCTCTTCAAGATAATCAATATACTTTTTAATAGTATTAGCGCTGTTTATTCTTATAAACTTTCTAAGAGAATTATAGCTGAATCTTTGAGAAACGGTTGTTATTAAATATTGGTAAAGTTCTTTGAGTTCTTTAACATTATCAACTCTATATCTTGCGACTATATCTTTAATGACAATATCTTCATATACCCTTGTTAGGATTTCTGAATCCTCATATTGAACATATTCAGGCATTCCACCACTGATTAAATAATTAGCAAAGTGTTTTTTTAATTCTACGCGAGTATTTGTTTTGAAAATGGTCTGTTTATCCAGCTTAAAATTTTTGAAGACTAAAAACTCTTCAAATGAGAAAGGCTTTACTATCACATCAACATGCCTGCCGGTAAGTTTTGTTCCTATCTCTTTACTCAAGAGTTTAGCGCTAGAACCAGTTATAAAAAATTTGAATTCCATATCATAAAATCTTCTCACAAAGCTTTCAAAGTTTGTTATATTCTGGATTTCATCTATAAAGAAAGTTTTTTGTTCACCAAATAATTCTACTAACGTTTCGTATATTATGTTAAAATCCTCTGCTTTGAAGTTAAATAGCCTCTCATCCTCAAAACTAACATAGTAAAAATCTTTATCATCATATTGTTTTTTCATTAATTGCCTGAGAAGAGTGGATTTTCCACTACGTCTTAAGCCTGTTAAGACAACGACGTGAGGTAATTTTGATTTCTTCTCTATGAGCTTTAAAATAGTTCTTTCAATCCCTAAAGGTTTTTGTAAGATGGCTTCTCTTTGTTCAATTAGAGTTTGCTTTAGTTTGTCTTTGGATATCATTTAGATTAGAATGCTTAACTGCTATATAAATGTTCGCATTCCCATTGAGCAAATTTGTTATTATTACTCATTAATGTTGAGAACTATATTTCCAATGATGAATTCAAATGCTTTTCTTTGAATAAGTATAGAGAGAATAAAAATAGAAAGCATACGCTAACTGCGAAAAGGTCAAGCCAAAGATGATCTTTTCTTTGTGCTGCAATGGTGGGGGAATGTCGTATGCCATTGAATATGAATGCAAATACTCAATTTTATAACGAGTTGACAAGATTAGTATTGTAGAACATGGTTAAAAAAGGGATTAACAAAAAATACGGAAAATTGCTGAGAAGTTATAAGTCTCATTTCTTAGTAGTCACTAATGTTTATATGTTTATTATTTTAATTGGTCGTATATGCCAATCATTAAAGATGTAATTGCAAGACAGATATTAGACTCACGCGGAAATCCTACTGTAGAAGCAGTTCTTACGCTAAAAAATAATAAAAATAACAAGCAACTTTACACTGCTTCTGCGTCTGTTCCAAGTGGAGCATCTACTGGAAAACATGAAGCAGTTGAATTAAGAGATAATAATCCTAAATATTATAACGGCAAAGGCGTATTAACAGCTGTAAATAATATCAATACAATAATTGCAAAGAATATTAAGAATAATTCATTCTCACAACAAGGATTGGATCAATTTCTTATTGAACTTGATGGCACAGCAAATAAATCACAGCTTGGCGCAAATGCATTGTTAGCTGTAAGCATGGCATTTGCAAGAACCTTAGCGATTGCGCAAAATAAACCATTGTATGCGTCATTGAAATCATTAATTAAGGATAAATCGAAAAAAAGAGTATTGCCAACTCCTTATATGAACATCATCAATGGCGGCAGACATGCGGAAAATAAACTTGCAATCCAAGAATTTATGATTGTGCCAAAAGCAAAAACTTATGCAGAATCCTTAAGAATTGGAGCTGAAACATACCATCATCTCAAAGAAGTAATTGTCAAGAAATATGGTAAAATATCTGCAAATATTGGCGATGAAGGCGGATTTGCGCCAAATATAAAGTCAACAGAAGAAGCATTAGATTTGATTCAACACACAATTGATGATCTTGGTTATAGTAAACAAATAAAACTAGCTTTAGACTGTGCAGCATCAGAATTTTATCACAAAGGATATTATTTATTTGAAGGTTATAAAATAAACAGAGAAAAGCTATTGCATGTTTACGAACAGATTGTTGAACATTATCCAGTTATTTCTATCGAAGATCCTTTTGCAGAAGATGATTTTTTAGGATTCAAAGAAATAACAGCAACACTTGCTAAGAAAAAGAAAATACAAATAGTCGGAGATGACCTGCTGGTTACAAATCCAATAAGAATACAAATGGCAATTGAAAGAAAGTTATGCAATGCTTTGCTATTAAAAGTCAATCAAATTGGCACAATTACAGAAGCTTTACAATCTGCAGCTTTAGCAAAGAAAGCAGGATGGAATATCATGGTCAGCCATAGGAGTGGAGAAACCAACGATAGTTTTATTGCAGATTTAGCAGTTGCATTGAATTGCGGCCAAATAAAAGCAGGAGCTCCTTGCAGAGGAGAAAGAATGGCAAAGTATAACAGATTGTTAGAGATTAAAGGAGGTTTTTCATATGGAAACAGCAAAAGTACAATATGGTGAATTATTAAAAAAAAGTTATGCTGATCTTAAACAAAATCCTATTCTTTTCTTGCCATTATTATATGGGTTAGTTTTTATGATCATAATAGTATCAATAGTTATAGCAGAGTATTTTATTTACCTTTCATCTGGTTTTTCATTTGAAGCTAATATGCTCCAAATAATTTTTCTTGGAATCATATTCTTTATTGCAGATATTATTGTTTTCTTATTTGGATTAGCTATTATTACAACAATGTGCCTTGGTTTATTGAAAGGAGTTGTAAATAATAAAACTGTTTCAAATAGCGATCTATGGCAATCAGTTAAAAAATATTTGTGGATTTATCTAAAAATCATTATATTAAGGATGTTAATAATATTGGTTCCTTTTCTTGTACTTGGAATAATAGCATTGCTTTTCTTTTTAATCTCAAAAACTGCTGGACTTATTATTGGCGGCATTCTTTTGATTTTGTTTATATTATTTGTTTTAGCAGCAGTTATATTCATGGTTTTTGCTTTCTTATTTGTTGCGCCAATTATCACAACAGATAAATCTCAATCAGCTATTGAGATTATGAAACAATCATATGATTATTTAAAACAAGATACAGGGCATGTTGTTATTACATGGGCAATCATGTTTGGAATTAGTTTAGTTGTGCAAGTTCCTATTCAGATAATTTCAGCAGTTAGCGACTTTTTTCCTAACTTAGATATTATATTAATGCCAATTCTTTTTATTTTGTTTTTATTGAGTATTATTATTGGAATATATTTGCAATTGTTTTTATTCAATGCATATTATAATAAGAATCTGAAAGTAAAAAATTTGAAGAATAAGAAAGAAGAATAAAAAAATAAAAAGAAAGAAACTTAATTATCACTCCAAGCTAACATTCCAATCATAACAAGGTTAACAATAGGGACTAATCCAATAAGTATTCCCCACCATCCTGGTCTGTTTCTAGCTTCTGCAATTTTCCACCACAAATAGCAAAATAATGCAGCTATTGCAATACTTCCAATGATTGGAACAAATACTAACAACAATCCTGTTGTATACCAACCTGAAACTTTTGCAACTTGAGTCATCAAATAGATGTTTGCAATTGGTATCCATGCAAGCCAAGCATTCTCTGTTTTTGTTTTCTTAGCTATAGCCATCAATGCAAGCGCAAAAAACACATAAAAAATTACACCAATAATTAATACTGCAACTAAAGCGCCAGCTAACATTCCCATTAATCCTTCATTAACTAAAATTGATGTACCTACTGCCATTTTTTTAACCTCCTTTTTTAATAATTTATAATATAAACGGATTTATTATTTTTATTATTTATAAAGTTTTGTTAAATCCGAAACATTTATATCTATGTTTATTTAGAAAAATAAAAAACGACGACTAAAAGGAGGAGTTTTTTATGAAGGTAATTTTTGTAGTATGCGATGGCTTAGGAGATAGACCAATAAAACAATTGAAAAATTTAACGCCATTAGAAGCTGCAAAAACACCTAACCTTGATAAATTAGCAAAAAATGGAATTAATGGATTATTACATACTATTGACCATGGTATAAGGCCAGGGAGTGATGTTTCTCATCTCTCGTTATTTGGATATGACACAAAAATTCACTATAAAGGCAGAGGTATGTATGAAGCGCTTGGCTTAGGCATGAAAATGAACAAAGGCGATATTGCATTTCGCTGCAATCTCGCTACAGTTAAAAGTGATTTGACAATTCTTGATAGAAGAGCAGGAAGAATTGAATCATGTGAACCATTCATAAAAGAATTAAATGGCGCATTGATTAATGGCGTCAGATTTGCTGTTAAAGCTGGAGTAATGCATAGAGCTGCAATTGTCATGTCAGGCTATAATTTAAGCTATAAAGTATCTGATGCTGATCCACATGAAGTTAATACAAAAGTAAAGAAAGTAATGCCGCTTGATAATTCAAAAGAAGCTCAGTTTACAGCAGATGTGTTAAATAGATTTATTGAATTTGCGCATATCAAACTTAAACAAAATCCATTAAATAAGGAACGTTCAAAAAAGAAATTGTCTGAAGCTAATTATCTTCTTCTTCGAGGCGCCGGCTATGTTGAAGAAGTGCAATCTTTTTTTGATAAATATAAATTATCAGCATGCTGCATTGCAGGCGCTCCTTTGTATAAAGGCATTGCAAAAGCTCTAGGAATGGATATAATTGATATAAAAGGAGCAACAGGAACATTGCAGACAGATCTTGAAGCAAAATTTACAGCAGCAAAAACAGCGTTAAAACGTTATGATTTTGTATTTGTTCATATTAAAGCAACAGATAGCTGCGGCGAAGATGGGAATTTTACAGAAAAGAAAAAGTTTATTGAAAAAATAGACAAGGCAATAAAAACTATTTCTAATTTAGATGATGCGCTAATTGTTGTAACTGCAGATCATTCTTCTCCATGTGCATTAAAAGCGCATTCAGCTGATCCTGTGCCAATTGTAATGAGTGGTGAAGGTGTAAGAGTTGATGGTGTAATTAAATTTGGAGAACGAGCATGCGCAAATGGCGGCTTAAGTCATATAGTCGGATTAAATGTAATGCCTGAGATAATGAATCTGCTTGGTAAGACGCAGTTGTATGGGGATTGAGATTGTTATCTGAGTCAATACATCAATGGAGAATTAGAAAAGCATTAGAGATGTATAAAAAAGAAGTTTATTCTATAGGAGAAGCATCTGAATTTGCAAATGTATCCCATTGGGAATTCTCTCAACTATTAAAAAAATATAAAATACATGTAAATTATGATACAGAAGAATTTGAACACGATTTAAAGATGATTTTTTGGAAATAAGATAAAGAGAACTTTGCAAGATTATTTCAGTAAAATATTACTTCAAAGTAGTGTAATCAATCAAAAACAATATATTTAAATAGAAGTATATGTATAAAAATAAATTAGCATAAAGACTATTGGGGTATTATATTTTAAGGGGTATAAACAGAATATAATACCTATTTTCTTTTTTATTGAGGAGTTTTTTATGGTTACAAGAAAGATTAGCATTATTCCACGAGCGCCAGTTGCAAGAATTCTTATGAGAGCTGGAGCTAAAAGAGTAAGTGCTGATGCAACAGATGCATTTGCAGATGTTATTCAAGAAATAACAGAGAACATTGCAGTGCAAGCAGCAAAAGTATCTCGTCATGCTGGCAGAAAAACAGTAAACGAAGAAGACATCAAAATTGCTGTAAAGCAGTAGAGTTAAGCTAATTGGTGATTTTTTGCAAAAAAGATGGTTAATATTAATAATAATCTTTGTATTAATTCTAATAACTAGTTCAATAATCATTTATGAATACTCTAAAGCTCAAAGAAATTACTGTAAATATTATCTCTTAAATTAATGATTTTTCTAAGCAAGTTTCTAATTGCGAGTATGGATTTAACATAAACTTTAGAATCAAAAATAAATGTTTTATTGAGAAAAAACGTAACATTTATATATGCAGGTAAATTATCTTACCTTATGGTAAATAAATATACTTATATGGGAATGTATCTTCCAGATTTGGATAGAAAGATCAGTTTAAATGAATTTGAAAATTATTTTAAAAAACCGCATCAAACAATAAAGGTGCATCTGCAAGAATTAGTAGATGAGAAAGTTCTTCTCGTTGAGAAAAGAGAACGGTTTAGATTCTACAACCTTAACCAAACAAATCCATTATTAAAAGAATATCTTTCTCTTTGTGAAAAAGAACGTCTTCTTTTATTTTTAAGAAAAACAGCTCTTTTTAAGAGATTTTTTGAATGCATTGCAAAACACCTGCAGAATAACAAAGTTTTGATTTTTGGTTCAGCTATTGACTCAAAAGATTTTAATGATATAGATATATTTATTGTTTCAAATGATAAAAGAATAAGAACAACCATTGATGAGTTCATGCAAACATATGCTGTAAAGATACATGTAATCCAAAGCAATGAAAAGAGTATAACAAGCAGTTTTATAAAAGAGTTGAAAAAGAAACATATTATGTTTAACGAGCATGATTATTTTATAGAGGTGTTGTATAAAGATGAGCTTAAACTGGTGTAAAAAACAAGGAATGAAATTAATTGAACCAAACGATAATCTCGCAGAAGAATATTTTAAAAACTCAGAGGAAACATTGCGAATTACTAATCTTATCAAAGATTCTGGCTCAAACATGTGGTTAGCAACACAGAAATATTACACAGAATATCTTGCAGCATATTCTCTCCTGATGAAAATAGGAATAAAATCAGAAATTCATTCATGTACAATAGAAGTTATTGAATTGCTTGAAAAAGAGAAAATAATTGATTTTAACTTTTCAAGAATATTAAATGAGGATAAGCAATTAAAGATAGATAATCAATACTATCTTAAGAACATACCTGTTAAATTTGATCATAAACAACTTTCAGAGATTGTTCTGAAGGTTAAACAAATTTTGGATACAATTACTGATGAACAGATTAAGAAGATAAGAGATATTGTGAAAAAGAATTGATAAACTCAAAAATATCTCCCTGACTTTAACATCTCTTGGATATCAAGAGTAGGAGTTTTCTTAATTAATGAACGAGGATCATAAATTAGATTAATCCTAGTAAAAGGAATATCTACAAGATTAATAAAACGAAAAGGAATCATTGGCTCATCTTCAACGTTTCCACTTGCATAAGCAGCTTTATGGCTTTCACTAATAAAGACATCACTATAATTTTTTAGTCTAAATTCTTCAGAATCAGAACTTTCAACCATAATGATAAGATCTTGTGGTCCTGAAGTAACTTGACCTATAGAATTACTAGTGCCTTTATCAACCCAAGACTTAAGGACACTTAACAGATAACTACCAGGTTTTCCATCAGAGAACTCTGTTGCTTTCTTTAGATGTTCATTAATTCGATGAACGTGATATTCTGTATAAGACATAGATCTGAAATATTTTTGTTGCATATCCCTAGAGATGAACTATGATTTATAAATATTGACCAAAATAATTAAGAAAAAAACAACTCTACTCCTTCACTTCAGCTTCAACAATTTCTTCCTTAGCTTTTTTTGCTTTCTTAGGTTTAGCTTCTTCTTCAGTTGTTTCTGTTTTCTCTTCTGCTTTTACTTCAACTGCTTCTTTCTCTTCATTTTTTATTTCAGAAACAACTTCAGCATCTTTTACATCATCTTTACCATTCTTTTTCTTCATACCTAATTTCTCAGCTAAAGATTTCTTCTTGTCTTCTTTCTTTTCTGTCACAATTGGCTTGCCAAATAGTTCAACATACACTTTGCCATCTGCTTGTTTTAAAACAGAAACTTTCAAATGATGCGGAGGACATTGAATTCCGTTTGCCCAAATTGCTTCATTTGCATATTGACCTATAGAAACATCATCTGACTTCATGTGTTTTGCAATAAATTGGCGTAATCCAATCAATGCTTTTTTTGCTCGTCTATATCTAGGAGCCTTTAACCATTCAACACGCAATGGTACATTATATGTTCGTTCAACTTTAGTTGCTGTATCTGCCATAATAAAACTACACTCCATTTATTGCAATTGTATACCAAAATACCGTTTGTCCGGATTACCTTGCTTGAGAATTTTGCAAAGCAAAATTCTCTTAAGCTTTTGTCTTTGTTCTCTTCCAGCTTCGTTTTATTGCTGTATGTCTTCCTGGATGAACTCTTCTGCCCTTGCCATATATTTTAGGAACTGTCCAAAATGGAGCCCATCGAGTTTGACGACCTAATTTGATAAGACGTTTCTTTTTGTTTAAATGTTTGTATCGTGCCATTGTATCACTAATTTGTTTTTACTTCTTCAGTTTTCTCTTCAGCTTTTTGTTCAACTTTCTTTTTTCGTGGTTTCTTCTGCTTTTTAGCATCATCACCAGCAGTTTCTTCTTGTACAATTGCATCAGATGACTCTTTAACTGGCTTTTTAGTGTTCTTTGATATTGTTGATGCTAATTTGTCTAAAAATGATTCTCCTTGTGGAGTTAATTTTCTTCCTTTATGAACTCCAATCTGAACTTGTTTAATATAACCGGCTTTTTCTAATTGCTGCAATATTTTTCTAAGAATATTACCTGAAGCTAATCTGAATTCAGATGGTTGATGTCCTCTGCGTTTCTTTCCGCCATACTTTACTCGTAATTTGTTAACACCAATAGGACCAAGAATTGCTACCTTTCGCAGTACAGATGCTGTTCGAACGTACCACCAATCTCGCGATACAGGAGGTCGTTCTTTGTTTACGCCTGTTTTAACGTATGTTGCCCATGCAGGTGGAGAAAATTCTCTTTTCTTTTTTAACTCTGCACTTACTAAATCTAATAACTCTTTTGTTTGCGCGTCAAATATTTTACTCATAGTTATCCTTCCAGATATTCAATTTTATCTCAATAAGTATAAAACTTATCTTTATAATCACAAAAAATGTTTTATTTATAAAGCTTTTGGAAATAATTGTTTCATTTGTAATTTTGAGTATAATCAAAAAAATCAAATCAAATATTTCTCTCGATATAAATTAATGAGAGTTAGGAGGTTGTATTTATAGATTGTTATTTTGAGTTTTCTGATTGAAAAACAAAATCTTTATAAAAGAGAGTAAAATCTGTAAGATATATTAGTTTATTTTTGATCAAACTTTTGAAAAAGTTTGTCGGAGTCGATTCATTATGGCAAAAGAAAAAAAAGATAGTACGCAAACATGGACAAAAAAAACATGGTATCAGATTTATAGCAGAAAAAGCTTCAATGAAATGTTATTAGGAGAATCCTTAGCATATCAACCACAAGATTTGTTTGGAAGATATATTGGAGTAAATCTTATGAATTTAACAGGAGATATAAAAAAACAACATATTACAATCAAATTTAAGATACAAGAATTTAAAGACAATAAATTATATGCAGATCCTGCAGCAGTAATAATCTCACCTTCTGCAATAAAACGTCACGTAAGGAGAGGAAAAGATAGATTAGATGATTCATTCTTATTGATGAATAAAGATAATGTAACATTGAGAGTAAAACCGTTAATGATTACAAAAACAAACACAAAAAGCTCAATATTAAAGCTTGTTAGAAAAGTATGCTACCAAGCATTAGCAGCATACCTTAAAAAAAGCGATATTGAAACAATATTCAAAGATGCCATGACTTTAAAACTGCAGTCTACAATAAGAGGAAATATTACTAAAATCTATCCTTTAAGATTGTTTGAGATAAAATATCTTGGATTAGAAGAATCTGAGAAAGCTGCTGAATTAGTTCTACCTGAAACAGAATCACCAGCTCAGACTCAAGAAGCTGTAGAAGCACAGCAGTAAGATTATTTTATTGATTATTTGTATTTTGTTTTAATTCTAGAAATTATTATAAAACCCTTGCAGATACCATTACTGGTACCTGCGCGGGAAAAAGAGGTGATTATGATATAATTCTTTGCAAAATTTTCTTAAATATAAAACCCTTGCAGATACCATTGCTGGTACCTGCGCGGGAAAAAGAGGTGATTATGATATATACAAATGAGATTAATGTTATAGTTATCCTATGAAGGATACCCATAAACCCCCACATAACTCGCTTTCTTACTAGCTAGTAGGTATCACTAATATATAAATCTTTCGGTAGTAATTACTAAAAAGTAGTTGTAAGAACGAAAACTATATAAATAAGAAATAAACTACTAACCAATAGTGATTTACATGAAGAATATATACGATGAAATAATGAATGATATGGAAACGCAAGATGAAGAACAAGTAATCTTGCAAGAACTTAAGACAAGCAATCAAAGAAATAAGAAAAGAGATTTAAAAGAACTCTTGAGTAAAGGAAAGTTGAATAGATTAGAATTAGAAGAATATATGTTGGAGTAAATTATTTGATGAACTATTATTCTTAGTATTTCTCTACCTATTTTCTTGCATAAATCAATGCAGTGTTATATTTTCTATAAAGCATAATAACTTTTCTAAAACCTACTTCTTTAAGCCAATCAATCTGATTTTCAAGCGCTGCTAATTTGTTCTGAAATTTGTGATGATGCGCCCATTCTTTTAGTGATTGTTCATCTTTTGTATTCTCAACAAGATGATGAAAATGCAAAGCATCATTTAATGCGGCTTCTTCTTTATCTCTATAAGTAACAAGATCACCAAATAAAAAAGCTCCATCGCTTGTCAATGAATTATATATCTTCTGAAACAGATTTTTTTTGTCTTGATTTGTTTTTTGATGATGGATTCCTATAACTGAAACAACAAGATTATTATTCTTAGAAAAATTTACTTGAGCATAATCTCCAAGTATCAGTTCAGAATTATATTTTTTTAGCCTTTTCCGAGCTCCTTTCAACATTTGTTCAGAAAAGTCAATACCTATATATTGAGCAGAAGGACAATGTCTTAGAATTTTTGAAGCTGTTAATCCAGTACCTACACCTAATTCTAAGATATGAATTGATTTCATTTTAGAATAATCTCTTTTTACAACAGTTTCTATTATCTTATGAAGATTGTTATGACCTGGTATTACCATCTTAATCTCATAATCATATTTATTGTTAGGATATCTGTCGTAATTCAACTCTGAAGCTTTTGTAGCCATAGTACCATCTATTTCTCTAGTATATTTAATTTTATCGCAAAGTGTAGCTTTCATTAGTATCGTCCTCCTTGTATCTTATTTCATAAAAAGAAGCGCCATTTTGTGTAATCTCAGCAACAGCTCCAACAAGTCGTTCAACATCTTCAAGAGTATTAGATAATCCAAAACTAGCTCTAACAACAGCTGGAATATTCTTTGTAATTCCTTGTTTCACTTCTTCAGCAATAATTCTATCTTCTTTAACTGTTGTTCCTTTTAATTTTCGTACTAATTCATACGTGCAAAAACTTCCAGCTCTTGTTCCTATGCCATATTCTTGCGCCAAGATCTCAGCAGTTAATTTTGCATGAAATCCATCAATCTCAAAAGGGATAACAACGCCAAGAGCATCTCTTTGCACGTATAATCTAACACCATCAATTGATTGCAATCCATCAAAAGCTCTCTCAACTAAACTATGCTCATATTTTGCAATTCTTTCAACGCCCAATTCTTGTAATTTTTGGATTGATTCTGCAAGCGCAATTACGCCAAATGCATTTGGTGTTCCTGGGTCAAATGTTTGCACAGTACTATATCGTAAAACTTCTAAATCTCTCCTAATATACGGAAGATTTCCTCCTCCTATTTGGTATGGCTCAGAAGCATCGAAAAACTCTTTTGGTCCAACTAAAACACCTATTCCAAAAGGCGCATACATCTTATGCCCAGAGAATGCAACAAAATCAATATGCCGTGGATCTATATCAGATAAGATATCAAGCTGCTTATGCTGCAATAATTGGCATGCATCAACAAAGATTTTAGCTTTATATCTATGACAAAGCTCTGCAATTGCATGAATATCTGGTTTGTATCCAGTTATATTTGAACTTCCTGTGATTGCTAATAATTTAATATCATCATTAGCTTGTAAGATTTTTTCAATCTCTGCAAGATCTATTCTGCCATCTGCAGTTGTTTTGTACTGCAAAAGGTTTTCTCTGCCTTCTTGCTGCAGCCATGGCAATAAGTTTGAGGAATGTTCAATATCTGAGACTAATACTTTGCCGTTAAATTCTTTCCAGAGTGTTGCAGCAAGGTTAACTGATTCAGTTGTATTTTTCGTAAAAATGACATAGTTTTCTGAAGAAGCTCCTACAAAATCAGCAATTGTTTTTCGCGCAGCTTCATAATTATCTGTAGTTACCTTTGATTTCTGACCTGCGCCTCGATGAACACTTCCATAGGAACTAACTTCAGAAGCAATCCTCTCAAGCGCAGAAGAAAATGGGATTGTTGTAGCTGCATTATCTAAGTTCACATAACGCACTCTTTTTCCGTTTTGCAACTCTACAACATAACTCAATGCTCTTTCAGGAAATAAGTTGTATACTTCCATAGTAATCCTCCAAGACGATTAGGAACGTCTAGTCAGTAGTAACTATTAATGTAAGAATATATCAATCTAGTCCCCCTACTAGTGGGTTACTTTGGAAAGATTAATATAGAAGATAATAAATAATATAAATAATGGAAGAAATACTCGAAAAATTAGGTTTAACACGAGGAGAGATTAAGATATATTTAGCTTTAAATAAATTAGGAGAAACAACAATTGGCCCAATTGGTTCGGTAAGCAAGGTATCAAAGTCAAAAATGTATGATATTCTTGATAAGTTGATAGATAAAGGACTAGCAGGCTACATTATCAAAAATGGCGCAAGATATTACACTGCAAATGACCCGCAGATGCTCTTAGGATATATCAAAAAGCAAGAAGAAGACTTAGGCAGCACAAAAGAAGCAATTACCAAAATTCTGCCGCAATTACTCCTGCAGCGAGCTTCAGCTTCTCAGAAGAAAGTTGCAGAGATCTATGAAGGCTTGCATGGAATAAAAGCAATTCGTGAAGAACTGATACAAACATTGAAATCAGGTGAAAAATTGTTAGTTCTTGGCGCTCCTAAAGTTGCCAATCAAAAATGGGAAGGATGGTTTCTTGATTTTCACAAGAGAAGAATAAAACGAAATGTTTCAATGAATATTATCTACAATGCAAATGCTCGTGAGTTTGGAGCAATCAGAAAGAAAATGAAATTGACAAACGTCAAATATCTGCCAAACAACCTCATAAGTCCAAATTGGATTGATATTTTCAATGATGCTATTCTATTGGTAATGATTCTTGATACTCCGATTGCATTTGTCGTCAGAAACAAAGAGCTTGCGCAAAGTTTTAAATCCTATTTTGAGATTATGTGGAAAATTTCTGAAGAATAAAAGCTGATTATAAAGAGAGTTAGAAGAATCTCTAAATCAAAATTATTGATGGAATAGCTTTAAAAAACAATGAACCTATTCTTACTAGAAACATCAAGCATTTTGAAAAAATTGATAATTTAGCAGTTGAAACATATTAATAAAGAAGTAATTGAAAAAAATAAAAATAGAATAATCAATGCGGCTTTCTATCTTCACGCATCTTTTCTTCTCTGCGCGCATTTGCTAATGCATATCGCAAAGTTGTAGCTACTCTTTCTTCGTCTGCGCGAATTTCTTTTTTAGCATCTCCATCAAGATCCGGGAAGCTTATGTCTAATACACCAGATTTTTCCTTATGAAATTTCATATATTTTTCCTTTTTAGGATTCATTTTCTTTTGAGCTTTTAGTTTTTCTCGTTTTTTCTTACTCATAATTATCACCTTAAATATAGATTTTTAATAAAAAGTAAGTGCTTATTTAAGTAGTTTACGATTTAATAAACCAAAACCCATAAATAACTCCAAATAACTCAACATTAAATGCTCTATATAATCGAACATTTAGATGGCAATCGCTTATACAAATGGTGCTTTTTGGAATATAAACATATCTCTGAGATAATTGGCAAAAAGAATATTTTATTTACTAATATCAATGGCGAAAAAGCAAAACAACAATTATTTCCTTATGGTAAAGTTGAATCTAAATCTGTAACTGAATTACAACCAAAAAGAGTGTGTATTCTTGATCCGTTAGCAGATAAAATATTGTCTTCTGCAGATAAAAATAATTTTGACAGTTTCATTTTTGGAGGCATTCTTGGAGATTATCCGCCACGAAAAAGAACAAAAGCAAAACTCAGCGACAAATTACAATGTGAAAAACGCTCTTTAGGTGATAAACAGATGTCAACTGATACTGCTGTGTATGTAACTAAGAAGATTCTTGATGGCGCTGCTTTTGAAAAGCTTGAATTTCAGGATGAAATAGAAATTCCAGTGAAAAATGGATTATCAATAGAATTGCCTTATAGATATGTTGTTGAAAATGGGACAATAATGATTTCTCAAGAATTAGTTGCATTTATGAAGAAGAAAAAAGGGATATAATTATCTTGAATATTTTGATAAGACAGCTGGATTAAGAGGTGGAATTGTTCCACCATTTATAGAAACTCTTTTTATTCTTGATAATGAATCATTATCATAAATCAAATCAGTACAATTATAGTTGATTTTTGTTTTATAGCCATTTCTTTCTAAATGATCATTAGTCATAGCTACGCAAATCCACCAAGATACACCAATAACTTCAATAGCTTGAATAGTATCTTTTTTTCTCAGATCATCTGTTAATATTGCCAATTGATGCGCTAAGTCATATCATTTAGATAAGCATTTTCCAAGACCAAATAACACAGTTTTACGTTTCTTACGAGCATTTTTTTATGAAGAACCAACTGCAACAGTTTATCAGATAAGTGGAGTAAAGTCATAATTATTAATCGTAACAATCTAAATTCACATCCCCATACCAGACATACCTTTCAATTTACCCATCATTTTTTCCATGTTTTTTGGGTTTGTGCCTTTGAACATCTTCATCATTTTCTTGCTTTGCCTGTATTGTTTAAGTAATTCTCGCACTTCTGTTTCATTGCTTCCAGAGCCTTTTGCAATCCTTGCAATTCGTTGCGCATCAATTAAATCAGGATCTTCTAGCTCTTGCTGTGTGCAAGAATCAATGATAAATTTCCATTTTTTGAGCTTTCCTTGCTGCACATCAATCATTTCTTTTGGAAGCTTTAATTGCCCAAATCCTGGCACCATCTCTAGAACTTTGCCTAATGGTCCCATTTTGTTCATAGCTTCCATCTGTGAATATAAATCTAAAAGATTGAATTTGCCTGACAAAAACTTTTCTCCTAAATCCTCTGCATCTTCTTCTGAGATTGCTTCTTTTGCTTTTGCTAATAATGCTTCTAAATCACCCATGCCAAGCAATCTTCCTACAAAATTCTTTGGTTTAAACTCCTCGAGATCATCAACTTTCTCTCCAACCCCTATTAATTTAACAAATGTTTTTGTTGCAGAACAAGCAGATAATGCTCCACCACCTTTTGCAGTACCATCTAATTTTGTGATAATTACACCAGTTATCTTGCATGATTTACTAAATGCTTCTGCTTGCTTTTGCGCAGCTTGTCCAATATCAGCAGCCATGACAAGCAATGCTTCATCCGGCTGAACAATTGAATTAAGATTTTGTAGTTCTTTGATTAAATCATCATTTAATGCATCTCTGCCAGCAGTATCGATAATTACAATATCATATTTATTGAGTTCTTTTTGATAAGTACTGTAAATCTTTGAAGCATCTTTTTCTGCTTTAATTCCATAGAAGTCAACCTGCAGTTGTTTTGCTAATTGCTGCAATTGTTCATATGCAGCAGGACGCCATGTATCTGTCTGAATAACTGCTACTTTATTTCCTCTTTTCTGAAAGAATTTAGCAAGTTTTCCAGCTGTTGTTGTTTTACCATTACCAAATAAACCAACTAACATAACTTTGAATGGTTTGTTTGTTATTTCTATTCGAGTATTTTCTCCACCTAGAAATGCTGTGAGTTCTTCGTATACAATATTTATAAGATACTCTTTTTTTGTTAATCCTTTAGGTGAATCTTCTTTTAATGCACGTTCTTTTATCTTTTTTGATAATTCGAAAACTAGTTGCACATTAACATCAGATTGCAATAAAGAACGCTGAATATCTTTTACTAATTCATTGATTAGTTTTTCATCAACAAATAATGCATTTGTTATCTTTGTTAATGTTTCTTTTAATGAATTACTGAGTTTTTCAAGCACCATGCATTATGAAGAATAAGATTTATTTATATATGTTTAGTATTTTTCTGAATAAAATTCAGAAAAATATTAAAATTATATTTATGTAAAGATTCAAAAAAGAATAATAAAAAAGGTTTGGTGGCCTTTTACTCGTTATGGGGGTTGGGTATGAGAATAAGGATGAGAGTAAAAAGCCACTTGCATCCCTTATCTAATTATATAGATGCAACTAGTATATAAATGTTACGTTTTTGTATACTGGTAGGGTAAGTTTTTGTTAATGAGCACGTAATAAGTCTGTAGTTGGTAGTTAGTGGTTTGCAGTATTGCAGCAAATTTGCAGCTTACCACTAACTACTTACTACTAACCACTACTAACCACTAACTTATTACGATGTTAATGATAAGATTAAATAATAATAAAACAAGAATAACTAAATAGAAAATTAAAAATTATGTGTCAAAAATATATAATACATGTCATAACAACAATAAGAAATTAATAATTGTCACATTATTTATATATCACTTAAGTTACTATAGATTTATTTTTATACAATTCAAGAACCACTTATCTATTGATCAGTGGTTCTTGACAGTTTACATAAATTGGGTTGAAATAAAAATTTGTTTGTGGGTTGATGGTAATGCAAGAATATAATGAAAGTAATATTTCTGGGTGTAGAAGGCAAAGTTTGTGCAGTGTAGTTGAACGAGAAGGAGTTCAATTACGATCTGAATATATTACATGGAGTTCATTAGCAGTAGTTGATTTTTCTAGAATAAGTCAACAAGAAGATGGATTAGTTCAAAACATAGGGATGGCAGTAGCAGCATCTGTGCTGCATCTCCCTTATGAAGAACAAGTTCATAGAAGAAAAGCACAATTGATTCTTGAAGCTTGCGACGGAACGCTTGATCATTTTACTCAACTACTTGTAGATCAATTTATGAAAGATTGCTACAATAAACAAGTAACAGACCAAGAGCATAATGAAATAGTTTATCGAGCGATGAATCTACAGAGTAAAGTTACTGCAATTTCTCAAAGAAGAAAATCAATTGAAAGATTAGCTACTAAAATTTTAAGTTATGAGACACTATCTCCTGAAACTGAAAAAAGAGTGGAAACAGTTGAAGGAAAACAAATACGATTCCATAATGATAAAGAAAATAATCAAAAAACTGTTTTCATTCAAGATGCTTATGGTGTAAGAATAATTGTTGATGATTCTAGAGATTGGAATTATATTTATGATACAGTTATTCCGTTTGTTGAGAATAATTTTCAGGTCATTGATGGAAAGAGCTATAGAAAGAATGGACGATTTGCTGGTGGAAAACCAAAAAATAATGGCTATGAAGCTGAACATCTAAATGTTGTTTATTCGTTCCCTGGATTAAATAATCCAGTTGTGATAGAATTACAAATAAGAGATAAAAAAGCAGATTATGTTGCAAATAGAGGAAGTGCTGCTAACTACCATGATAAAAGATCATTGTTGAAATTTTTTAATTAGAGTTGTTGATTTTCATTATTTTCTTGATTTTTTATCTTTTGTTGTATAAATCAAGCATTGCATCTAATCCAACTTTAATACATCTTTCAACTGCTCCAGAATAATCTGCCAGGAATTCTCCTGTCTGCCTATTTGCAATAATTGGACAAATTGTTCCAGCTCTATAACCCATTAAACCAGCTAAATGAAATAATAAACTTGATTCCATTTCAAAATTAACAACACGATTATTGTCTACTAAAAGGGTTGCCAAATGTTCTTGCAGTCTTGGAATAGTTATTGGCAGTCCAGGTATTTCTCTTCCTTGAGGTCCAAAAAATCCAGAAGCAGATGCAGTGATTCCCACAACATAATCTCTTTCAGCAGATTTTACTAAAGCATCAACAACTTCAGAAGAAGCTTTTGAAGCATAAGGAATGATTTTTCCTTTAAATCGAGCTGTATCAGGTGTTGCATCAGTAATTATTCTGTATGCTTCTCTTTCAATAGTTAAGACAGTGCTATCTGCTGCTGGATATTCATAAAACATTCCAGTATTATCTAAACCTAAAGCATAAGAAGCAATTGCAAGTGTTCCAACAAAAATATTTCTTTGTGGGCCACCAGATGTACCTAATCTAATGATTGTTAAAGGTTCTGCATTTTCTTTTCTTTCACGTGAACTAAAGTTAAATTCGTTTAATCCAAACATTTCAACAAGTGTAATTTCATTATTATCTGTGCCAATACCTGTTGCTATAACACTCACAGGCATTTGTTTATATGTCCCTGTTCTTGTGATAAACTCTCTATGTTCTACTTTATGATCAATTGTATCAAATTTGCTTGCTACAATATCAGCTCTTGCAGGATCTCCAACAACAAAGATATTCTTTGCCAATTGCTCTTGACTTAATCCCAAGTGATAAATTTTATTACCAATTATGATTAATTCAGATTCTTTAACACCCATATTCTCACCTTTTAACCATTCTTTCAATTATTATTTCAATAATTCTTTGATATATTCTTCAGTTGCTTTTTTTACTCTCTGAACATGTTTCTCAGGAGTTAAGACTATAAAATTATATGATGTTTGTGCTCTACAAAACGACTGAAATACTTTTTCTAGCCTTTCATCAAAAAAAGTGTGATCTTTGATAGCATTAGATGAGTGATATACTTTTTTAGGATCATTTTTTTCAAATACATAAAGATTAAACTTTTCATACAATTGTTGCATATTTGGAACCATTTTTCGTGGATGAGGAAAATAAACTATTATCTCATAATCTTCGATTTTCTCTTTATTTTTTGTATTAACCATTTCCAATATCCTTTTTCTTATGAAATCATCTAAAAAAATGAGTTCACCAGAAATACTTTTTGAAATAAGATCTTTTGCTGTGTCTCCATTAGCAGCAAACAATTTCTCTAATATCTTTCTTTTTATATTATTCTCTTCTTCTCTAAATGTAATCTCATATCCTTTTATACCATAAGCAATGTTGTATTTATTTCTTCGATCATATTTTGCAAGAAGCAGTAATTTCATCGCAATATCATCTTTGCTATTAGTTCCCATAAAAGCTTCGAATTGAGTATCATCAAGAAGGTGTAAACACTCCCCATATTCTTGCATCTTTTCTCTTCCTAATGATTTTAAGAATCTCTTGTAAGATTCATATATCATTGCTTCAATCTTTAGGACAGTTTTATGTGTATAAACTGTTGTATACATAAAAGCGCGCGTTGTTAATAATTGATTTACAAGATCAAGCCCTTGCTCAGAAATACCAAGATGATACTTATCATCATATTCTACAATACCAAGGGATGCAATAAGAGATTCAGGATCAAATCTTGTTTCAGTAATTCCAGCATTTCTAGGATCTCTTATGAGGTACTCCAATTTGTCAGCATCTATAACATCACCATCAATAAATTCTCTAAGAAAAGCATTTTTACTTATGCAATCATTTCCTTTTCCTTCTTTTTGCAGCAATTCAAACCTTTTTTTATGAATAATTTGCGCAACAGTTTCTGGAGGGATGCAATATTGTCTTAATATTTCAGGGATTGAAGGAATACCACTCAATAAATCAATCATTATTCTTTTTTGGCCTGCTGAGATAATTCCTTCAGGAATAGTTTTATAAAATTCTAATAATGAAAACTCACCAGTTACAATCTCAGCAGCAACTTGTTCATGAGTTTTGCCTGAAAACGCACTAATGAGTACTTCTAATCCATGAGAGAAAGGTGCATGCCCAATATCATGAAGCAAAGCTGCGGAGGAAATAACTGATTCATAATTAATATCTTTATCATAAAAGTTTGTGTTTGCTCTTGCGTTTCCCCACATTAAAATAGCATTTCGCGCAGTGCCAATGAGATGCACTTTCCTCGTATGAGTAAGATTAGGATAAGAAATACTTGTAAATCCATTTTGTCGAACATAATGTGCTCGCTGAAGCTCAGCTGAGTCAAGCAGATCAAGAAGATAGGGAGGATAATTGAAATTTCTTAATATGCCATCATTTATCTCATTTCCTTTTTTTCTTGGTGTGAACATAAAAACAGGTATTGCTTTCTTCTATTTAAAGATTATTACACAGAATTTTGCAGTTCCATAATCCCTTTCTGCGCAGCAATTAAATCTTTTTCATCAACATAAAATAATATTTCAGGCATACAAAGAATTGTATCATAAATATTAACATTATACAATGCCAGTTCTGCTGTGATTTTTGCAAGAATCCCCTTAGTATTATTGTAATCTTTGCTTAAGACTAAACGTATCTCGCACAAATTCTGTTTCATCTCAAGAATGTCATCTTTTTGGAATACACTTACTTTACTCTCAAAATCTTTTTGACTGACAAGAACTCTGATGTATTCTTTTGTTTTTATCAATCGTAGATTCTTTTTGAGTTTCTGCTCCTTAACAAAGTCTTTTGCAATATCACCAAATGCATTATCCTTGAGTTTGATGCTCACCATATTATTCTTTGTGAGAATAATCATATCTTTGAATACATTCTGCAATTCTTTGCTCTCTTTAAAAGTTTCATCTGCCTGAAATCTTCGAATTGCGCTGATTACTGCGTCAAGAGATGTCTGCAATGCATAATTCTTGATGAAATAGCTTGCTAATGCTCTTGTGTTGATGATATTACGCTGCAGATCTTTCTGGATAGAAATGTCTTTCTGAAGCAGATTGTTGATTGTTCTTTGAATTATTTGTTTGGTTGGATTTGGCATTTGATTGCTTTAAGGAGTTGGGATTTATAAAATTATTTGAATATTGTATGATTTATTTATGTCCAGCATTATATCAATTATTTCCTGATTCAATACATTCGTTTATGAAATACACAATAACCATTCCAGTTAAATGTAACCCCTAAAACAAAACATTTATATATGTGTAACCCCTAATAGCATCAATGTTTGTTGAAAAGAAGCTTATTGGCAACAATAGTTACTATTATTTGAGGATTTCAGTGCGTGATAAAGATAAAGTTAGAACGAAAACTATTGCATACCTTGGCAAGAAAAAGCTGACAAACAAACAGCTACTGAAGGAAATTAAGAAGATACCATTGCATAAGATCAAGGAGATAAAAAAAATGATGAAACAATCACAGCAAAAGAAGGATTTATTCCTTTCAGATGCGCAACAGCAGAAACTAGAAGAAATAAGAGAAGAGTTTATTAAAAAACAGAATGATCTTGACCAAAAGATCCTTCAAGATATGTTTAAAGATTTTAAAACAACCTATGTTTATAATACTAATGCTATAGAAGGCAATACCATCACCTTAGAAGAAACAAATTTTCTGTTAAATGAGAACAAAACACCTGAAGGCAAAGATCTCAAGGAAGTCTATGACCATATCAACGAACGAGATGCTTTTGATTTTATTCTCAAAGAAAAGCCTGAGATAACAGCAGCATTAATCATTAAGATCCATGCAATGCTTTTGAAAAACATAGATCAGCGAGTAGGTAGTTTTCGCCAGCATAATGTGCGTGTCTTTGGAGCTTCCTTTGATACAACAGATGCAAAATATATACAAGCAGATATGGAAATTCTTATGAGATGGTATGCTGAAAACAAACGACAATTGCATCCGTTAGCGCTATCAGCATTATTCCATGAGAAATTTGAAAGAATCCATCCTTTTTATGATGGCAATGGGAGAACAGGAAGAGTATTGATCAATCTTATATTGCTTCGCAATAATTATCCTCCATTAATTATTAAGAATAAAGACAAAATGAAGTATTATGCTGTATTATCAAAAGGTCACAAAGCAAAATTAACAGAAAGTGAGAATTTATTATATAAAGATATCGTTGATTACTGCTATGAACAATTGATCAAGACATATGATGAGATATTTGCGAAGTGGGGATGACTGAGATAATTAACTATATAAACAATCAGCCATTTCCTTAACTCATGAAACAGCATCTTGTTGCCTATACATCAGATGTACATGGAAATAGTGTGCAATATAACAAATTAATTGATTATTGCATCAAGAATAATATGGATAGTTTGATTATTGGTGGAGATATAACGCCTAAAGATTTTGTGTTTCAATCCAGAGAGATTTATCTTCACCATTGTATCAAACAAATGCAAATAAAACAGTCTATGTTATCCATACACCTCCCACTCATACTCATTTAGATATGCTTCTTAATAGAAATCATGCTGGTAGTTTTGCAGTGCGATTATTTGTAGAACAATACCAACCTTATCTTACATTTCACGGTCATATTCATGAAACTGTCCAAGTTTCTGGAGATTTCAAGGAAAGAATCAATAACAGCGTTTCATTCTCTTCTGGGAATCATAATATTGGAAGCGATTTAGCAATTGTTGTATTTGACCTTTATCAATTGGATAAAGCAAGAAGAATTATTAAAACTATTTACTGAAGAAAATGAATTATGGAAAGAATTATCTCATGATATTCTTAATGAAAAACCGATAAAGATAAGCAATGAAAATCCAAATAACCCAGGTTGTTGTATTTACGTCCTCAATAAATCACGATTCTGGGGTAATTGCGAAGTAAAATCTCTGTTTTATAACAGTCAATAATTAACCACTTTCTCAACCATAACTCACTTCAACCTAACAGCTTCCAGATTCTTTGGAGCAGTTGTCTCGATACCGTACATCTTGTAGATTGATGATGCAAAGTCTAAACATCGTGATGCTTCTCCATGATTGATGATTACTTTTTTTGGTTTTGGCGTGCATTTATAGATGAAGTTCATCAATTGCCTTCTATCTGAATGTCCTGTAAATCCTTCAAGAGTTTGTATCTCAAGTTTTAATGCAACAGTTTCAACTTTATTTGAACCTGTTGGGAATGTTACTTCTCTATCTCCTCGTTGAATTCTTCTGCCAAGAGTATTTTCTGCTTGGTATGAAACAAACAAAAGCATATTTCTTGGAGAATCTGCAAATTCTTTTAGATATTGCACAGAAGGACCTCCCATTAACATACCGGAAGTTGCCATAACAATGCAAGAACCTGTATCTTCAAGCACTTCTTTTCTCTCTTTTGCTGAAGCTACTCTTCTGAATAAAGGTGACAAAAATGGATTTTCATTTTTATGAAAGATTAATTTTCTGATATCTGAATTTAAAAATTCAGGATATGCTGAATGGATTGCAGTAACATCCCATATCATACCCTCAATAAATATAGGAATTTCTGGCATGTATTTTGCTTTAATCAATTCACTAACAATCATCATAACTTCCTGCGCTCTTCCGACACCTAATACAGGAATTAGAATCTTTCCTTTTCTTTCTACAACACTTTTTATGAATTCAGCAAATTGCATTTCACATTCTTTTCTTGATGGGACAATGTTTGTCTTCCCGCCATAAGTTGCTTCAATCATTAATGTTTCAAGTCTTGGAAATTCTGTAACAGACGGTTCAAGTAATTGCGTTCTTGCAAATTTCATATCACCTGTATATAATATATTATGCAAACCATTGCCAACGTGCAAATGCACCATGCTGCTTCCAAGAACGTGCCCAGCATTGTATAATGTGATTCTTACGTCTGGCGTAATATCACTTACTTCTTCATAATCTAAGCAAATTGTATGCATAACCATCTGTTTAACATCTTCAACATCAAAAATAGGTTCTCTATTATCATTCTTCATAATTTTAATATAATCCAATACTAACAAAGCCATTGTATCTCTTGTTGGCGCTGTGCAATAAACAGGTCCGCGATAACCATATTTGAATAAATAAGGAACAAAACCACAATGGTCTAAGTGACTATGACTAATGATAACTGCATCTAATTCATCGATTTTAAACTCAGGCGCATCTAAATAAGGATATGCGTTTTCATCATTTGTTGAAACATCTACTCCTACATCAAGTAAAATCCTTGATTCAGGTGTTTGTAAAAAAATGCAAGATTTACCAACATGTCTTCCTGAACCTAAATAAGTTAATCTTACCCATTCATGTTTCTTTTCCCGAATCCAACCATCATAGATACGATGTCCAGTTTTATCCAAGAATTTACGTCTATATTCACTATTTTCATAGAGAACGTTTCTAATATTAGTAATCAGTTTTGATTTCATCGGAGGAGCTCTTCTGATTAAAGGAACCCACAATGTTTGTGTTTTGATATCTCGCAATAAAGACCCTTGTTTTCCAATTGCAACGCCTGGTTTATCTGTTTCAATAATAACTCTTGAACGACGAGTGTCAAAAATTATTTCAGAGATTCCAGCTTCTTCAGGAATTATCTTTCTGATAATTTCTTCTGCTTTTTCTTTTGGTATTGTTATATCTGGATCTGGACGAAGTTCAATTCTTTTTTTGAGGCTATCAACAATTGGTTTTATGGAATCCCCATTATCAAAAAAGAAATCTTTATCTTTTGTATAAAGAACAATATTAGCTGCTTCAAATGCAATCTCGCTGATTTTATCTTCTGGTAAAAACTTTAAAATTTCCTTGCTTATCTTATTGAGTGTAGCCATATTTATTTCTCACCATTTAAACTTATACTTTGAAATTCATATTCTGATTTTCTTTGTCTTATATTGTTTTATATTATCTTCTGCTGTTATAGAAATAAATGATTCTCTAAATTTAATTCAAAGAATCATACAGTTAGTTAATCATACAGTTAATTGCGTATTCAATACTTTTTCGATAACTCTTTTAACACCTTTTTTTGTTATTGTTACAACATTAATCCCGTTTCCTGAATAAGTATCACGTTGTAATGCTGCATTAATTGCTTTTACTACCAAATTAACACCTTCATCTACTGATAAGTTTGTGTCATATCCATTTTCCAAAACACCATAAGCAAATACACTTCCTGAACCTGAACTAACATAATCATCAACTAATGTTAATGAACCATCAGGAAAAATATCATAAACATAACATCCAGTTGAATCTTTTCCACCAAGTATAAAATGACTAATTCCTGGAATCATTGACATCCTGCGAATATTTCCGTAAACTAATCCTGCAAGCAAATTTGCAGATTCTTTTACATTTGGTTCAAATCCTGAACGTATTTTTTTTAATGAGATTTCTGCTTTAATTAATCTTGCCATTAATTGCGCATCTGATACTGTTCCTGCCATTGTCACAACCATATTATCTGCAATTGGAATAATTTTGTCAGTCTTTTTATTAACAATTAAACTGCCAGCAGTAGCACGCATATCTGCAGCTAGCACTAAACCATCTTTACATACTAATGCAACAGTTGTTGTGCCTGTCTTCATAACATCACTTTGATTTTCGCTTATATTACCCATATCAATAACACCTTTCACACCTTTCCATTCATTTGATATTATCTTATTTTTATTATATATTGTTGAGATATTAATAGAAATTAACTATTTCACCTTATTTTCTGAAAGAATGAGGTAGTATATAAATATTTCTAAAGAGAATTTTGCAAAAATAGCTATTTTTGCAAAATTCTCTTGATTTAGGCAATTCGGACAGAGAAGATTTGGTCTTGAAATTGCAGAAACAAAATATTTATTAATACAATTAATAATCAATAATGAAATGCAAGATTATCAAAAATCAAATGTTTCTCAGAGAGCTTCACAGATTTCTCCAAGCTTGACATTATCATTGTCTGCAAAAGCAGCTAATTTAAAGAAACAAGGTTTGCCTGTCATTTCATTTACTGCTGGAGAACCTGATTTTGACACGCCAGAACATATTAAAGATGCTGCAAAGCTTGCATTAGATAAAGGTTTAACTAAATATACAAATAATTCTGGAATTCCTGAATTAAAACAAGCGATTTGCAAAAAATTAAAAGAAGAAAATAATATAGATTATTCTTCAGATGAAATTATTGTTTCTTGCGGTGGAAAACATTCGTTGACAAATATATTCTTAGCAACTATTAATGAAGGAGATGAAGTAATTCTGCCTGCGCCTTATTGGGTAAGTTATGAAGAACAGATTAAACTTAGCCAGGGAAAAGTTGTATTAGCGCACCTTCCTGAATTAAAGTTTTCTGCAGATTTAATTGCTGAAAAATTAACAGCTAAAACAAAAATGATTGTTTTAAACTCACCAAGCAATCCAACTGGAGCAGTAATTACAAGAAAAGAATTAAAAAAATTAGCTGATATTGCAATTGAAAAAAATGTATTAATCTTATCAGATGAAGTGTATGAACATTTTATCTATGATAATGATGATGAACATAAATTTAGAAGTATTGCTTCACTTGGAGAAGAAATAAAAAAACTGACAATTACAATGAATTCCTTTTCTAAAACATATGCAATGACTGGTTGGAGACTTGGTTATTGCGCTGCAGAAAAAAGAATAATAAATGCTATGGATGCTTTACAAAGCCATATGACCAGCAACCCTACAACATTTGCGCAGCATGGAGCTGTTGCTGCGCTTACAATGAAAGATAAATCTGCAGTATTTGTGAATAATATGAATAAAGAATTCAAAAAAAGAAGAGATCTTATGGTAAAAAGATTGCAAGAATCTGAGAATATCGAGTGTACTATGCCATCAGGAGCATTTTATGCATTTCCTAAGATCAGCAACTGTAAATTAAATGATAAACATTTGAATGGAATAAAACTTTCTGAGTTATTATTAGAGAAAGAAACAGTTGCAGTTGTCCCAGGAATTGCATTCGGTGATGATAATTATATCCGATTAAGTTATGCAACATCAATGGAGCAGATTGAGCAAGGAATGGATAGAATTGAGAAGTTTTGCAGAGAAAATCTTGCTAGATAGCAAAATTCTCCCAATTAGGTAATTCGGGCAGAGAATATAGATGCATAGGCAGTAATAGTAATTACTAAGCTTCTCGTAGTTTACCTTATTCCGAATACCTAAATTTGTATTTTTCTGAATGAGCAACGCGAATTCGAAAAATACTAAGGAGAAAATTTAAAAATACAAGGTAAACTACTTCTATTTTATCATACGGGCCTATAGTTCAGCGGTAGAATGACGCCCTTACAAGCCAGCATCGAATAGGTGACTTATGCCTTTCTTTCGCTGTGCTCAGAAAGGCGTAGGTCACCGGTTCGATCCCGGTTGGGCCCATTTATTTTTTCAATAAACAGTTCCAACCTCATCGAAGAACTGAAGCAAAAGATAATTTTTGTTGAACAATAATAATATTTAACATGCGGCTGTAGTATAATGGTAGTATTCCGCCTTGCCACGCCTTTTTGGCACAAAAAGGCGGTAGTTCGGGTTCGAATCCCGGCGGCCGCATTTTTTTCTAAAAAAATGCTTTGCAAGGATTCTAACCTGAACTTCCTTGATTGATTGACTTTAATATTCTGGATCTCAAATATCTTTCTATTTTTGTTTTGAATCGTAGTTGCTAAGCTCATTTTGTCACTTAAAGAAGAGAAAAAGAGAAATGATTATAAAGGTTGTTGTTCTTATCCACTAAAATGCGCTCAAAACAAAAATATTCTGTGAAAGATGAATATAAAGAAATTGCTTTGGAAAGAATTCATGAATTATTTAAGCAGGCAGATATTCAATTTCATGACAATGAAAAAGAGCTTGCGAATAGATATATGTATTTAGTTAGAAAGCTAGCGATGAAATATAAAGTTAAAATTCCATCTGCATTAAAAAGACAATATTGCAAAAAATGTTTGCATTATCTTGTTGCTGGAGAAAATGCGCGAGTGAGAAGTACAGGGAAAGTAATTGTATATAGCTGCAAAGATTGTGGACAGCTGAATAGGATTGGATATAAATAAAAGATAATCAAGAACAAAATGATAATTATTAGTATTATTATTTATCTTTCAGCAACTCTTCTTCTGCTTTTTTATTTTTCTGCTTGTTTCTGATATGATGATAAATATAATAGCTTCCGCCTACTATAAGAAGAATAATGACAGGAATTGTGAAATATTCTGAATAATGTTTGACTTCATTCCAGCGTTGGCCGAGAAGATATCCTAGATAGATTAGAAAAGCATTCCAAAGCGCAGCGCCTGCTATTGTATAGATGCAAAACTTTTTTAGATTCATCTTTCCAATGCCAGCAGGAATTGAGATCAAATGCCGCACAACTGGGATAAATCTGCTAATAAAAACTGTTTTCTCTCCTTTTTCTGCAAACCATTTTTCTGTTTTTTGCAAGTCTGCAAGATCAACAAAAAAATATTTGCCGTACTTGACAATCAGTTTATTGCCGCCATACAACCCAATGTAATAAGAGATTAATGAGCCAAGCAAACTTCCGAAAGATGCTACTAAAATTACTAGAAAAATATTGAACTCACCAGTTGCAGCTAAAAAACCTGCAAAAGGCAGCACTAATTCTGATGGAATTGGCACAACCATGCTTTCGAAAATCATCAGAATAAAAATGCCAGCATAACCTAAAGATGAGATTATCTTTGTTACCCAAATTCCTGCTGATGATAGTAATTCTGAAATGAATGACATTGCATGATAAGAATTACAGTAGTTTATATTGATTTTGGATTTGCAAAGCAAAACAAAAAAGTTTATATAGAAGTATAACAGTAATACTATCATGGTTGTAAAAACAATAAAAAACATTGATAATGAAACATGGATTAGATTTAGAAATCTCTCTGTTAAAAATAGAGTAACGATGGCGCGTTTATTACGAGATATGATCGAGAATTATGAGCATAGGTCAACAAAGTTTTGGAATAAAATATTAAACGCTGAAAAGATTATTTCAGATAAAGAAGCCGATGAAATAGAAAAAATAACAAAAAGAATAAGAAAAGAATACGGGTTTAGGGTATGAGTTATGTTCTTGATACTTCAATAATAATTGACCTTCAGAAAAAGAAAATGAGTACTATTGAAAAATTGAAGATATTATCGATGCTTAATCCAAATCCTGCAAAGATAACATTTATCACTGAATTTGAGTTTTTGTTTGGAATTAAAGAAAGAAGCCATAAAAATATAAGAAGATCAATTGAATTTATAAGAGATTTTCAAATCTTACAATCAACACCTGAAACTGCAGCAGTTTTAGCTGAACTTAAATATAAATACGGATCAAAAGGGATTAACTTTTCACTTTCTGATTTATTGATAGCAAGCATCATCATTTCACATAATATGACTCTTGTAACAAGAGATAAAGATTTTGAAAATATCCAAGAACTAAAAAAGATAATTATTGAATGAAATAATAAACTTTATAAAACAAACAACTTCCTCAAAACAATGGCAGATACTGTATTAAAAGGCGACAGGATAAGGATTCTGTATGTCGCAAAAAAAGAAGATGGGACTATTTTTGATTATACGCCAAAAGATAAGCCGATTGAATTTACTGTAGGCAGCAAACAAGTTCTTTCAGGCATTGATGTTGCAGTTGAAGGAATGAATGTTGGTGAACGAAGAGCTTTTCAAATTGCCCCAGACAATGCTTTTGGATATCGCAATGAAGAATTAAAACAAGTTATTCCTAGAAATGCTTTGCCAGCAGAGATTGAAGTAGCAGAAGGAAAAGTTATTTCTGTAAAAACACAACAAGGATTTCAGTTTCAAGCAGTTATTACGCAGTTTGATAATGAAACTGTTACACTTGATATGAACCATCCATTAGCTGGACATACAATCACATTTGAGATACAAGTGCTTGGGAAAGTCAAACAGGAACAAAACTAGTGATTAACTAGAAAGTATTTTTTCCATCCTAAAGCAGCTTACTTCAATACGCTTTATCTTGCTTTTGTGTATCTTCATTGTTTGTTTTAATGGGAATTGATATTTGAATTCATGCGTTATTGTATAATTATGATTTTTTGCAATTGTTTCTATGAATCTCTTTGTTGATGATTTATGAAATGAATAAATAATTGGAGCAATTGCAAATGCTTTTTGCAGAAAGAATTTGTCAGCATTCTCTATTTTTGTTCCAAATGGCGGGTTCTGAATTATAACTTGCGCAATTAGATTTCCTGTGAAATCTTTTTTAAGAAGATAGTTAATATCTTTATGAATTATTTTATATTTCTTTTTTGCGACGTTTATTGCTGCTAGATTCTCTTCTAATTTTTCCAGCGCTAATTGATCAGAATCAACAAAAATTAAATTCCTTGCATCAAGCAATAATGCGCCAATTCCAAGAACACCTGTGCCGCAACCAAGGTCAGCAATTGTTTTATCTTCAATATCACCAAGCATATATGCATGCCATAATAGATCTGCTGCAATCTCAGAATCAGTTGGATATTGCTCTTTGTCTATTTTTGGGTTTTCAAAAAGCAATAATCTTGATAATTGAATTGCGAGCTGTGATTTGCTTAACATCTTATTTCTAATAATATTGGAATTTATTAAGATATCGAAATTGACGGCTGTGGGACAGTAAACTATGAGCCTAACCAAAATAAATTGTGCCATGCTGTTGTAAGTCCATAAGCTGTTTCTATTCTTTCTTCTTTTTTTTGAGCAAATCTCCATCCTGTTCTCTTTTTGTCCTCTGAAAAACTG
>JACRKF010000051.1 GCA_016219865.1 Candidatus Woesearchaeota archaeon | reverse complement strand
TTCTTTCCTGAAGGTTTGAAGTTTGAGTGTGAAGAAGTTGTTGATGGTGAGAAGTTTAGAGTTTATTCGAGAGTATAGTCGCGCAATATTTCATAGGATATTATTTTATTCCATCGTAACAAAATTTCCATAATGGTACCAGAGTTATGCCATCCTCTTTTAATTCAATATCTTTCGTTTTCTGAGAGAACGAATAATTTGTTTATTCTGAACTTTAGGTGTATTAATTACATTTAACTATTAGTTAGTCGTTAAATCAGCATAAGTTTTATAAATTAATACTTGTTTCTACAACCTAATTTTGTTTATTTTAATAACTTATAGGGGGCAATAATATTGTGGTTAGTTCATTAGAAACATTAGTTAGTGTTGGTAATGAGATTACACAGAATTATTTATCTCAGTTATCATATTATTCATTTAATAAAGAATATTCTGATGAAAATCTGCATTTCTTATATAAAACTATTTACAAAGATTTGTTAAACAGAGATTTAACTTTTTTTAGTGAGGATGATATTGCTAAATTGATTACTCTAAAAAGTTCAGCTGGTTCTTCTAATCCTGTTTTTGCACTTTACACTTCAGCATTGCTGCATATTTTAACAGAAAAAAATGAACAACAAGGAAAAAGAACAATTATGCATCTAAAAGATGTTACAATGGATTATTTATTTCATTATGTTCAGAAAGCTGATGTAATTATTTTAGAAAACTGCAAAGGAAATGAAGTGTTAGCATGCGCTGGTTCGTATGGTGGCAGTGTTAATACAATTATTCTTAAACACTTTGGAGAAACTGGCAAAAACAGCAGTGATGTATTAAGCAATATTGCCAGTCATAATGGCAGTGTTAATTCAGTCATTCTTTATGATGTAAAAGGAAGTGTTGTTGCGTCTGGAATGGCATCTAATCATGGAAAAGTTAATCTATTATTGGCTGATTCTGTAGATTCGTTTATGTTTGGTTCAAATATCTGCAAGCAATATGGCGCTATGGATTTATGTTATTTGAATCGGATTTCTGGGGATACTTATTTATTTAATAGCGCTTTTCATGATAATGGTCATCTAAATCATTTGTTTGTTGAAGATATATTTATTTCTCAGTTAATCAATAGTGGAATAACAGATGATAATTTTATCTCAAAACAAATATCTCATGTTAATGTGCTATATGGTTCTATTAATCCTATTAGCGCACTGGCTCATATGCAGCAGTTTGTAATTAATTATTTATTGCATCGTATAAGAACTGATTTTACTGTAAATGATGTTAATGAGATTTTAAAATTAAGTGATTCAATTAAAAGTATTGAAACAGAGTTTTCTGATAATCCTTTTGAATATTAATTGTCTTATTCTAAGCTTAGAATTCCATACATCAATTCTTGATAAACATCTAATGCTTTTTTGCCTGCAGAAATTATCTTGCTGACAAAATTAAATGATATATCATGCAAGCCATTTTTTGCAGGCTTAAAATCAATTGCGATGTTTTCTTTTAAGTTTGCAATATCTTGTTCAACAATTGTTTTCATCCATGCCATTTCAAATGCAAATGCTTTTGCTTCCTCATCTTGTTTGTTTGGCAATGCATGAGATAAAACGTGTCCAATTTCGTGGCCAATAACTAGCATAACTTTGTCTAAATCAGACTTTTTGACAAATATCTGTCGAGTTTTGTTGACTGAAAATCCTTGTATTGAACTTTCCCATTTGCCGCCAAATAATTCATGGATTCTTTTTAATTCGTCAGTATCACATAGCTTTATTGAAATATCATTAATAAGGAATACTACTAAATGAGACAAAATTGTCATTATTATTCGTTCTCTAGATAGAACGAAAGCTTTAAATATTAGTTCTCATTACAATACTTATGTCAACTATAACCGATACTATAAGATTGCTTAATCCATGGTGGGAAGATGAAACAGTTAGTGAGGAGCTTGCTAAACAATATAAAAGAAACTCTTTTTATAAAATCAAAGAATTTAAAAGATATAAACAAATAATCATTCTTACTGGATTAAGAAGAGTTGGAAAAACAACTCTTTTATATCAGACAATAAAAGAGCTGCTTCCTATAATCGATGCTAAACATATTTTTTATTTTAGTTTTGATAAAGATGTTGATAGTTTAATGGATATTCTTGAAAGTTATAAAAAGTTAACTGGCATAGATTATAAGAACGAAAAAATTTCAGTCTTTTTTGATGAGATAACCAAACTTAAAGAATGGGCGGCTGAGTTGAAATTGATTTATGATGCATGTCCAAATATAAAATGTTATATCTCTTCATCAAGTAGCATTAATCTGGAAGAAGAAGCTATAAAGAATCTTGCGGGGAGATATTTTCTCATCAATATAACTCCATTGAGTTTCAAAGAGTTTTTGGAGTTGAAAGGTAAAGATAAAATTATTAAGAATGATGTATTATATCTCAAAGAGATAAAAAATGAGTTTTCTTCTTATCTATTGAGAAGTTTTCCTGAAACTATCAGTTGGGATAATGAATTAGTTATTAAAGATTACCTTAGGACAACAATTATAGATAAGATTATCAAATCAGACCTTCCTGAGAGATTTAATAATATTAACAAGGAGTTATTGTTTAATCTCCTCAACTTATTTTACAGCGAGCCAGGGTTCTATCTTGATTATGATAATCTATCAAAAAGCTTAAGGATAAGCAAGAACACACTCTATACGCATATTTTTTATCTTGAGTTCTGTTATTTGATTAGGATTGTTAAGAATTACAGGCCAAGCACACTATCAACAAGCAGAAAATTACAGAGGGTTTATCCTTATTGGTGGAATCTTGCATATTGCTATGGTGAGAATAATGACAAGATCCTAGAATCTTTTGTCTTAAGCACAATAGATGGAAGATATTACTGGAGAGATTTAGATAAAGAAATTGATTTTCTAAATATTGACGGAAAAAATATCATGCCTATTGAAGTCAAGAACAAAGAGGTGGTTGAAGAGAGAGAATTAAATACATTAAAATTATTCATGAATAAATATAATGTAAAAAAATCGCTTGTTTTATATCTTGGTGATAAAGATATTAGAAAATATGATAATGGGCATATTGAATTTGCTTCATTCTGGAAATGGGTATTTGATAGTTTTTGATACTATTAGCATATCCCCAATCTTTTCGCTTTCCGATGCAGAGTTTCATAGCGCAATCCGATTCTTTTTGCTGTTAATGACACATTATTGTTGTTCTCTGTTAATTTTTGTTTTAAATATTCTTTATCAAATTCATCTTCTGCTTCTTTTAATGTTGCTGGAGTTTCAGGAAGCTCTTTAAGAATATCGTCTGCAATTAAACCAAGATTTTTGTAGATCGTCTCTAATCTTTTTGGGTGAATTATCTCTTTGTATTTATCCAATGTATTTTCCAATGCGTAATTTATTGTTGAAACTTTGATAGAATATGGTTTTACTAGTTCATGTTTTATCTTTTTTATATCTATATGAAAGTCTTGAATTAATCTATGAATGCTTCTTCTATCAGTGTGCACTACTTTTGCTGCTTCACTGATGTTGCCTAATTTTAACTTAAGCACTTTTTCCAGATATTCTTTTTTATACTTTTTCTTTGCATCTTTGTATTTTAATGAAAAACTTGGTTTAATATCAACTGTTGCCTGCTTAGAAATTTTCATACTAATGTCTTCGTTGAGCTTATCAATTGTTACCCCTAAATATTTTATAGCTGCATCTTTTAAAATTGGTTTGATCTTGTTTTCTAAGACTAATTCTAAGTTGGTTTTTTCCATGCTTTTTTCATTATTATCCATATTTCTTTGTTTATTGGAAGCTACCTTTAAAAAGATATCTCTGTTTCCTTGTCTTAAGGTGGGGAATGTTGCAACTTGAAAGAATTTTGGATGATGAAGAAGGCGATGAAATTGATTTAAGCAATATATTTGATAATGATAAAATATATGACAATAAGAATGATGAGTCAGAGATTATTATTCCAAAAAGCAAACAAGAAAGAATTGCAATTGCTTATATTCTTGTTATTAATAAACAAATGAAAAAAAGAGTTAGAAAAGCTGTAAAATTAATTACAAGCAATGATCTTAATATTACTGGAAAGAGAATTAGAATTTATAACAGGAAATTTGTTAAGACACTTGATTATATCCTGGAAAATGAATTTACTAATCCTGATTCTGCATATATTTTTTCTGATAGCGAAAGAATATCATTTCTGCAAGGTTTTTTTGAGGCAAAAAGAATAATCCTTGAAGAAAATGAAAATAGAAGGATACTCAGATATTGCATATCTTTTCTTAATGAAAAAACAATCTATGCATTAGCTGCATCACTCTTTGAAATTGGCGCTTATCCTTATATATATCAAGAAAACTTTCGTATTATTTTAGAAGGTGATCTTAATATAACTATAAATCCTAACACAAAAATAATCACTAGAATTGCATTTAAGAATAATCTTCGTTATATTCCAATGTTTTAAGTAAAATATATAATGGCGTTGTAAAATAAAACTCAACAACTGATATACTGATTTACCATTCCTAAAAGGTAATAAAGTTTTATATACAATACTTCTTAAAAAACAATAAGGGGAATCGGGTAGCACATGAAAGCGCAAATACAACGAAGAGATAATCCATTTAAATCGAAGTATAGCTCTGAAGATTATGACACAGCTAGAACTTTTGCTACAAAGATCTATAAAGAGTTTGGGGCATTTATCAAAGCAATTATGATTTTTGGCGGTGAATCTGCAAAAACTTCTGAGATTGCTCCGCAATTGAATGAGGTTTCAGATCCAGAAGAAAAGCATAAATCATTTTTGAAAGAGATTAAAGAAACATTAACAAGTCAACAATCTGCTGCTAATCAATTTTTGCAGAACTCACTGCAAAATCCAGCAGAGCAGAATAAGATAATGCATGATAAGCATGGTCATCTGATTCCACAACCTTATTCATCACCTCATCAAACATTTAATCAAGATAAAGCTAATCAAGCTTCAAATAATCCTTATGTTAAGGGAGATATTGATATTCTTATTATTGTAGACAATGTATCATTCTATCTAACTCCTGAAATAATTGAAGTTTATCGTGTAGTAACAGAAAGAATTGCAGTTGAAACATCAAAAAGATTGCATATTACAACATTGCGTATTACCAGTTTTTGGGAATACATGCGTGTTGGCGATCCAATAGGCATTAATATCTTAAGAAGCGGAATTGCATTGATTGATACTGGATTTATTTATCCTATGCAGCTGCTTTTATTTGAAGGAAGAATACGCCCAACTCCGGAGAGTGTTAGTTCGTATTTTAACAGATCTTCTTCTTCGATGTTAACTTCCAAAGGGCATATTATTCAAGCAACACTTGATTTATATTGGGCTGCAATTGATGCGAGTCATGCAGCTGTGATGCACTTAGGTGAAATTCCAGCATCGCCGCGAGAAATATCTTCTATATTATATGAAAGATTTGTTAAAACTGGAAAGATTAATAAAAAGTATCCAGCAACAATGGAAAAGATGTATCAATTATCTCGTGAGATTCTTCATAGAGAAAGAAAATCAATTGATGGCAAGGAGTATCAGCAATTAGCTGAAGAAGCGCAGGAGTTTGTTGATGTTATGAGAAAATTAAGTGGGAGGAAATAAAATATAAAATTAATTGAGAAAAATAAATAATTAATCAATACTTTTTAATTCTCTCTGCATTGCTCCTCTGGCATATTTTCTAAATAATTCTAAATCTTCTTCTTTCCAGGCAGGAGCAGTTGGCAATAGGTTAGCTGTCAGCGCTTTCATAGATAATACAAATGGATTAATGGTTGTTTCAGTTCCATGTTGCACTGCATGCTCAAATATAAGAATCTTCATTCGAGCATAATCTCTGAATGTATATGAAGAATCTAGTCTTTCAGTTGAATATATTTTATCTGCTTCAGCAATCATTGCTTCAAATTCTTCTTTTTTTCCAGTTGCATCGAAGTTGCCTTGTTTAAGCAATTGCACAGCTAATTCTGTGCAAGCTTTTCCATATTGACCTTCAAATAGATTTGGATTCTCGTATTTGCCAGCGTTTTGCTCATATAACATTCTGCGTTGATTTAAAGAATTTCTGAGTAGCATAGTTCCTTGTGTATGATCTCCTTCATTAATTAATAATCTGCCCATGTTAAATGAAGAATACATCAACCAAAATAATCCTTTTTCATTTTTGTCACGTGTTTGCATCATATCTTGGCAATTTCTTATAGATTCAACAAATGCTTGCTTTGCTTCTTCTTTATTGCCTGCGTTTCTTGCAGCTAATCCATGGTAGTTGTGCGCAATTGCTGTGAATATTGGACTGTTATTGTTGTTAAAACAGCTTAATGAAGGGATAACGTATTCTTTTAGTTTTTCTGCAATTTCTGCATATTCTTGTTGTTTTGCAGAATCATCCATCACAGTTAATTTTCTATTGTTGTTGTAATCAAATATTGATTGCAATAAATCAGTAAGCAGAATAGGATATATTATATCAGCAACTTTCTTTGTGCAATCTAATCTTTTTCCAAGAATATCTTTTGCTACTGATAATGCATTCTTTAATTTGCCATCAGCTAAGAAATATTGACTTTCTTCAATAAGTAATTCAATTGCCAGCGTTTTTCTTGCAGTTGCATCTAATTGTCTTTGTCTTGATAATGAAATAGCTTTATCAAACAATTTCTCAGTTGTAATTATTCCATCAATTCCACTAATCTTTTCTATATTCATTTTCAACACCTTTAGTATTTTCCTGGATGAGTAAAGCGAATTCGGAAAATACTTTAAGAAAATGATAATAATTTATAAATGTTAAGCTTTCTCTATGTCTTATGAGCTTTGAAGCTGATAAGAAAAGGTATCTGCAAGAATTGCAAAAGCAAGAGCAGAATATAAAAGATAAATCCAAAAAAGGCTTTCTTGATACTGAAGTTAAAGAATTAGTTTTTTTGATTAATCAAAAAAATTATTTATATACAACAAGTTCTTGCGCAGGCAGAATTATCTTGTTTCAAGCAATAACTTCAAAGAAATGCGATAATGAATGGATAGTTGTCAGCCATAAAGAAGTTGATGTTAAGCAAGTTATTCTTAGCTTTAAGAAATATTTGGAAGAAAACAAAGCAAAAGAGAATTTTGCAAAATTGCAAAATTCTCCTCATCAGGCAATTCGGACAATAGGGAATTTGCATAAAGATTACAATAAACATAATTTTGCAAAGTTCTCAAAGGGGATAATCTGGCTGCGTTATGAACCATTAATTCTTCATGTCTGCGCAAAAACTATTGAAGATGCTGAACAATTTCTGAATATTGCGCGAAGTGTTGGATTTAAGAGAGGTGGAATAACTTCTGCAAAAAAAAGGATAATGATTGAAGTTAATGGCGTCGATAGATTGGATGCGCCAATTGGAGAATACAGTAAATTTTGGGTTAATGATAAATATTTGTTGTTTCTATTAGATGAAGCGAATAAGAAATTGTTGGATAATTTAGAAAGGATTGAAAGATTTACGATTTTGTTGGATAAGATTTGAGTATTGGTTCTGTTTTTACTGCATCATACAACTGTTGCAGATATTTCTGCTCAATAAAGATATATTTCTGCAGCTCCTTGATTGTTTTTTCAAGATCATAAATTACCCAAGAATCACCATGCTGATACTGCCAGATTGCTTCATCGATAAGGTATTGCCAGTTGAAGTGCTTATCTTTTTTGAGGATTAATTTAATATCATCAAGATCTTTTTGCCTTTCTGTTACTGACTTAAGCATGACAATATGTTCTGTTTTGAGAACATTGACTGTAAAAGTAAATTTACCTCTATACTCATGCATAGCATATTTATCCTCAACTATTTTCTCACTAAGTACTGTCTTAAATATTTTCTTTACAAAAACATCAAATCTGCTTTCACCAAGCACAAACATAAGCGGCTTATATTTGTCTCGCAATTTCTCAGGCACATATATCTTTATTGCACTGATCTCTCGATATCCTATTTTTTGTATTGCGCTGATAAATTCACTTCTTTCATTCTCATCAACAAATAATATATCAATATCTTTAGTCTCATCTTTATAACCATAATACATCATTGCAGTGCCGCCAAATGCATAACACTTTATGTTTTTTGTGATGTTATTTGCTATTAATTGGAATAAGTTTGTTTGTTCTTGAATGTTAACCATGGCATCGTATCTCCAAGATCTCCAAATCTGAATGGTATGTTTATTTTCCATTTATCTCTGATACTATAAAATTCTTTCTCTTTTGTTTCATAAGGTGGTATAAGGCAGCTTAAGGTTTTCCACTTACTACCCCTATATCTCTCAGGCATTTTCCTGATTTTCATAAACATTCTGGCTACATCATACAATGCTCCAACTTTCTGCCAGCTGCTTTTTTCTTTTGCAAGTTTATAGAGTTTTGGCCAATCTTTGATGTGTTTAAATAAATGCAAACTTGCTAAGATAATCCTAAAACTTTTTGTTTCAATTGCATCAATCAATGCATCTTCTACTGTATAGACACCATGCACTTGATGGTCATACCACGGATTTATTTTCATATGCGGTGAATATTTGTTGATGATATCAAACATTCCAATATCGCGTTTGCGCTGTTTTCTCATGCTAATTGTGTACAATCGCTTTTTCCTGCCAGCGCCTTGCACAGTAGCATATTCTTGTTTTTTTAGTTTTACCAGAAGGTTTAGCGCAGACTGTCGTGTAATGTTGAGT
The DNA here is from genome assembly GCA_016219865.1 of Candidatus Woesearchaeota archaeon. Taxonomy (GTDB): domain Archaea; phylum Nanobdellota; class Nanobdellia; order Woesearchaeales; family DSVV01; genus JACRKF01. The sequence continues at coordinate 7,194 of JACRKF010000051.1, read as the reverse complement.
TTTTCAGCTGCTGTTTCTATTGTGTGTAATCCTTCAAGTTTGTACAGATGTTCATCTTGGTTCATAATCTGTTATGTTAAGTTAAGTATTATATAAAGTTTTCTCTTTTTATAGTATGTAAGATAATTATCAATTGTTTTGATCATAGGAAAGAGGTTTATGAGTAAACCAGTTAAGAATCATCAACCATATAACCAAATTCTTTCCATCTTTCTTTATTCTTATCATTTGAGAAATCAGATTCCGATTGCACTTTTCTTGAGGTAACTGGAAAACCTCTTTCTTTGAGATTTGCTTCAAAAAGAACGCTGATTTTCTCAGCAATATCTTGCGGCACAGAACCAAATTGATGGGATGTTTCTTTTACAGTCATCTCACTATTATCATACAGATACATGCCACCGCCTAAGATCTCACTTTGCTGAAATCCATAATAATTTGCAATCAGAAAATGGGCATTGCCGTCACTATTAAACTTCTGAGGTTAGAACTATTATAAAAAGCTGATCAAAAAAATAAAAATAATAAAAAAATCTATTGATAAGATTCCCGTTATCCGTATTGCCAGATTGGGAGAATTTTGCAAAGCAAAATTCTCTTTTAATCTCTTCGTCTTGCAATTGCTACAAGCAAAAATATAATTATCACAATTACAACAATAATTGCAACAACAAGCAATACTACGTATCCTGAACCATCAAAAAAGCCAGAAAATGACTGTGATGGCAATGTTGCTGTTGTTACTGGCGTAGTTACTGGCACTTGCGTGCTTGGTTGTGTTGAAGGTGTTACAACTTCAACTGTTGTTTTCTTTTCAGGTTGTGTTGTTGTTGGTGTAGTTGCTTGTGTTCCTGTAGTTGTTGGTGTTGCGCCTCCGCATTCTGCAACAACTAAGATTGCTGATTCTGTTTCTTTATCTTCGTCATCATTGTAATAAACTTCCATTTCAATTGCATATGGTCCAGCTTTTACATTTGTTGGTATATTGAATGTAAATTCTTTCTTGTATTGTGTGTCATCTTCATCAACATCTCCTTCTTCAAGCTTAAACAGTTCAAGGTTTTCATTGATGCCTAGTTCTTTGTTTTGCTTTAACAATAACTGAACATCTTCATCATTATCTCCTAAGTTTGTAACTTCAACTGATAATTTTGTTGTTCTTGAACAGCTTATTGTTGAAGGGCTTAGTGTGAATTTTGTAAAGTCTACCATGTGATTTTCTTTTTCAACTTTCACGCTGATTGTTTTGTTCACTTGATATCTTGTATTGTCTTTATCATCTGTTCCTGTTAATGTTAATGTTAAGTCGTATGTTCCTTCCTCTGCGTCATTTGCAATTTTGAACTCAACTTCATCAAAATCATCATCACCAGGATCAAGGTCTTTGAAATCCAGTGTTTCATCTTCTTGATCTGAATCTCCTCCAACATCTTCTAGCTCAACTTCAACTTCAACATCGCTGATGTCGTGATCTTTTTCTGAATCAGGCCATAAGTTTTCAACTTCAACTCTGATTTTTAATTTGCTTCCAGGTCTTACTTCATCAACTGTTCCGCCTGTTTCGTCAACGTCTTTTTCTTTTTTGACGTCAACATATGCATCAATGTCTTTGAATACTAATTTTGAGTTGCTTCCAGATGAGCTTGGTCCTGCTGTGCCAGCTTTTCCAACTGTTAAAGCAAATGTTTGCGTAGTTGTTGATAATCCATCAGTTACACTAATCTTAAAGTTAAATGTTCCTTCTTGTGTTGGTGTAAAGCTTAATGCTACAGAATTGTCTGTAATGCTTGAAAAGCAGTTGTTTACGCCATTAGGGCAGACAAAGCTTGGAGCAGCTGCATCAACGCTGAATGTTAATTTGTTAGCATCTTTGTCATTAGCTGAGATTGTAACTGTGTATGATTGGTTAACTGTTGCTGCAGGCAATGTTTGTGCAGTATTGAATGCAGGCGCATCGTTTACATTGTTGACTGTAACACTGAACTCTTTTTCATCTGTTACTCCTGCGTTATCTTTTACTAATACTTTGCATTTTGCTGCATCTGTGCTTGAAAAGTCAGCTGCTGGTTTGAATGTTAATGCTTTACCATCTGCTGAAACTGCGCAATCAACTTTATTAACATCTTCTGAGGATATTGAGAATGTTAATGTATCTTCACTGCCGTCATTGTCTGTAACTTTTCCAGAAATATCAGTTGCAACAGATTCTCCAGAATCTTCTGATACTGTGAATGGGCCGATGTTTGCTGTGAACTTTGGAGCTTGGTTTTTTACAACAACAGTTGCTTTATTAGTAACACTTGTACTAGCATCAGTAGCGATAACTGCGCATTCAAAAGTGTCACCTATTTTAGTAATACTTTGATCAACTGTATTTGCACTTTGTTTTGCAACATTATTCTTGCTATCAAGATCTTTTTCGTTGAATAATGTTACGCCGTTTTTTGTAATTGTTACATTTGTTTTGTATGTAGATTGATCTCCATATGCAGTCCATTGGCAAACAAATGATTGTGTTGTAACTGCATCAGTTAATTTTGTTCCGTCAGATACAAAACTTACAGCGCCATTGTCAATAAATACACTTGCTGCAGCCATATACGTTGTCAGCATAGCCAATACTAAAAATAAAATTACTTTTCCAAAGTTCTTTGCTTTCATTTTCTAATACCCCCATTTATACTATTAAGTATAAGTCTAATAGTATTGTAGAGTAGTTAAATTGTTTATAAATGTTTCGTTAATTTATCTACAGTAGAATGGTAAAATAGTATTTACTTAGTATTTGCGAATTCGTTTCACTCATTCAGCAAATACTATTATATTCTTTAATCCTGTAAATAATTCAAATTCTTACTTAATGCTGTGTATCTATTTGGCATTGATATTTGTGGTTCTCTGTGAGAAAATCTATCATAAAACTTGTTTCCACTATCTCTTTTTCCAGGCAAATTAGTTCCAGGTCGGTAAAAACTGCTTGTTAGATTGTAATTGCCAAAATCTTTACCTAACAAATCTTTTAGTTTGTCAAGTGGATTATCTAATCTTATTGGATTTTGCTGCATTCTTGTAATATAATCTATTCCTGGGGAGCTATATCTATCCATCTGTGCATTAAATGTAAAATATTTAAGAGGATTTGAAACCTCTGGTCCTTCTGCATTTATATAACCCATATTAATCACTTGTTTTGTTTATTGTGTTATTATCAGAAATGGTATTATATAAATACAATTATACATAAATCGCTATAATTGAGACAGAAATGTCAAATCAAATATTTATGTCCAGATTGCCTAATCTAAAATAAAAAAATTTCCTTAAGGGAAATTTTTTTATTTTCCATAATAAAACATTTTTTCAACACTTACATCATCTGATGTTAAATCTCCTGTTTTATGATGAAATGCTCTTTTTGGTTCTGGAGCAGCTGAACCATTTGTAAATAATTTTCGTTGCACTTCGTGATTTTGTTCTTCAGCTGCTTCTAAATCTTCATTGACAAATACATTAAACACTTGCTGCTCTTGTTTTTGCGGTATTTGTTCTGTTTTGCTGTCTAGAATAAATTCATCATTTAATGCTGGCATTTCATTCTTTTCTTCTGCAATTTGTTCTTGAAATTCTTGCGCTAAAGGTTGTTCAGCAAAATCTTGCTGTTCAACATATCCTTGTTGAACTTCTTCTTGCATCTCTTGAACATTTGCTTGTTCTTCAATTAATTCAGCTTGTGGCTGCAATTGTTTTTGTTGTTCAACAATTAATTCTTCTTGAAGATTTTCTATATTTTGCACTTGCTGTAAATTGTTATCATCTATCATTAATTGTTCGTATGTTGTTTGTTCTTCCTGCAGATCATTCAATGTTATAGTTTCAGGCTGCAATTCATCTAATTCAGAAACATCAACGATAGTTGGTTCATATTCTTGCGCTTCACTGCATGTTGCGTTCTCAGAATTATATTCACTTTCTGTTGCTTCAACTTTTTCTGTTTCTTCCTCTATTTGTTGAGATTCTTCAACAGCTTGATTTAATTGCTGCCATAATGTGTTGTATTCATCTCGCAATGCTGTATATTCACTTCTTAATGATGTGAATTGTTCTTTTACAGAGAATAATTCTTGCTGCAATTCTTTATGTTTTTTTTGTGAAGATTCAAAAGCAGTTGTTGTTTCAGACATAGAAGTTTTTAACTTATCATTCTCAATTGATTGCTGCAATAATAATTTGTTAAACATATTATTTAATTCATCTTTTAATTCCTCTTTTGTGCAATAGTTTAAGTTTAAAGCAGGTGATTGTTTTACTTCTGAAAACTTTTGTTCTTCATGCACTAAGAATTGGTTTTTATCTACGACACTTCTTTTCAGTTCTTGCTCAGATCTTCTTCCAGCTAATGTATTTGCTAAATCAGCTGCTTCCATCTTATTGGAAACTAATCTGTTTCTTGATAATGTGTTTGCTAATTCATTTACTTTTCGCAATCTTGTTATATCCATTACTTCCATGTCTATCACCTGCTTTTTTTGATTATAAACTTTTTATTATTATAATTATACATAACTAATAAATAGTTTAGTATATATTATTGTATACTAATGTATGAAGTTATATATAAATGTTTTTATTTTTTATTTTCGAGTTCGTAAACTCACACAGAAAATAAAAATTCGGAAAATTTAAATAGTTTAATGAGCTAATGGGTTCATGAGGTTAGAAAATGGTAATATTACAAGTAAGTAAAGGATATCAGATTACGATTCCAGCAAATCTGAGAAAAAAATATAATATTAAGATTGGTTCGAAACTTGATTTAGAAGAAAAAGGTAATCAATTATCTCTTGAGTTATTAGAGAAACCAGATTGGGATAAAATATTTGCAGATGTTAGAAAATTACCCAAGCATAATTATACAACTGAGCAACTTGATGCAATTTTTGAAAAAGAATTATTTAGGAGAGGTTGCAATATCAAATGAAATTTATTGATTCTAATGTTCTAATCTATGCTTTTACTAATAATAGTAAGAGTGAAGAATGCATCAATATTATTCATAATGAACAATGTGTTATCAATACGCTTGTTTTGGTTGAAGTATATACAAAATTGCGTGTGATTGTAAATCAACAATATGCGCGAAATGTTACTAAAAGTCTTTTCAAAAAAGATAATCTCTTGATAGTAAATCTTGATATATTTCTATTTTTTGAAGCATTGAAGAGGCAACAAAAATATAATCAATTGGAAATATTTGATCTTATCCACTATACAACAGCATTATTATATAACTGTTCTTCAATAGTAAGTAATGATGGTGATTTTGATAATCTAGAAATACCTAGAGAACAGCTGTAATGTTTTTTAAGATGCAAGTATTTCCTGTGTGAGTCTACGAACTCGGAAATACTGTAGTAAACTCATTATCTTTTATATGATATAATCTCTTTGCTTCTCTTTTCATCTCAAAGTATCTTACTTTTCCTATGAACAATGTATGATCATGTATGTCTATTGCATGCATTACTTCGCATTCAATCCAACCTAAAGCTTCTGCTATCTTCACGCAATCAATATGGTTGGATTCTATTTTTGTTAACTTTGTTTCTCTGAACTTATCAACATGTTCTCCAGAATGCGTTCCGCAGAATAAAGCTTGCTGTTCTAATTCTTTAGGTATTATATTAACAATAAATGCTTTGCCATGCAGTATTAATTTATGTGAGAAATGTTTTTTGTTTATTGCAATTGCATAAGTAAATGGTTCTAATGAACAAGGCATGTGCCAGTCAACTGCAAGTATATCTTCTTTTTCTAATCGTTTTCCAAAATGTTCAACATGCGCTTTGCTTGTTACAAGCACTGTTTCTCTTGGTCCTATGAGTTTCATCATGAAAAATTTCCTCCATAAAAACAATAAAAAACAATCGTATGACTTATTTATGTCCAGCATTATAACCTAAAAAATGCTAATCCAATCTCAAATATAATCAGCAGTACAATTGTGAACTCCAACAACAGATTGTATGATTCAGATGTTCTCTGGGCGATCATTGTATATAATTCTCTGACTGTGTCTAATTTCTTTTCTACAATTGTTTTCCATTTTTCAATGTAAAGCTTTTTTGCAGCAATGCTGTATACTTTAGCGCTATACCAATCACCATATAATTTAAGTGAGTTCTCAATTGCATCAAATTCCAATAAACTTTTTGTACGCATTCTGATCAGGTAATGCAAATCTTTTGATCTTGTGAATATCTGCAGAAATGAAGCTTTGTGAGTGATGTCTTTTATCTTTATTAATTCTTCTTGAAGCTTATTATCAAGAATTCTTAGATTAAGCAATTGAATATTTGCAAGTTCAAGGATTGCAATTGTATCTTTGAATTGTTTTTTTTTGTCAAGCAAAAATGCGCCATCCCATTCAATGATATTGATATCATTCTTTGCATATCGTATTTGTGATGAGATTGTCTCTTGTATCTCTTTTTGCGTCAATTCTGCTGTTTCATCTTTTAATAATGAAGCTATCATTGCGCTCTTTTTCTTGATAAATCTGTCAGTCATATCGTAGTCACTTATGCAGAAAAAAATATATTCTTCAAAGAAAATGCTTGGATTATATTCTTGGATTATTTCTTTGCAGCGATTAAATAAGGCACTTTTTAATTCATGTATCTTGTTGGCTTTTTCTTCATTCATCTCAGTAATAGCTTCAATTACTAAATTGTCATCATTAAATGTCTTTATAATGAAAGTAACTTTTCTATTATTTATATTCTCTTCAATTGGATCAATGATCTTCTTAAATCTTGGGAAGTATTCTTCATAACTTGGCACGCTTTTTGTAGGTTTAACTATTTCTGCTTCTGTTTTCTGAACTTCTTTGTTTATTGCAGTTATTACTGTAAATATAATTGTGCCGCGCATAAAGAATTCTTTGATTTGGATGTTTATATATGTTTAGGTTCTAAGTCAGTATTTCCGAACTCACTTCGTTCGTTCAAGAAATACTGCATTAAATAATCTAATTTATATACTTCTCTTATTCTTTTGGCTGTGGGACAGTAAACTATGAGCCTAACCAAAATAAATTGTGCCATGCTGTTGTAAGTCCATAAGCTGTTTCTATTCTTTCTTCTTTTTTTTGAGCAAATCTCCATCCTGTTCTCTTTTTGTCCTCTGAAAAACTGC